>JASFER010000403.1:0-4679 GCA_050124755.1 Desulfobacteraceae bacterium
GTCATCGGGGCTTATGCCCCACCCAAGTCGATGCTTAAAACCGGCCGGCGCGGAGGCCGGCCCTACGTTTTTACAGGCATTTGAGCAATGCAGATGGTTTTCGTAGGGCGGGGCTCCGCACCCGCCCTTAGCTTTAAAACATATGACGGCGACAGGCATTTCAAAAATCGAAAACCGAAAGTTGAGTTAAAAGTTAAGGGCCCAAACCACATAAGGGCGGTGCCTTTATGCTGAGATCCTTTCTGGTACTCTAATTTACCCATTGACACATTGTGGCATTAGGTGGATACTATACTAAAATAGTATGGTTACACTTTCCTCTTACCACTGGATAACCCGCCTGAAGTGGCCTATGTTCATCCGGTTTGAATATGGTGGAACCTCCACTCCATATTTCTACTGCCTTTTGTTGCTAAAGGATGTTCGCTATTGGAGATCATCACTTTGCCGGGGCGCCAAGCCATACTTTGATTGATTGTATTGTTTAACAAGGAGCAGGATATGAAGTTTGTCGAGAAACAATGTGCCGACGCTACTTTGGACCTGGTCTGCCGCATGTGTCCGCTGCACCTGCTGGAGCCGGGTGAAAGGCTGAAGTGTCTGAAAAAGGGCCAGGTGCTTGAAGTGCTGACCGACTATGACGGCGCCTTGGAGGATATCCCGGAGTGGTGCCGAAAATGCGGCCAGGAGTTTATGGGCATCGAAGAAGATGACGAGTGTTACAAACTCTACATCAAAAAGGTCAGGTAAAGGAGCTTGGACATGCAAACGGTATATATGGACCACGCCGCCGCCACTCCCGTTAGAAGCGCCGTTATTGAGGCCATGGAGCCGTACTTCGACCGGCACTTCGGCAATCCTTCAGCGGTCTATGACCTGGGCACACGATGCAAGCAGGTCCTGGAGGCCCAAAGAGCCAAGGTTGCCGGCCTGATCGGCGCCCGGTTTGATGAAATCATTTTTACATCCTCGGGTGCCGAGGCCAACAATCTGGCCATTAAAGGCGCTGCGCTGGCCAGGTTAAAAAAAGGCCGGCACATCATCATTTCGGCCATCGAACACCACTCGGTGCTCAATGCGGCCCGATTTTTAGAGCGCCTGGATTATGAGGTCACCTTCCTGCCGGTGGATACTTTCGGGCTGGTGGATCCCCGGAGATTGGCCGATGCGATCAGGCCGCAGACCGTGCTGGTGTCGATCATGCACGCCAACAATGAGATCGGCACCATCCAACCCATTGCATCGCTGGCGGCGGTCTGTCGTGAGAAAGAAGTTCTCTTTCACACCGACGCAGTGGCCACTGTGGGCAACATCCCGGTGGACGTCAACGAGCTGCAGGTCGACTTGCTGAGCCTCTCCGGTATCTCGCTGGGTGCCCCTAAAGGCGTTGGCGCCCTCTATTTCAGGGACAAGCTCAGGCTGATGCCGTTGATCCACGGCGGCATTCAGGAAAGCGGCCGCAGGGGCGGCACCGAAAATGTCCCCGGCATCGTGGGTCTGGGCAAGGCCGCTGAACTTGCCGGAAAGGAGCTTGGGGAAAACATGGCACATGTGCGCCGGCTGAGAGACCGACTGGCGGCCGGCATCCGGGAACTGATCGAAGGGGTCACGTTTACCGGTCATCCGGACCAGAGACTACCCGGGCATCTGAGCATCTGTATCGAAGCCATTGAAGGCGAGGCCCTCATTTATCTACTCTGCGCAGAAGGCGTATATGCCAACACCGGATCGGCCTGTGCCTCCAAGGCGCTGAAAACCTCGCCGGTTCTGGTAGCCGTCAAGGTCCCGACGGACCTGACCCAGGGGTCGGCGGTGTTTACCCTGAGCAGGCGCAATACGGTCGAAGAGGTCGATTATGTGCTGGAAAAGCTGCCCCATGCAGTGGACAGACTACGCAGCCTGTCGCCACTGTGGAAGAAAAAGTCGGCTGCCCAATAGAAAGGTCCTGTAATGAAGCTTTCAACCCGCAGCCGCTACGGCACCCGTTTGATGGTGGATCTGGCGCAGCACTATGATCAAGGCCCGGTTCAAATTCGCGACATTGCCAGACGGCAGGATATTTCCGTCAAGTATCTCGAACAGCTGATCATTCCGCTGAAAAAGGCCGGATTCATTACCAGCGTTCGCGGCCCTAAGGGGGGGCACTTGCTCTCCAAACCGCCTGAAAGGATAACCGCCGGTGACATCGTCCGGGTGCTGGAACGCGACATCGGGCTGGTTCAGTGCATTAAAAATCCAAAAGTTTGCGATCGGATCAAGACATGCCCGACCCGCAAATTGTGGGAAATGGCCTACCTGGCCCTCTACGACCAGTTGAATGGCGTGACATTGGCCGAGCTGGTTCAAACCGGCTGAAAGCATTGCGACGACAAGGAGACCGATCATGTATAACGAGAAAGTAATGGAGCATTTCACCCACCCGCGCAACGCCGGTACCATGGAAGATGCCGACGGCATCGGCGAGGTCGGCAATCCGGTCTGCGGCGACATGATGACCTTTTACATCAAAGTGCAGGATGACAGGCTCGTGGACGTCAAATTTCAGACTTTCGGCTGTGTGGCGGCCATTGCCGTGTCCAGCATGGTCAGTGAAATGGCCATAGGCAAAGGCCTTATTGAAGCAAAGGCCATCTCCAAAAAGGCTGTGGCCGAATCTCTCGACGGACTTCCGAAAGAGAAGATGCATTGTTCGAATTTAGGCGCCCAGGCCCTTGCCTTGGCTATCGCCGACTTCGAAGAGAAGACCTATGGCAAGCCGGAATCTGGAGAAAAAGACAGCCTGACGGAAAAAATCGAGAGCGCGGCGATTTGCCCGCATTGCAAGGCCATGAATCCCGTATCCGCCAATTTTTGTATGGGCTGCGGAGAAAAGATTGAACGTTGATGGTTCTTTCCTTATCCGCTCAGGACAATAATGGAAAAGCACACCACCACCTGCGAAAATGATATCATGCCATTATATCCCCCTGCCCCGTTTAGCCATGCAGCGCCTTGTCCAGCGCCTTGAAAGAGCCCTCCAGCATGATTTCGGCCAGGGTGGGGTGCGCATGAATGGTGGCGGCGATGTCCTGGACGCTGCCCCCCATTTGCATGGCCAGGGTGGCCTCGGCGATCAAATCGGTGGCATGGGGTCCCACGATGTGGACGCCGAGAATTTTACCGCTGTCCGCGTTGGAAACGATCTTGGCTTCGCCAGCGATTTCGCCGATCACCTGGGCTTTGCCCAGGGTTCTGAATAAAACACTGTCCGCCCGAACATGGTGCCCCTGCTCCTTGGCCTGAGCCTCGGACAAGCCCACATTGGCCACTTCCGGCGTGGTAAAGATCGCTCCGGGCACTACCGCATAATCCATTGTCCGGCTTGACCCCATGGCGTTTTCAGCGGCCACCATGCCTTCGGTGGAAGCCACGTGCGCCAGCATGATCTTGGAAGGTCCCAGCAGGTCTCCGATGGCATAGACATCCGGGACAGCGGTTTCCATCCGCTCATTGGCCTCAATCCACCCCCGTTCATCCGGTTTCAATCCCATGGTTTCCAGGCCGATGCCCGAAGAGTTGGGCTTTCGTCCGATGCACACCAGCATTTGCTCCACTTCGACGGTGATGGGCTTCTCATCCTTTTCAGAAGGACGCTCCAGAAAGGGTGAAGGCCCTAGAGAGACGCGTAATTGATCGCCGGCTTCTTCGAACGATGCCGCCGTCCGGTTAACGATGAACTTGATTTTGCGTTTCTTCATCTCGCGCTGTAGAATTTTGGAACAGGCCTCGTCCACCGAAGGAAGCGGAAGCATGCGATCCAGCGCCTCCACCACGGTGACCTTGGCGCCCAAGGAGGAGAGGATGAAAGCGAACTCGCATCCGATCACACCGCCCCCCACAATCATGACGCTCTCGGGTACCTTCTCGAGGCTCAGCGCGTGGTTGCTGGAAAGAATCTTTTGGCCGTCAAAGGGGAACGCCGGTATCTCCATGGGTTTTGTTCCGGTGGCCAGGATCAGCTTGTCCCAGGGCACTTTTAGTTCTTCTCCCTTGAATCCGACCGCCGCCAGCCCGGGCCCCTTTATATATCCGGCGCCGTTGATATACTGAATTTTATGGTGCTTGAACAGGTTCAGAATGCCCTTGATCTGGCTTTTGATTACCGCATCTTTCCTGGCCATCAAACGCTGCATGTCGGCGCGAACGCTGCCTTCCACGGTCAGTCCGTACTCTCCGGCCTTGTGAAATTTTTCCAGGATCTGGGCCGTGGTAATCATCACCTTGGAGGGGATACATCCCCAATTCAAACATGTTCCCCCGACATTGTCCGCCTCTATGACGGTAACCTCGGCACCCAGCTGAGCCGCACGTATGGCGGCCACATACCCACCGGGTCCCGCTCCAAGAACCGTGATTTTGGTTGTCATGCTTTTATGCCCCCCCTGTTTTCATTTTTTGCCGGCAACCATTCTGTTGAACCAACTAGGCACCATTTATTTTGGAATACTTTAAATGTCAATATAATTGATCGTTAGTAGTTCCAAATACAAAAAAATATATCCTAAATAATTTAAAAATCAATAAAAAATAACGAAATATAAAAATATACCCGTTAAATTTATTTAATATAAAAAATAATAAAAAATTTATTGACAATTACGTAATTTTGTCGTATGTAAATTTTCAATCCACTCCGAAGG
>JASFER010000404.1:0-4646 GCA_050124755.1 Desulfobacteraceae bacterium
ACGCTTCCATCTTTTTGGAACGCGCCAGCTGTTCATGTAGCTCTTCGCGTTCCTGCTGCGCCTTGCGGCGTTCGGATATATCCCGGGAGACGCCCAAAACGCCGGAAGGTTTGCCATTGTCATCCAATAAAAACGCAGCTGTGACTTCGCCCCAGACCGTAGATCCGTCTTTATGCAGCAGCTCGATTTCCAGCACCGCCGACCGATTGCCGTTTCCGGTAGCCTCGGCCAGTGCAAGTTCGGCTTGCAAAGTGTCGGCTGCGAGTTCCAGGGATTTTCCAGGCAGGGTTGCGGCTACGTTTAAGCTGATTATTTCATGAGGTTGCCAACCCTGCAGGCGCTCGACAGCGGGGCTGACATACGTGTAATTCAGATCCAGATCCAGGGTGAAGATAACATCGTGGATATTCTCCGCCAACAGGCGGTATTTCGCTTCGCTTTCACGCAGGGCTTGTTCGGAATTTTTGCGCTCCTCATTTTCAGCCTTCAGTTCGCGGCGGGTGGCGATCAAATCCGCCTTTTCACGGTATAGGGCCTGGGTGAGTTCTGTTTGCTTTGCAGTGGCGTGATGGAGCCCTCTGACCATCACTGCCGCCGAAATGGCGCTGACTGCATTGAGCAGGATAAAGCTTGCCCCGGCAGCCAAAGCCCTTGGTGTGGTGGCAAAATAAGGTTGCTGTCCATCAAATTGGCCATGGGCATGCAAGTACCCCAGGACTACAATGGTGAGTGCGTTGAGCACCACCGTAGCCGCAGCGCCCTTAAGGCCGATCAGCAGGCCGGCAAGAATGGCACCGGTGAAAATGTACACCGGACCCCCACTTAGAATTCCCACCTGTAAACAGACATTGAGTCCGACCACATAGATCAGCAAAACGGCGGCACCTGCCCGGAAATCATAGCGCAGACTCCGAAAAATGAATAAAAAGCAGGTGCCGAGATAAACGGCGGTATCAACGACGATTAATCCCCATAATCCCTCGCGATATCCAATGATGATACCAGGAATGAAAGCGGATAGAGAGAGGGTTAGGGTGGTTGCCAACACCGTGAACAGGATGGTCTCGCGCCATATGGACAACGCATCGTCATTGTCGGTTGTCAGAGGTTGAAACCAATGGCGGGATTTGGCTTGATGGGCGAGTTTCTCTCGAGCGGAATCATCATGTACCTTATTGTTTTGTTTTTCCGTCATATTCCCGCATTTATACCGGCCATTGGCGTTGGAGGTCCACTTGGTTTATATCGGCCAGGGGTTTTCGTAGCTTTAGTTTTTTGGATTTGGATGGTCTGTGGTGCAATTTGTGGATCAAGGGATGTAAATGTCTGAACATTCCATTGGACAAAATGCATGGTCAAACAAAAGGAAATTTGTCTGATCACTGACAGGCTCTTCACTGGAGAACTGAAATCGGCCCGGATATTTCCTTCCGGGCCGATTCTTATGGTGAACAAAGGGATATGCTTGCCGGTGCTTTCAAACGGGGCAGGCGGCCTGCCACCGCATATGGCGGAAACAAGACCTATTCAAAAATCCTGATCTGCAGGTTTCCGTGATCGGCCACATAGAGCCTGCCGGCGGAGGTAACGATCCTGAACGGCCTGTAGGTATCCTGCGCCATGGTGGCCTTCAGGTTGCCGGCGCCGTCGTATTGATCGACTTCATTATTGTAGGTGTCGGCAATGAATACATCGCCGTTGGGCCCGGTGGCGATACCGAAGGGCCGGTAAAAATCTCCCTGCCACGATCCCAGGTAGGTGCCGTTCATATCGAATTCCGCAACCATTCTGGCAGTCACCACTCGGATACGCTGAGCGTTTTCATCCACCGTGATGTCGTTAAACTCTTCAAAGGCCAGGTCGTCCTCTGACCCGAAGGTTCTTACCAGGTTGCCGGCATGATCGAAAACCAGAATCCTGCCGCCCTGCGATCCGCCGTAATCGGTTACATAAAGATTGTCTCCGCTGTCGATGAACAGGCCTGAAGGAAAAAAGATATTGGTTGCTCCGGTATCAAACGCCATGGGTGTGCCGTCCGCGCTGAACTTCTGCAGAGGCACCTCCGCCAGATAGTCCAGTATGTAGAGACTTCCCTGAGAATCCACGGCAATGTCGGAGGGCTGACTCAAGCTGCCGGGGTTCCATTGCCCGAGTTGGCTGCCGGTGGCGTCGTATTGCGTCACTACCAGGCTGCTCCGGTCGACGACAAAGATATTGCCTGTACTGTCCGTATCGATGGCATAAGGCCTGACGTTGACCGTATCAATGACACTGACCTGCGTAAGCGGGCCTGATGACCCACACTGATCGGCGGCGGTAGCCTGCCACTGGGCATAGGCTTCTTCGATCCTCGCGTCACAGGAGGCCTGCAGTTCCATTGTCAGTTCGTTGAGCGCCGTCTGGTGTGCGGCTTCCAACTGATCCAGTTGCACTTGAGTGTCCGCTTGCCACGCATTCTGGGCCTCCTCCAGACGGGCATCACATTCGGCATTCATTTGGGACGCTTGTTGTTCCAGCTGTTGTTGCAAAGCGGCTATGGTATTGTCCCTATCGGCGATGATCTGATCATATTCCGCTCTCAAGGCCTCAATCTGAGCTTCGGCTGAAGGCACGCTGCTGCCGAGGTATTCTAAAAACATTTGCTGCGCGTCCTCATGGGATTTTTGGTAGCGATGTTTTATGGCGCGGAATTGGGCCCTGACTCTGATTTGGTGGATTCTTTCCCTTATGAGCTGATAATACTTGCGCTTATCTTCTTTACTCCGTTTGTTGTACTTATGACTGCCGCCGCCCGCCCAGGCAGATGATGAAAAAGCCAGTAACAAAAACGCTGCGAGTACAACTGGAAAAACTCTTTTCATACTATTCTCCTTCCGATTTAGCCCAACAAATAATGCCAAAGGGCGCAGAGAGATTAATCCGCCTCAACCATTGCATCGCAATACCGCAATTAATATGCCAGGGGCCAGGAAGGATTTATCTCATTAAATTTATTGTTGAAAAATTGTCACTGGAATAAAATCGTGAGAGATTGGTTTATCAATCGGTATACTTTTGTGCATTTTTGCTTACACAAAAACATACTTAAGGCCAGGTCATCGAGCATCGGCTATTGTATATAGCACAGGCCTGTAACGGAATGTCGAATATCGAGCAAAGAAGCGCGGAATGTTGAAGTGAGGTATTCTCTCCTTTTAAATAATGAATTATGGAATATGCTCCTGCTGTCGCCGCAAATATTCCATCGGTTTCACGGTAACGGTGCCGCTATCGCTCATCCCGTTCATTTGGGCGGTTCTTAGAAAGGACTCAATGGTGGCCTCGGTCATACCGTTGCCGATCAGCTCATAGTAGCAAATTCTCTCCTTTACCCGGGAACGCATATCTGCAATGCCGCTGATATAGTCGCGGATGTAACTGCTTTTTGGGGGCGGCAGGAAATGATATCCAAAGTATTCTTTGGCAGGTCCGGTCCGGGACCGCACCTGCCGCAACACCTCCTCGAGATGGTCCATCAGTTCATCGCCGTTGGCGATATCGAACGGGTACTTTTCAATGGCTTCGGCGACGAAGGCGATTACCCATTCATTGATCCGCTCCCGCTGATTCATGATGTTCATCAACACAAGCGAGACATTTGGTATCCGGTATCGGCTTGCACCAATCGCTTTGGCGGCAAAAATCAAAATCATCTGATCGATGCGCGGATTGTCGTTTCTTTTATCGATCAATGCACCCAGCAATTGGTCCACATGAGAGATAGGGCACGGAACACCGGTTATTGAATCATAAAGATGCATCAAAGTGTCATAGTCAATCGTAGGTCCGCTCTGCGCCAGCATTTTGTGCAGACGGAAGGACATATCTTTATCATCCGAAGCGCAAGACGCATCGCGCACGGCTTCGTTTGCGGGTGTGCATCCAATCAATAGCGCCGCAATGAAGTTGATAATGATGATCATCGTGCATCGCATGATGTGCCGCTCAGGTAGTGAAAGCGCCTTGGAATCTATGGATGGAAGGCATGGTATTAATGGTATTATATAAATAATAAGGAATAAATAATGGTTGAACGTTTCTGTTAAATAAGCATTTTACTCTATCTTCAATTTGATCCACTGCAAGATATGGCAAACTGAGGAATAGATCAAGGCGAAATAGCTGTTTCTCATCAGTTCGATGTCAAAACCTCAAAATGAGGTTTCAACGCTCATAAGACTTTTTAAATTATAGACCGTTGGTCTATCATTTTAATCGTCATCGTATGACTTTCATCTGCCTTGGAGGCTAAATGGGCCACACAGATTAACTTGTGCCCATCCATAAATGGCATCTTGCGGCCCAGCTCGGCGTTCTCACTCGGTTGAAATTCTCAACGTAGCGCGCTACGCCTGCGGTTTCAACCTCGCTGCGGCCTTGATCTGAACCACAATCTACCATTTCTGGATGGACACTAACTTAAAGCAAGAATAGAAGTGGTTTGGTCACGGCACTGCTTAAGTGTTCACCAAAAAACGGTTTCACGGAATCAGCAGCATAGGAGACAATACTTACGTGCACCGGCCCACCCGGGAGAACTGTCTCGCCTGTCATGCCAAGGCCGGCGGCGGGGACGGTGTCAAGCGCGGGGACCTCTCCCTGGCCAC
>JASFER010000405.1:0-4638 GCA_050124755.1 Desulfobacteraceae bacterium
TGGCTCACACAAGTACCCGGACTTATCGCCGCCGGCGAACTCAAAGCGGCGGCCGAATTGCGTGACCGGGCCTTCGATGCCGCCCCCGCCGTTTCGGGCCGGATCGACGGGCAGGCCTTCGATTGGATTGCCGATGCAGACGCCCGACTGGGGCCGACCCTTGAAGCCATCGTCAATGGAAAATATTATTGGATTCCCTTTGAACACATTCAAGCCATTCAAATCGGCCAACCAGTCAACCTGCGTGATGTGATCTGGGCCCCGGCGACGTTCACCTGGTCCAACCAGGGCCAGGCGGTGGGACTGATCCCCAGCCGATATCCCGGCTCGGAAGAGGAACCGGACAGTGCCTTTCAAATGGGGCGCAAAACAGAATGGAGGGATTTGGGAAACGACTTTTTTATCGGTATGGGTCAGCGCATGCTGGCCACGGACCAGGGCGAATACCCCTTATTGGAGATTCGGGAGGTCTCTCTCGACCATCCCGACAGCCAAAACGAATCGAGTTGACACCATGGCGGAAATGAAGCCCTCGGAAAAACTGCTGCCTTGCCTTCTGGACAGATTGACCGACAATGAGCCCAACAAGCGCCGGGAAAGCCGCAAAGACCGCGTCGTGAACATGCACCAATACCGCAAAGCGGTGCTCCGCGACATCGCCTGGCTGCTCAACACGTATGCCAATGCGGAACTGGACGGATTGGACGAATACACCGAACTGCCATCCTCGGTCCTGAACTTTGGCGTGCGCAACGTGGCCGGTATGACGGTGTCCAGTCTGAGTTCCGATGAAATGCAATATCAATTGACCGAGGCGTTGCGACGCTTTGAGTCACGGATTCTTCCGAACACCATTTCCATTGTGATGACCATGGCCCCGGAAGAGATGAGCAACCGTTCCATCCGGTTTGAGATTCGCGGAGACCTTTGGGGCCAGCCCATTCCCGAATCACTCTTTATCAAAACAGAATTGGATCTTGAAACCGGAAAAGTTAAGCTGAATCGGGGATAACGTGGACAGACGGCTGTTAGACTATTACAACAGGGAACTTCAGCACCTGCGAGGCAGCGCCGGTGAATTTGCCAGGGAGTTTCCCAAGATTGCCGGCAGACTCTCCCTGGACGAATTTGCCTGCGCCGATCCTTATGTGGAAAGGCTGTTGGAGGGTTTTGCTTTTCTTGCCGCACGTGTCCATTTGAAATTGGATGACGAGTTTCCCCAGTTTACCCAATCCATTTTGGAGACGGTTTATCCATACTACCTGTCGCCGACGCCCTCGATGGCCGTTGTGGAATTCGCCTTTGACACAGCCCAAAGCGGTTTGGAAAATGGATTTGAGATGAAGCGCAATACCGTGCTTCGATCGGTTATCGGCGCGGATAGTCGTACCGCCTGTGAATACCGGACAGCACATTCCGTTACGCTCTGGCCGCTGAAGATAACTCACGCGCAGTATCACGCACGGGACCTCACCGGCATACGGCCTCCGGAATCGACGCCTGCGGCCAAGGCCGGGCTTCAAATCCGTCTTGAATCACCAAAGGATGTGGCTTTTTCCGATCTTGACCTGGATGAGTTGACGTTTTTCATCCGCGGATCTGAAGAATTGCCCATGCAGATTTATGAGCAGATTTTTGGACACGGCGTGAACGTGGTGGTCCAGCCGCCGGAAAAACCCTTTGCCTGGCAGCGCGTTCTTCCGGTTGAGCGCATTTGTCAGGTCGGGTTTTCGGATGGGGAAGCGCTCCTGCCGGTAGTGGCCAGGTCTTTCCAGGGCTATCGTTTGCTGCATGAATATTTTGCTTTTCCGCAACGGTTTATGTTCTTCCGGGTAAGGGGATTGCGCGAATGCATCAAACGATGCAACCGTAACGTCCTGGATATGGTTATATTGCTCGATCATGAAGAGCCGGAACTTGATGGCCGGGTGGATGCCGGCAATTTTCTGCTGCATTGTACGCCGGTCATCAATCTGTTTCCAAAACGGGCTGATATCATTCACTTATCAGATAAATTCACTGAATTTCACGTTGTGCCCGCACGGACACGTCCAATGGATTTTGAGGTTTATCAGGTGCTGGGCGTGACCGGGTATGGCGTGCGGGCCGATGATAGACAGGCTTTTACTCCGTTTTATTCGGCCAAGGATATTGACGAGACCGATGGCGGTGGTGCATATTTCACGGTGAACCGCACTCCGCGGATGATGTCGGGCCGGGAAAAGCTGCATGGCCGGCGTACCAGCTACGGCGGCAGTGAAGTATTTGTGTCCATTGTCGACGCAGCGGCCGCACCATATCGATCCGATTTGCGTCAACTGGCAGTCGAGACGCTTTGCACCAACCGGGATCTCCCCATCCAAATGAGTATTGGCCGGGGCAAAACAGACTTCAATCTGGACATCAGCTCACCAGCGAAATCCGTGCATTGTGTGGCAGGTCCCACAGCACCGCGTCCGTCAAATGCGCTGGGTGAGATCAGCTGGCGCGTGATCAATCACCTGAGCCTTAACTACCTTTCATTGGTGGATGGGATGGATGGAAAAGGTTCCGCCGCCATCCGGGATTTATTAAGGCTCTATTGTGACGCCCGTGACCTTCAGACGCGAAAACAGATTGAAGGGGTTTTGTCAGTCAACAGCCGGCCCATCACCCGTCGGATAACCGCTCAAGGCCAGGCTGCTTTTGTCAGAGGTTTGGAAATTACCCTGGAATTTGATGAACTAGCCTTCGAAGGGACCGGCGTATTTCTTCTGGGGGCCGTGATGAACGTCTTTTTTGCCAAATATGTTTCCATCAACTCTTTTACGGAAACGGTAATCAAGAGTCGGGAACGTGGAGAAATCATGCGATGGCCGGCAAACCTGGGCAACAGACAAACACTGTAGACTTGCGGTTCCTCGAGAATCCGGCCGGACTCAGTTTCTATCAGGCCGCCCGCAGGGTGGAATGCAGGTTCGCCCACAAACCGCGAATGGGCCGGGCGGTGCGTTCGGCGGACGATCCCCTTCAATTTTGCCAGGAACCCTCCCTGGGCTTCGCACCTGCGACGCTGCAACGCTTTGAACCCCAAAAAAAGAATGCCAAGCCACGCCTTTTGGTAAACTTCATGGGTTTGCTCGGACCTCAGGGGCCCATGCCGCTGCACATCACCGAGTATATCCACGACCGCGAACTGAATCATGAGGACCATACCCTGGCCCGCTTTTTCGATATCTTCAACCACCGTATGATCAGCCTGTTTTACCGGGCGTGGGCCTGCCATCGGCAAACCGTCAGTCACGACCGGCCCGATGACGATCGTTTTTCCGTCTATATCGGCAGCCTGATCGGAATCGGCCGGGAATCTCTGCGACATCGGGATGCCGTGCCTGATGCGGCCAAACTGCATTACTGCGGGCATCTTGCCTGCCAGACACGGCATGCCGAGGGCTTGCGGGCCATCGTGGAAGATTATTTCGGCATCAGGACACGCATAGAAGAGTTTATCGGCCAATGGATCACGCTGCCCGAAATGTACAGGTGCCGGTTGGGTCAGTCGACGGACAATGCCAGCATGGGCGTCAACCTGGTGGTCGGTTCGCAGGTGTGGGACTGCCAGCAAAAGTTCAGGATCGTGATGGGGCCCATGAACCTGGCGGATTATGAGCGCATGTTGCCGGGCAGTGAGGGCTTTGCAGCTCTGAAAGCCTGGGTGCGTAATTATGTTGGAGATACCCTGAACTGGGAATTGCGCCTGATCCTCAAGGCCGCGGAAGTACCCCAGGTGCATCTGGGTCAATCCGGGCGCCTGGGGTGGACCATGTGGCTGAAGAGCCTGCCCTTTGAAGAAGATGTCAGCGGTATGGTTGTGGAGGCGGATGCGGCATGAGGGCACGCGCAAAAATGAATTATCTTAAAACAGAAGGATACCATCATGGCGGAAATCAGCCGCACGGCACTGTTCGGCAAGCTTAACAGCCTTGCCTACAAGTCGGTGGAGAGCGCCACCGTGTTTTGCAAGATGCGGGGCAACCCCTACGTGGAACTCATACACTGGCTGCACATGGTGCTGCAGTTGCAGGACTCGGACCTGCATCATATTGTCAGGCATTACGATCTCAATTCATCCCGGCTGGCAGCTGAAATGACCGCTGCGCTGGACAGCCTGCCGCGGGGAGCCACATCCATCTCCGATTTCTCGCCGCATCTGGAAGAGGCGGTGGAAAGGGCTTGGGTTTACAGCTCATTGCTTTTCGGCGAGTCCCGGGTGCGCACCGGCCACATGGTCATCGCACTGCTCAAAGCTGCGGGGCTTAAGGCGGTATTGCCTTCAATATCTTCTGAATTCAGCAAGATCAAAATGGAAGATCTTTCGGATAACTTTGCTTCCATTGTGGGGGGCTCGCCCGAAGATGCCTTGTATGCCCAGGACGGTACGCAGGTGGGAGGCGGTGCGGCTCCAGGTGAAGCCAGCGGCGCCGTGGCGCCGGCTGTCATGGGCAAGCAGGAAGCGCTGGCCCAGTTTTCCGTGGATCTGACGGAAAGTGCGCGCAAAGGGTTGCTCGACCCGATTTTAGGGCGCGACGATGAAATTCGCCAGATCGTCGACATTCTCATGCGCCGTCGACAGAACAACCCCATCCTCACCGGCGAGGC
>JASFER010000406.1:0-4623 GCA_050124755.1 Desulfobacteraceae bacterium
GACAAGATTCTGGATGGTTTTCTTGCTGATGGTATCGATTTACATGGAGACGAACTGGATTAAGCACAGTGCTGCCGAGGCCGGCCTGGAGACCGCCGGCAGCGCCAAGCTGGACATCATGCTGGTCCTGGACAACTCCGGCAGCATGAAGAAAAACGACCCCGATTTTTTGACCCGCAACGTGGTGGAAAATTTCATTGACCGGCTGAAGGCCGACACCCGCATGGGGATGCTCATATTTGACCGGGATGCGCGCCTGATAAAGCCGCTGACCCCCGTGGATCAGCCCCAATTGCAGAATCAATTTCTGGAAAGCCTGAAGCAGGTCAATTACCAGGGCCGATGGACCAACAGTCCCGCCGCCATGGAGCGCGCCATTTACGAACTCAAAAGCAATGGACGCCATGATGCCGGAAAGATGATCATCTTTTTAACCGACGGCATCGTCGATACGGGCGATAAGGAGCAGGACCGCGCCAAAGAGCAATGGCTCAAGGACATACTCACCTTGGACGCAAAAAAGTCGGGCGTAAGGATCTTCGCCATCGCCTTTACGGAAAATGCGGACTTTTCTTTGATCCAAACCCTGGCTGTCAAAACCAACGGTGAATACTACCGGGCCTATCAGGCTGATGAGATCGCATCTGTGTTCCAATCCATCCAAGGGATGCTGGCACAACCTGCCGGGGAGCCCGCAAAAGCTGAAACGCCCGCGCCCGAGGAGCGGAAATCCGGCACGCAGCCGTCAACAGCGCCGCAAAAGACCCCGGAAAAGCAGACGGGCTTGCCGCTGCCCATGATCTTGGCCGCAGCGGTCCTGGTCGCGGGCGTTATCATACTGATACTTGTGGTTCGGGGCAGGAAAACAGCTTCCGCGCATGAACCGGCGGATCAACCGCAAGTGCGGATTCCAAAAGCGCAGTTGCTTGACATCCAACAGACTGTCTTCGACAAACCCCGGATCATCGCAAAGCCGCACATGCGCATCGGCAGGGACGGCAACAATGATATCGTGATCCCCGAAGAGACGATCTCCAGCCTGCATGCCACCATCTCTTTCAGCGAGGGGCAATTCTATCTCGAAGATCAGAGAAGCAGCAACCAGACCTTTTTACAAGGCAAGGCCCTCGAGCCCAACAAGCCGGTGCCCTTGAAGAGCGGAGATGAAATCAAGTTCGATATTTACGCCTTTCAATTTATGCGGCCCGACCAGGCGCCGGCCGGGGCCACCAAGCTGGCCGCAACCGGCGCATCCGGGCAAAACGCCACTACGCTGCGGCCTGATGGGCCGCCAGCCCAGCCGCAGCAAAGCGCCTCCGCTTCTGAAGTAGAGACCAAAGTCAAGCAGGCGATGTGTCCCCATCATCCATCGCGCAAAGCCACCGAATTGTGCACAGTTTGCAAACAGGCATTTTGTAAACAATGCGTCACTCAAAAGGATGCCAAAGAGATCTGCAGCGCCTGCGCCGACCGTAATTGATTTGGAACCATCACCGTGTTTAAGGAGATTCCATGCAGGTTAAACTGACCATCATCAAAGGCCCGGAAAAAGGCAAGGTCTTCAGCGTGAGCGAGCCTTCCATTTGTCTGGCCGGGCGCAGCCGGGACGCCCGCTTTCAATTATCCGGCGACGATCCTTACATTTCAAGGCGACACTTTCTGCTCGAAGTGGCTCCCCCCAAAGTGTACTTCCGCGACCTGGACGTCACCAACCCGTCAAAGATCAACAATCTTTGCGTGGATGAAGTCGAGTTGAAGGACGGCGATATCATTGAAGTCGGTTACACACAGCTTTGCGTGGCTTTGGAAATGGCCTTATCAACGCATACCCGCAAGTGCGCGCAATGCGGCAAAAGCATGCATCTCCTTGATGATGAGAAGGATATCTTATGCTGTCCCCAATGCGATCAAGCCCCGTCACAAGCGTCGCATCCGCCATCGGACCCCGGCAAACTGCCGGAAATCCGCTGCCGATGCGGTAAGGATCTGATCCACCTGGCAGACAGCGACCATCGGGCCATAGAGTTGCACCATATTGCCATGTACACCTGCCCAAAATGCCTGCCCCCCCGCAGCCCCGGATCGGGCCATCGTATTGACGGTTTCGAGGTGATCCGGCAGTTGGGCCAAGGCGGAATGGGCAAGGTATATCTGGTCTATCATAAAGCCACCGCCAGACTGCTGGCCCTGAAAGAGATGAACATCGACAATCCCCATCTGGGCGCGCGCTTTACCCGCGAGATAAAACTGATGCAGAAAGTACGGCATGATAACGTGTTGCGTTATATCGACCGCGGTCAGAACAAAAAGACCGGAAAGCCGTATATGGTAATGGAGTACGCCGCCCAAGGCAGCTTAAACGATGTGATCGCCAAAGAGAGGGTCCATCTTTCTGCCAATCAGGCCGTGGGCCATGTCATTGAGGCCCTGGAAGGTCTGATGCATGTCCACGCACAAGGCATTGTCCATCGGGATATCAAACCGGACAATATTCTGCTTAAAAACAACAGTGGGGATCGAAGCGTTTCCAAACTGGCTGATTTTGGCCTGGCCCGCCAGTTTTCCAAAGCCGGCGGTACTATTCTGACCCAATTGGGTGCCGCCATGGGCACCGTGCTCTATATGGCGCCCGAGCAGTTTTTAGACGCCCACAATGTGCGAGAACCCGCAGATATTTACGCCATGGGCGTCACCCTCTACCATCTGCTGACCGGGAAATATCCTTTCCGGTTCCCCACGCCCCAGGAGGTCCTGCAATACCTGGCCCAACACAAAGGCAAGGTCGGTTCTCCCAAAGAGGCCCTTCAACGCATCATGAAGGCGCAGCAGTTGAAAGCGCCCCATCTGATTCTGCTGGAAGAAGCGCCCATACCCCTGCAGGAGCGCGCACCCGAAATACCCGCGGCTCTGGCCGCGGCAGTTAATAAATCGATCCAGAAGAAGGTAACCCAACGCTATCAAAGTGCAAAAGAATTTATGCATGCCCTCGAGAAAGCGGTTTAGATATGAATGAACGATCTGAAAAGCGCGAAAAAAAAGATGACGGTACCCGTTCTGCAAGCAGCGGCGGCAATGGATCCGCCAGTGCCGGCACGGTGCTGCGAACACCCGGGCGGGAGACTGCCGTCACGGCGAAAAAGAGCGAACCGGCGTCCGATGCCGTACAGGCAGACGGGCAACAGGTTTGGTCCGCAAAAAGTCTGCCGGTGTGGCAGCCGGGCGATCTGATTTCCGGGGTGTACAAGGTGGAAGAGGTGCGCGCAGGCGGTATGGGCCGGGTCTACATGTGCCGGCACGAAAAATGGCGCGTCAAGGTAGCCCTGAAATCCCCCAACGAGATGATGCTCTCGGACAAGGCCCTTTTCGCCCGCATTCTGCGCGAGGCCGAGGCCTGGACCGAACTGGGCATGCATCCCAACATCGCATATTGTTACTTCGTGCACACCATCGACGAGGTGCCCCACATCGTGGTGGAGTACGTGGACGGCGGCAGCCTGGAAGAGTGGATCCAGGAGGGCAAGTGCATCGACTACCGCACCAACCTGGATCTGGCCATCCAGTTCTGCCACGCCATGGAGCATGCCCATTTAAAAGGCATGATTCACCGCGACATCAAACCCCAGAATGTGCTCATGACCCGAGACGGCACCTTGAAGGTCACCGATTTCGGACTGGTGTCCGGCGGGAAGCCTGTGGAGGCCGATCTTCAACGAACATCCAGCGATCCCGGCAATGCCGGTTTGACGGCCATTGGAACCTTTATGGGCACGCCAGGTTATATGGCGCCGGAGCAGGCCGTAGATGCCGGCTCGGTGGATGCGCGTGCCGACATTTTCTCCTTTGGCGTGTGCTTGTACGAGATGTTCTGCGGAAACAAACCCTACCAAACCACCTTGGGCGATCCCGAGACACCTGGAGACCCCAAGACCTTGAGCCACGACCCCGATTTCCCGCCCGCCCTGACCCCGGTGCTGCTGAAATGCGTGCAATGGGACCACGAGGCGCGCTACAGCCGGTTTCAGGAGATCAGGTTGGAATTGAACGCCATCCACCGGAAACTGTTCGGCGCAGACTCCGCATACGCCGAAGTGAATCTGGTCGGCCTGGATGCGGACGGCATGAACAACCGGGGGGTCTCTTTTTATGAACTTGGAAGGGAAAGTGAAGCCGAAGCCAGCTTTCGTGCGGCATTGGAAGCAGATGCCCTGCATCCCCAAGCAACTTATAATTTGGGCCTGTTGGAGTGGCGGAGCGGAAGCATTGCCGATGATGAAGTGGTTCGCCGAATGGAAACACGCCTTAAGGATGCCGGCACCTCTAAAAACATATTAAACTCACTCCTGGCGCAGATCCACATGGAGCGTATGCATCCGGATGATGCCCAGACTGTCCTGCGGGATCATCCGGGGCAATTTGATAATTTGTTCAGCAACTCCCCGCCGGCCGGGATTAAGCTTAGAGCCGTCATGGAAGGCCATCAAAGTGGTGTTAAGGCTGTAAGATTCAAAGATGGCAATCGATATGTGATATCAGTGGATGGCCGGGCTGCATTGAGACGTTGGGATTGCCGGACAGGAGAGGCTCTATCTTCTTCTCAGCTCTATTCAGATACGATCTCGGCCG
>JASFER010000407.1:0-4543 GCA_050124755.1 Desulfobacteraceae bacterium
CCAGCATGAGTCCGGCGATACCGATGACCGTTCCGTGATCATCTTTTAAGATAGACTTGTAAAATGCAAAGGTTCGCGTAATGCCGTCGCCGCAGCGTACCTTGGCTTCAAAAACCTGTTGGCCCGCCTTTTCCAAAATTTCGGCATCTTTTTGCATATACAACCGGAGCAGGCCGGCAGGTATGTTGTCCTTTAGATCGGCCAGGGATCTGCCGATGATCTCTTCGGTGCATCCGCATAGGATCTGCCGGCGGAAGGCTTGATTGCAGCCTAAATAGACACCTGAGGCGTCTTTATAGTAGGCCGGATATGGCAAGGCATCCAGAAATCGGTTTAAGGTTATCGGACCTGAATCCGGTGCATCGGGATTTGGGATTTGGGCGGCGTCCATGCTTGTTTTCAACTCAACTTCCGGTTCTAGAATTTGAAATTCCTGTCGCCGGCTTATGCTATAAAGCCGGAAATTGAACAACGGCAGCGGGAAATCATTGATATCAGGCCGGCTCGGAGGCCGGTTCGGCGAAGCCCCTTGCCGGCACACGGGCGCGGACGTAGGGCCGGCCTCCGTGCCGGCCGGTTTTTAGATTTGACTTGGGCATAAGCCCCGCCGTTCATTGTATGTATTTGCTATTGTCGGTATCAAGAATTCTCCTGAACATTTCGGGGCATGATATCGGCATTTGGGCAATGGAACTTTAGTTCGAGAGCGCTCAATGGAGCACAGATGGAATGGCGATGGGAGGGCGTATCGGCGCAACCATCGTTCCAGCACGATACATTCGGATGACTTATAACACAACTTTCGGGTTTCACCGATTGCCATCATAAAACCCTGTGCGGATAGCCAAATGAGTCATCGGGGCTTATGCCCCACCCAAGTCGATGCTTAAAACCGGCCGGCGCGGAGGCCGGCCCTACGTTTTTACAGGCATTTGAGCAATGCAGATGGTTTTCGTAGGGCGGGGCTCTGTACCCGCCCTTAGCTTTAAAACATATGACGGCGACAGGCATTTCAAAAATCGAAAACCGAAAGTTGAGTTATAACTCTTCAGGGCGGAAGGCAACCACTTCATCAATCTCCGCGGCATCGGTGAGTAACATGACCAGGCGGTCTATGCCCAGGGCGTTGCCGGTGGACACCGGCATCCTGGCCAGTGCCTCAAGAAACGGCTCCGGCATGGGGTAAACGGATTTACCGTCTTGGCGCCTTCGATCCATCTCGTCAACAAAGCGCGCTTTCTGCTCTACGGGATCGGTCAGTTCGCTGAAACCGTTGCATAACTCCAGCCCGCCGATATAGAGTTCAAATCGCTCGGCGACCTCCGGATGGCCCTCTTTCAGGCGTGCCAACGCTCCGCATGCGGATGGATAGTCGTACAGAAAAACCGGTCGATCCATGCCCAGGCGGGACTCGATTTCCAGACCCATGATTTCGTCAAACCGACCGCTGTCCAGAGCTTCCGCCATGGAAGTGCCGGCGAAACGGTCGAATGCATCAGCGACGCTCAGCTTCAGCCAGGGTTGGGTCAAATCAATGTCCCGGCCTTGATACACCAGTTTGCCTGCGGGGTTGAAGTGGTGGAGAACGTAACGGATCAGCGCCTGGCACTGATCCATCATGTGATGATAATCTTCTTCGGCCGTATACCACTCCAACAGGGTCATCTCCGGCAGATGCTTGTGTCCGCGTTCTGCGCTGCGGAAACATTTGCAGATCTGGAATAGCCGTTCATAACCGGCGGCCAGCAACCGCTTCATGCACAGTTCCGGCGAGGTGTGTAAAAACCAATTTCCGCTGGGTTCTGCATCGATGTGGTGCTCCGGTGCCGGTGCGGGGATGCGGATGGGGGTTTCAACCTCCAAATAATCATGGTCTTCAAAGAATTGCCGGATGGCCCGGATAATCCGGGCGCGCAGCATCAGTTTTTTTTTGATGGTGGTTTGGCGGATCATTTTTCCTGGTAGCTGTCATCGACGCGATTTTGGAGGAAGATGTGGTCGTATGAGGCTGCATCGGCGGCTTCATACCATTGGTGTCCCTGGTCCTGGCATTTTTCACAAGCTTTGGTGGGGATGTGAATGGCCAGAATGCGCCTGCGGCCGTGGGCCTTTGAATCGATTCGCAGAGCGCCCGCACAATCGTCGCAAATGGCGATGGTCTCTTCCTGACGCTCCTGAATATTATCGGTATCGTAGAAAATCCTTCGAGATCTGTGGCCGCATTCGGGCTGGCTTCGTATCTGCTCGGTCAGGGCCTGCCTTTGCCGCCAAATCTCAAGCGTTTTTTCACATGAGCGTTCGATCCACTGGTCGGTTTCGCGTGACTGGCGGTATTGGTCCGGGTCGTAATCGGGTTCCTGCAGGTGACTGTAGTCAAGGCCGGCCATGGCCAGGATGATGCCGGTATTGACATAAGGCAGGGCGCCTTCAATGGCGTACCCTCCCTCCAGGACGGCGATATCCGCCTGAAGCAGCCGGGTTAATTCAGCATAGCCATGGGCGGAAAAATTCATGTTGGTGATGGGGTCGGAGTAGTGGTTGTCCTGACCGGCCGAATTGACGATCAGCTGGGGTTTAAAATCGTCCAGGATTGGCAGCACGGCCTCTCGAATGGCAAAAAGAAACCCCTCTTCCGAGGTGTGCGGCGGCAGGGGGATGTTCAAGGTTGTGCCCACCGCGTTGGGACCGCCCAGTTCATTCCAGAAACCTGAGCCGGGATAGAGGGTGCGGCCGTCCTGATGGATGGAGATAAACAGGGTTTGGGGGTCGTGCCAGTAGATGTCCTGGGTGCCGTCGCCGTGGTGGCAGTCGGTATCCACGATGGCCACGCGCTCAACGCCATAGGCCCGGCGCAGATATTCGATCATGATGGCTTCGATGTTCACATTACAAAAGCCCCGGGCGCCATGGACCACCCGGCAGGCATGGTGGCCCGGCGGCCTCACCAAGGCGAAACCCCTTTCGATGGCGCCGTCCATGACCTGCATGCCAATGGTTTTGGCCCCCCCGGCACTGATAAAGTGGGACTCGGTCATCACGGCCCATGGATCGGGCACGCAGAAATGAACCCGCTGCACGTCTTTCATGGTCACCAGGTCCGGTTTGAACTCCACAATGCCGTCAATGTCCAGCAGCCCCTCTTCAAACACCTGATCCTGGGTGTATAACAGGCGTTCCTCACGTTCGGGGTGGGTGGGGCTGATGGCCCAGTCAAAGGCCGGGAAAAAGACCAGTCCGGTTTTATGTTTTGCTGTCAGCATAATGTTTGGTTCATGGTTCTCAGTTCATGGTTCATGGTTCATGGTTCATAGTTCAAGGTTCATAGTTCGATCGCCGAATACCGAACACCGATCACCGATCACCGACCACCGAGTATCCCTCGATCAGGCCGGGTTTGATCTGGGCCCGCACGCGGATATTTTTACCGATGGTATGGAAGCCGCGGATCATGTTGAATGCGGATTCTTCGATCACTTCGGTTTGCAGGCGGTCGGTAACGGCACCGCGGCGAAGGGCCTTGTCTTTCAGCAGCTTAAAGGCCAGTTGCCGTGCATCTTCCAATTCAAAGTGGGAGGATATATTGCTGCTGAAATGCTCCCCCGGGACAGTGACGACCTTTTGGGCGGTATCGGCGAACAGGATCAATTCCGTTGTGGTGCGCGCCAAAGCACATCCAATGGCGTTGGCCACCTGCCAGTGGGGCACCACCGAGACCGCACCTTCAAACATGGTGCCGAGTTGCTCGGCAAATTGGGGGGCCGGCCCGCCCAGAACCAGCAATTGCCTGGGGCGGATCTGGATGCCTTCACACATTTCGTGGACTGTGTACACCGGTTTGCGGTTGATGCCGTCGATCATTTGCCGGGCAGCGTCCAAAATACGCTGGCAGGCCGATGTGAAGATTTTTGCGGCAGCCGCTGCATTGCTTAAACCCAGCGGTCGGGCGATGGATGATATGCCCGCTTTGGCCCGTTCCAGGTCTCCCGTATGGGCCATGCCCAAAACACAATAGGCGTCCGTGGGCGTCGGGTCAGGGCCGCCGTAGGCCATGGCTTTTCCAACGCGATCCGGGCCGATGGTAATACGGCCGTTTGTCAGACGGACAACGCTGTCTCCGCCAATACCGATGGATTGGGTCTGCAGCGCCCGGATCAGAGTTTTAAAAGGCGGAATCTCGATACCCAGGGGGTCCAACAAAGGAACGCCGTCGATCAATACGGCCATGTCCGTCGTTGTGCCGCCGATGTCCAGAACCAGGCTGGTGCTCTGTCGGGGAGCATGGGCCAATGCGCCCATGACGCTGGCGGACGGTCCGGAAAGGATGGTCTGGGCCGGATAGTCCAGTGACGATTCAAAGTTCATGTTGCCGCCGTCCGGTTTGAGGATGCGGATGGGGACGGTCAGTCCCCGTTGCGCCAATGATTGCTGCACCGCTTTGAAGAATTTTTTATGCACCGGACAGACCGCGGCGTTCAGATAGGTGGTGGCCACACGACGCGGGAAGTTCAGGCTTCCTGAAAACATATGGCCTTTGTGAACTTGT
>JASFER010000408.1:0-4541 GCA_050124755.1 Desulfobacteraceae bacterium
GCTGCTGTTGATCTGCTTGAGGTGTTCCTTGTGTTCCATGGGTATGGATCGGCTGAGCGAGATCAGTTGGGCAAATCCCAGGATGGCATTCAGGGGCGTGCGCAACTCGTGGCTCATGTTGGCCAGAAAAATGCTCTTGGCCTGGTTGGCCGCTTCGGCCTGCTCCTTGGCCTCGGAAAGCGCCGCTGTTCGTTCTTTGACCAGCTCTTCAAGATGGTCTTGATGCCTTTTTAAAGCTTCCTCGGCTTTCTTGCGCTCGGTGATTTCGCTGTTCAATTGAGCGATCTGTTCCCTGATGGCATCACGCATCCGGACGAAGCTGTTGGCCAGCACACCCAATTCGTCCCTGCTTTCGATCTCGACCTCCTGATGGAGGTCGCCGGCGGCCATCGCTTTGGAGGCATCCGTCAATCTGATGATGGGGCGCAGCATCTGGGCAACAACCGCAAAAAGCAGTATCAACACAATCCCGATGGTGCCGAAAATGACGCCTACAAGCATATTCCGTAACGCGCGAACATCTGCGTACTTAATATCGAGAGGAACGGTATACCCGACGATCCATCCCCACTCTTGGAAGGATTTGATGACACACCACTTTTTCACGCCCTGCTCATATTCATAATCAAAGTCACCATTCTGCACAGCCAACATCTTTTGAACATAGTCGCGTCCGGAAAATCTATCGTCGCCCTGTTTAAATACAGGGTGCATGACGCACACCCCGCGGGAATCGATAATGAACGGATAGATGCGCAGGTTCTCACCCTTATAATAGGTATGGCGCAACTTCCTCAGGATGGACGCCTTAAACGCATCTTCATACGCCTCGATGCGACCGGTCCTATGAAGTCTGTCAACTTTATCCTGGAGCAGGCGGACAATCGTCCCGATCTTCTCCTCATAAACAATGCGCTGGCTGTGATCGACGATCGCCTGCAGCCGGGTGTGCGCAAGGAGCACCACCCCGAGGGCGGCAGCCATGAAGCCGCAAGCGATGAATCCTAATATTTTTATCCGTATGGAAAAGAAACTGCGCATAACTACTCGTTCTCTGCCTGGCGCTCTTCGACAAAAATCGCATCATCGATAAGATCCATGGGAAAGGTGATCTCGAGTTTTTTGGCAAGTTTCATATTTAAATAGATTTTCGCTTTTTTATTCGTCACGAGAGGTATATCTTCGGGGCGTTCGCCCTTCAGTATGCGCAGTGCCGTACGGCCCATGTATGCGCCTTGTTCTTCGCCCATGTTGGCACAGGTAATCAGCGCTTGATAAGCATATACTTCATACAACGCGCCTGTCGGCACTTCTATATTGTTTACCAGAAATTGAATGATATCGTCTCTGTTGTATCCCTTCAACGTGAACAGATCCTCTAAAATAATGATATCCGTTTTCTTCTGCAGCTCCAGGTATTGCGCTTTAAATTCGGCTACCGTATACGCCCAGCTTTCAATGGCTTTAATGCCTAATACTTTCTGATAATTCTCGCTGGCGCGGCGACAAGACAGGGTGTCGGCACCTGCAACGCCGAGACGTTCTCCCTTTGAATATTGTCTAAGCAATCCAAACAAATGCTCGATCTGGGCCACTTCAACCATTCCGGTAATATTATTTCGCTTGTCAAATCCATATTGGGACGCATCCCAGGCCGTACCGCAAAAAACCACGGGGATCGCACTGTTGAGCAGATATGGAACACCAAGAAAAATGGCGGCATTATCATCTGAAAGCAACACAATGTCGGGTTTCCATGTTTTGATATATGCCATTATTTTCAGTGCTTGCGCATTCCTCCAAGCCGTGTCGATGTTTCGTTTGGTATCCATTCTCCACACAACAAGTTCAACCTGGCTTTGAGAACTGTCCACGTTAACAGGAACTCTGTCAGGAGAAGCGCCGCCGCTTTTATCAACACAGTTGAGTATTCCGAGCAGGCCACGCTCAATACTATCACCCCACTCAAAAGTCTTGTGATAGGAATTTACATAAAACACTTTGGGTTTTTGGGCATATGCAAAAGAGACATAAAAGACCATTAGCCCAAAACCCGCAATTAAAATGAGCTTTGGTATTTCTCTCATGATTGCCTCGATTTAATATTACGATTACGGTTTGAAAAAATGCTTTTTCAAACCCACTGGTTTTTTGTGGCTTTCCATCCGTCCATTACCGGCCTCTGAATTTGCATTATCCAGCGATCCATTTAATTTCAAGGTATTCTTCTATCTTTTCCAGAAGCTCTTCTATACTGACGGGTTTTTCGATGAAATCGTCGCAAGCGGCGGTAAAGGCCGCCAACTGTTTTTCACCGACTGCCGCGGCAGATACACCAATGATTTGAACCTTTGTCAGATCCTCGTTGCGGCGTATGTGCTGCAACACTTCAAGGCCGTCCATGCCCGGCATCAGAAGATCCATCAGAATCAAGTCGGGGTGGCATTGGGCGGCCTTGATCAGCGCTTCTCGGCCGCTGCCGGCCTGGACAATATCAAATCCCTGCAGTTCCAATGCATCCACCAACAGGTTTAAATGGGTGCTTTTGTCATGCACGATGAGCAGCCGTTTGCGCTGCCCTTGATACTTGCGAATGTCACATGTGGATGCAACACCTCGGGACCTATCATCTTGTGCGGATTCAAAGTCAAGCTCCACCGTAAAAGTGCTGCCCGGCCCCCCTTGGAGTTCACTCTTCCACCCGGAGGGGCTTTGAACTGAAAGGCGGCCTCCCATCAACACCACCAGACGGTGGCCCAGGGTCAACCCCAATCCTGTACCGCCAACCTGCCGGTCATCCATTTCAGTTTGAAAAAAGGGTTCAAAAATATCATCCAGATGTTCCTCAGGAATCCCAACACCGGTGTCCATGACTTCAAAACGAAGTCGCCATTTTTTTGCGGACTCCGAATCCCGCATCTCGGACGCCGGGCTTTGAACAACCGACGTACGCAGGGCCAATCCTCCATGTTCGGTGTATTTGACAGCGTTGTCCAACAGATTGAGCAGCACTTTGCGAAGCATGCCGCCGTCTCCGTAAACCATTTCAGGCAGGGCATTGATCTCCTCATAGTGGACGGCTAAGCTCTTTTCTTGGGCTTTTTTTTGGGTGTCGCTGGCAACCGCCCGAATCAATGCCTGCAGATTGAATGCAGCACGCACCACCCGTGCTTTGTGCGTATCGATGCGTACGAGTTCCAATATATCGCTGATCAGTGCGGTCAGGTGCTTGCAGCTGTCAACCACGATTTGAAGCTGCCCTTTTTGTATATCGGTCAGATTGTTTTGCCTTTTGAGAATTTGGGTGTACCCCATGATGGGATTGAGCGGCGTACGCATTTCATGGCCCATTTTGGATAAAAACTTGCCCTTGGCGATGCTGGCCGCCTCGGCCGCCTCCTTGGCCTTTGAAAGCTCCATGGTCTGGGCATAAAGGCGGGCGGTGCGTTCGGACACACGTTGTTCCAGTTGTGCGTTGAGTTGTTGTAAGGCCTTTTCCGCCCGCTTGCGTTCCTGGATTTCGCATTGGAGCTGTTTTTGAAGGGCTTGGATGGAAAGATGGGTTTCAACCCGTGCCAGGACCTCCTCAATGCGAAAGGGTTTGACGATGTAGTCCGCGCCCCCGAGGTTAAGGCCTTGTACGATGTCCCCTGTCTGACCCAACGCACTGAGAAAAATAATGGGGGCCAGACGCGTCCTTTCATCGGCTTTCAACTGCCGGCACGCTTCAAAGCCATCCATCTCGGGCATGCGGACATCCAACAGAATCAGATCGGGCACCCGCTTCACGGCCGATGCGACGGCCTGTCGGCCATCAAGGGCTGTACGCACCTCATAGCCATGTTTTTCGAGTACGCCCATAAGCACTTTGATGTTGCTGTGTTTATCGTCGACGATGAGGATGTTGGCTTTACCTTTATCAGGCGTCATCTGTTTGCCTCGATTAAATCCCGCAATAGATCAAAGCGGAAACCGGCTGCGAGTTTTGCCAGTTCCGATGCCAGCGGTTGGTTCTTCTCGGAGATTTGGTCTATGATGGCTTGGGCCTTTGCCGGATTGGTCTCCTCGGCAGCGAGATATAGATCCGTGAGCATGGCATCGGGCACTTCAGACAAGGATTCGGAGATCAGATTCACTCTGACCGGCGTAACCGGAGGTACATCACCTACTGAAAACGTATCTTCATAGATATAGCGCACGCCGATGTGCTTGTGCATTAATTCAAAAAAATCTGATATAAGAAAGGGTTTGCGCAAAAAGTCGTCACAGCCCGCTTCCAGCACAGCGGTGCGCTGCTCTTCAAATGCGCTGGCGCTAAATCCGATAATGGCGGTCGTCCGGCCCTGGGCCGTGGCCTTGATTTGGCGGGTGGCTTCATAGCCGTCCATGACAGGCATGCGCATGTCCAGCCAGATCAGGTGGGGTTGCCATCTCTTCCAAATCTCCAGAGCTTCCCGGCCATTGGCGGCCTGCCGGATCTCAAAGCCCGGCTCGGACCTGTCCGCCGAACTGACGCCGGTCAGCATGTCGATCAACAGGCG
>JASFER010000409.1:0-4425 GCA_050124755.1 Desulfobacteraceae bacterium
AGAGAAATCATATCCATTCCGCATTTTATTGCGAGCCTGCCCGGCGCGCATGGACGGAGCCGACAACGAGTGCACCAGGGCTTATCGACAGGTCCGAGTCAGGCTCAAGGAGACCATTAGAAAAATCCTTGAAAAGGGGGTGGCATCCGGCCAATTCAGGCCGGTAGCCCTGGACGCCACATCGAATTTGCTGATCGCCATGCTCTACGGCCTGATGCACCAGCAGGCCGCCGGCCTGGATGCACTGGACGGCGTGGAAGCGGCCGCTATCGCGTTTTGCGAAAACGCTTTGACCACAGAAGCGGCAACGGTAAAAGGAGGGCCATAAGATTACAAAACAGGGTCCATTTTGACCCCACCTGACAAAGTCGCGTGTTAACCTCTCCGTGAAAAAAGCCAAAGGGCAACGACACCAGGTGGTCAGCATCGGCGCCACAATCTCCTTTGAATCGCGCATCGCAGCCGGAACGGCACCGGCCGACGGAAAGAGGATCATCCATATGTCGGCAGTCAGAAAAACCGGAAAGACAGGGCGGAATCCCTTGTCGTTTCAACGTTTTTACCTTAGGCGGGCCAACCAGACCCGGCATCAAACATCCGGGTTACATTTCCATGACCGGCCTGAAATTATTGAATAACCGAAAGCCGAAAGAGAGACCATGAGGGGAGACCAGCTTTCAAGACAGTGGCGGATTCTAAGACAGCTCGAAGTCAGCAAAAAAGGCCTGACGGCCGCCCAGGTGTCGGCCGAAGGCGGCGTGTCCCTGCGAACCGCCTACCGCGACCGCGACATGGACGATCTGCAACTCGCCGGTTTCCCCATCTACACGGAAAAAGAAGGCAAAGTCACCCGCTGGCGTTTCATCGACGATTACAAGTTCAAGATCCCGGAGCCGTTCACCCTGACCGAACTGCTCTGCCTGCACCTCGGAGGCGATCTGTTCACAGTATTCAAAGGCACCGTCTTTCAGGAATCCCAGGAAAGCATACTCAAAAAAATCCGCAGCCTGCTTCCCCCTGAAACAATGTCATACCTGGACCGCATCCGCTCCGCCTATCAAATCGGCGGCGGCCCCTGTAAGAACTACGGCTGTTTCAACGAAATCATCGCCCGGATGAACCAGGCGGTTGCCGACCGCAAAACCGTGGAGTTCGGCTACTGGTCCCTTAAAAAAAACGAACGCAGCACCCGCAAAGTGGACCCCTACAAGATCTGGTTTTACGACGGAACCATCTACGTCATCGGCCACTGTCACCTGCGCAGCAAAATCCGCACCTTTGTGCTGGACCGCATCAACATGCTGCGGGTCACCGAGCGTCATTTTAAAATTCCCGAGAGCTTTTCCTGGAAAGAGTATATCCGAAACAGTTTCAAAGTAATGCAGGATGAGCTATACAGTGTCACCATCCGGATCAGCCCGGACTGGGCCCGCTACATCGGCGAAAAGATCTGGCACGAAAGCCAGCAGATCCAGAAACTGATTGATGGCGGTATCGAAATTAGTTTCAGGGTGGCCGGCCTGGATGAGATACGGCAGTGGGTGCTGAGTATGGGACCCGAGGCTACTGTCCTTGAACCGGAGGAGTTGAAGCGTTCAATCTGGGTTAGCCTCAAAAAAACGCTCGACCAGTATGGAACCATAGCTGATTTAACCGAAAACTATCAGAGGTTGACCGCTAGATAAATGAACCAAATCGGGGGGGCATATGTCAGGCATTTGTCCTGAAGGATTGACACAAAAATCATTTAACATACTGGTCAAGTGCTGTAAGTGGGCTGAAGCGTATTCTATCGATCAATTATTGGATCAAGCGGGTGACCATCTTGAAATGGTTCGCACGGCACACATGGATAATGTTTATGTGAATATCAAACTGGCAGAACAGGTTTTTAATAATTTCAAATCCGTTGCAACGAAATGGGATCAAATACCTCAGCACTGCCATCCATGGTTGCAGGGGATGATGCGGTATTTCTGCCTCACATCCGACCTTGAAAGTGACTTTACTTCTCCAATTGGTTTTGATGATGATGTAGAGATCATGAATGCCTGCCTGCGCTTTGCCGACCTTGAGGAATTATGTATCAATCCAGAGGATTTTGACGATGTATAAAAGTGAGACGCCCCCAACACCAGGCGCGCGTATATTATGTCGTGACGCGGAATGGCTGATTACAAAGACGGATTCCATCGATTTTGAAGATAACTACGCCATTCATTGTGTTGGGGTCGATGACCTTGTCCGGGGGCACCGGAGCGTGTTTTTGACCCAACTGGACGACATCGTACCGGTGGATCCTACCCGCACCCAACTTATCAAAGACGACTCCAACGGGTACAAATTGTCCAAGCTGTTTTTGGAGGCCCAACTTCGCCAGGTTCCGGCAACCGGGCTTGAACCGGATTTTGATGGGCTGGGTGTCTTCAGAAGGATGCAATTTCAGGAAGAGACCGTCCGGCGTGCACTTCAGCAATTGCGGCCGCGGTTGTTGCTCGCCGATGCCGTGGGGCTGGGTAAAACCATACAGGTTGGGATGATTCTATCGGAGCTGATGCGGCGCGGCCGGGCCAATCGAATACTGGTGCTGGCCAAAAAATCGATGCTCACCCAATTTCAGGCGGAGCTATGGAACCGCTTCAATATTCCCCTTGTCCGATTGGATTCGGCCGGCATTGCAAAGGTTCGGCTCAGGATACCCGGCAATAAAAATCCGTTTGAAGTCTTTCACCGGGTGATTATCAGCATCGACACCTTGAAGAATGTAGCCCGCTACGAACACTTTTTAAAAGATACCCGTTGGGACGTTGTGATTATCGATGAGGCCCATAATGTGGCCGGTGCAAGCATCCCGGAGCGCCATTTGAGCTATCGCTTGGCCCGCCTGCTTTCCCGACGCACCGACAGCATGCTGCTGACCACGGCAACGCCGCACAACGGCAAAAAAGAGACTTTCGGGCGACTGATATCCCTGCTCGATCCCTCGGCCATACCGGATCCCAATTTTAAAGAGTATGACGCCAACGACATCAAAGAATTCTTCCTGATGCGGTTTAAAGAGGATATCCGTGAAGAGGCTGCCGGCATGTTGGCCGAACGCAGGGTGATTCCTTTGGCTCACACCACTGCCGATGCCACCGCTGCCGAAGAGGCCGTTTATGAAGCGCTTGCCACGTTGCGCGAAAAGCTAAAACAAGAGGATGTTGATACCAATGGATCCCAAGGCAAGCGCAGACACAACGCCCTGTTTCAATACGGACTTTACAAATTGTTTCTATCCAGTCCCGAAGCTTGTCTGAAAACGGTCAACAACCGCTTGGCAAAACTGACTGAAGATGATGATGATTCAATTGAAATATCCAGACTAAACGCAGTGGGCAACCGCCTTGAGAACCTCACTCTCCATAAATCGACCCGCTATGCCATCCTGAAACAGCAACTCACGGACATCGGGTGGAACGGCAAACCGAAGAGTCCGCGTATTCTCATTTTTACCGAGTACCGTAAAACGCAGGAAGCTTTAGCACAGGCATTGGCCAAAGATTTCAAAATAAAATACAGTGAAAAATTTGAAGACCAGCCCGTGCAATTCATAGCGGTCATTCATGGCGGAACACCGGATACGCATTTAATGAAAACCGTTGAAGCGTTTGCCACAGGATCCTCGCCTTTAAGAATGATGATTGCCACGGATGTGGCTTCCGAAGGCATCAACCTGCACCATGAATGTCACCATATCATCCATTACGACCTGCCCTGGTCGATCATCACCCTCATCCAGCGCAATGGCCGCATCGATCGACTCGGTCAGGAAAAAAATCCCATCCTGCGCTATTTGCTGGTCAATACCGAGCAGGGATTGTTGAAAGGCGATCAGGCCATTTTCAACCGCCTGATCGATAAGGTAGAAGAGATCAACCACTTGCGCCAATCAGGTGAAAGTGTATTGCAGCTATATGATCCCGAGGCCGAGGAAGAATATATCGCCAATCAGGGCATCCTTGCCGGCAATGAGAACGTACTCGAAAAGAAAACGCCCTCAAAGCTGAACAGCGCTTCTTTGGAAGCCGATGCCCTGGAGCTGATGCTCAAAGAAGCCAATCAGGCCGGCCGCGACGATTTCATGAGCTTTTTATTGGATGGCGAAGACCCGGCCCGGAACACCGAGACTTCATCTGAGGAAGAACAATTTCAATCAAACCAGTTTCGACTTTACTCGGATCGGGATTTTTTAGTCACCGGCTATCAATTTCTGAAAGAGTGCAACAAAGGCTACTTAAAACTTCAGCCGACCGATAAGCTGGTCATTATCAATGCCCCCGACGACCTCAAGCGGCGACTGGGCAAAACACGCGACAGCTCGGAGGTGATCTTTGGCGCCACGGCTATCCCCCTGGAGTCCTGGCCTGAAAATGATCAATTCCG
>JASFER010000410.1:0-4424 GCA_050124755.1 Desulfobacteraceae bacterium
CATTGCGCAAAATAAAGATCATGTTCCCTTTGGTTGAGGTCATCCTGTTGACCGGCCACGGCACCACCGAAACGGCTGTGGAAGGTATGAAATTGGGTGCCTATGACTACCTTCTCAAACCGGCGGATTTTAAAGAGCTGACAAGCAAATTGGAAGGGGCCAGAAAGAAAAAGGAGGAACAGGAAGAACGCATTCGCAAAGCCGAAGCACGCCTGCTGTTGCGCAGAGGCGGTAATATCTGATGTTGCCGGCTTTTTGGTAGAAATGAATCGTTTATCTTACGAGAGACGAAAATGAAATGATGGGAGAAATACATCAATGAAAAACCTGTCCGTAAAAGAGGTGATGGTGCCGCTGGCCGAATATGCCACTGTTTCGGAAGATGCCACCTTGGCCGAAGCCATTATCTCACTGGAAAAAGCTCAGCAGTCATTCGACCACACAAAATACCGCCACCGGGCGGTCCTGGTGCTCGACGGCAACAACCGGGTCATCGGTAAAATCAGTCAAATCGATGCGCTCAGAGCTTTGGAGCCCAAGTACGGTAAAATCCAGACCGATGCATCCGGTTCCGCATTCCGCCATTTCAGCAAAATCTTTCTTAAATCCATTCAGGAACAATACCGCCTATTTGATAAACCCCTTGACGATATCTGCAAAAAGGCCGCCGAGCAGAAAGTCAAAAACTTTATGCGCAAAATGACAGAAGGCGAATTTCTGAGCGAAGACGCCACCTTGGATGAAGCCATCCACCTGTTGGTCATGGGCAATCACCAATCCCTGCTGGTGACTCGCAAAAACGACATCGTCGGCATATTGCGCCTGACGGACGTGTTTGCGGCCGTATTTCAGTCTTTAAGCTTGTCTTGCACCGCCCAAAGACAATCTTAAACTAAAAAAGGAGCAACACCATGAAACTGGAACATATCAACCTGTTGATTGTTGATGACGAAAAGGATTTTTTGACCTCCATCAGTCGCAGCCTGGAGTTGCGGGGCATGCAGGTCCATTGTGCCGCCCGTGGCGATGCCGCCATAGAGATAGCGCGCAAGAATCTCATCGATATCGCCCTGGTGGATCTTAAGATGCCGGGGATGAACGGTCAGCAAACTCTCGAGGCGCTGAAAAAGGAGCACCCTTCGATGGAAATCGTGATCCTGACAGGCCACGGCACCATTGATTCGGCCGCCGCCTGCACCCGCAGCGGGGCCTATGCCTATCTGCAGAAACCCTGCGAATTCGAAAAACTCATGGAAACCCTGGTCCAGGCTTACAAGAAAAGGGTGATGACCAAAAAGCAGATCGAGGAGAAAAAACTGGACGCCACCCTGAAGATCTCTCTGGGAGATTCCCCCCGCCGGATTCTGGAAAAACTGGCGCAATTTGATCAGCAGGAATAAACTTTCGCGGTTATCTTAAAAGCTTAAGCGGACGGGGATAAACCCAATAAGCGCTTAATCAAGAATAATGATAAGCCAATCTCCATGCAGGATATGGGATTTTATACCCGGCCGGCACGGAGGCCGGCCCTACTACGCTAATTCCTCCGATCCCTGGCGTTTTGAGGGTTTTCGTAGGGTCGGGCTCTGTCCCGACCGGTTAAGAAGGTAGCATTAGCGAAACCTGAAAAATCTGCTAAATATCATTATTTGAGCGCTTATGGGGTTTATCCCCACCCGCAGAACGGCTTCTTTAACCAACTTGAGCTTTATGAATAACCGGGTTAACTTTTATCGAATAAGGGGTCCCTTTATGGTTTGGGCATTTAAGGTCTGTGGAAGGTATTGACTCCTTCTATGGGCCTGACTTCATGGTTAAAAACCGGCAAGTCCGCCAAACCCTCTCACAACCCAATATCCCATGGTCAGCAGCAGTAAGAAAACATTGGCGACGATCCACATGATCACGCCGACGCGCAGATAGTCTTTGGGTTGCAGGTAACCGCTGGCGTAAACGATGGCGTTGGGGGGTGTACCGATGACCATACAGTAGGCAAACGAGGAGGCGCAGGCCGTACTCATGGCGATAAATGGAAGAAAAGTGGTGCCGGGATGCACCAGCCCGGCCATGTTCAATGAAATCGGACCGACGGCGGCGGCGGCGGGACCGTCGGCCATCAGGTTGGTCAGTACGGCTGTCAAAGCGTTGTTGACCAGCATCAGCGGCGCACCGGCCTCCATGCCCAGGTGGGCCAGGGCGTCAATACATGAGCGGGCCAACCAATAGGCGGCCCCGGTACCATCGAGGGTCCGGCCGAAGATGATTGCGCCGGCATAAAGCCAGACGACTCCCCAGTCCACCTTCTGATGGTAATCGCGCCAATTGACCACACCGGTCAGCAGATAAGCCACGGCCCCCGCCATGGCGATGACGCCGATACCGAGCCGGATGGGAAGAATCCCCATATCGAAGAAAACCTTTTCGGTGAACCAGCCGAAAACCATGACGAGAAAAATGACAATCGAAATAATCTGCTGCCGGCTCCAGCCGCCCATCTTGTCGATTTCGTATTTCAGCTGATCCATGGCCGGCGCCAGTGACTGGATACGGGGCTTGAACCGCCGGCAGGTAACAACCCAGGTGATCGGAATCATGCAGATCACAAAGGGCATGGCGTAGCTGACCCACTGAAAATAACCGATGTCATAGCCGAACATATCATTGAGGTAGGTCATCATGATAACGTTGCGCGCTCCGCCCGAGGGGGCGCCGAACCCGCCGATATTGCATGCCATGGCAATGGTGATCATCAGCATTTTGGCCAGTTCGGCATCCTCCGGAATTTCGGCGGTCAGGCTGTTCTGGTAAAGCAAAATGCCGATGGGCAAAAACATGGCCGCCAGGGCATGATCGGAGATAAACGAGGCCAGGGGTGCGATAATAATGAAAAAGGCCAGAGAAATCCAGCGCACATTGGGCACGGCCAGCCGCTTGAATATGGCCAGGCAGACCCGTTTGTCCACGCCGGTTTTGACAAAGGCGGCGGCGAACATCAGGCTTCCCATGATGAACCAGACGGCATCATCCCAATAGAGCATGGCCACCTCTTTGCGGCCGACCACACCGGTAAATACCAGCATCAAACCGATACAAAAGGCCACACCCGGCAGCGGTATACACTCGGTCAAAAAACAGAAGACGACGAATACGACCATGGCAATGGCCACTTTGATGTGCCAGGCTCCTTTTTCAGCGGCTTTTTTGTCGCTGCCGGTCAGCGTTTCGAAGTTCAATTTGTTTTTGCGAAGATCGAGGGATGCTTTCATCAACAGCACATATTGCGCTTCATCCACATTGGCTTCGATATGCTTCCGCGCTTTTTCTAAATTCAAGGCATCCGCGCTGATATGATATTTGCGGCACCATTTGAGATCGCGCTTCATAAAACGCGCCTTGCTCATGGCGCCCATCTGCATGTTTTGCTCCATGACATGAGCGGTCAGCAGCTGCCACTGCTCCGCATCCGATGGCGTTGTATTGAATAGTTCTTGGGTGATATGTTCGATAACAAATTTAGGGCCGACACTGTATTCGGCGCCCACATCTTTCATCCCTGAAACTGTGGGCAAAAGAAGAATTGCGAAAAACAGCGTCACGGGAACGGAAAACAGTTTCCAATCCACATATTTGTCATACCCGGTCGGCTTTGTCTTTGAAACTGCTGCCATGGGGGACACCTCCTGGTTCTGAACCCTTTCATTGGAGATCGCCTATAAGGATCACTAAATGATGATGTTGGCGATTTCGAAGAAGATTTCCTGTTCCCGAACCACACCGACAACCGTCTTGCGGTCGGTCACAATCATGCGCCGGATTTGAGAAGTAAACATCACATCGGCCGCCTCCATCAGGTTCATGTTCTGGTCCACCTGCCTCACGACATCGGACATGATGTCGCCCACCTTTCTTTGCGCCAGTGCTTTGGCCTGAGTGGTGAACAGTCCCTCCCAAAACATGGGCGAGTACTGCATGCTGTCGGCCGTGGAAGGTTTGGACGCCGACAAGTAGGCGGGCCTCAGGGCCCGGATCAGATCCATAATGCTCAGGATGCCGGCCACATTGCTATCGTGGTCGAAAACCAGGAGAGAACGGTGGCCGGTTTCCATGATGCGGCCGCTGGAGATAAATTTGGTAAAGGAGTGCATCAGAGTGGACACAGCGTCTTTGATCGTATCATCAACAGAAACCTTGGAGTAATCATCGATGTGGATCATGATGTCGCGGACTTTTTTCTCCCTCTGCGGGCCGCTCTTACCCGTGGCAAGGTCCAGGAAGGCGGCGTTTATCTTCGCTGTGAGGATGTCAATGTCGCAAGGCTTGTTCAGGTAGTCATACGCCTGCCGGGCCAAGGCGGTTCTGGCTGAGTCCGCTGTGCCGTGTCCTGTCAGCATGATGACCTGGGTGTCGGCAAATTGTTCCTTAAT
>JASFER010000411.1:0-4402 GCA_050124755.1 Desulfobacteraceae bacterium
CCTGGGTTGCGCAGCAACAAGAGGAGCAATTGACCAACCGGTTTGATATCGGTTTGCTTAGGCCAAATCAGCAAAAACGGCCGGTGTCCGAACGGACAGATAGATTTTTGTAAACGGCTGCCCAACCACTCATCATAAATGAAGACCTCCCGGCCTTCGACCACCGGCAATTCTTGCCGGTGCCACCCGTGGATTTCATTATTCGACATTTCACCGACTCGGGCCTTTAAGGACATTCTTATTTCGGATCTCTCTAAAATACGCCCAGAGCCCTGACAAAAAAGCCAGGCCCAGCAGGACGGCGGCCGTTTGAAAGGTGTCGTTCAACCCGAATATCTGGGCGTCTACGGGCGCTGCGGTGGCGCCCCCCTGGATTTGCCCACCGGCGTAGACGGCCGTACGGCCGGCCCATATAGCGCCCATGAGGGCGACGCCAACGGTTTGGCCCAGGGTCCGGGTGATGGCCATCATGCCGGATACGATCCCCAGTTGGTGACGCTGCGCAGTCCCCATGATGCCGCTGTTGTTGGGAGATATGAAAGTGCCGATGCCCAGCCCCAATGCAAACATGCGCAGCATATAGCCCAATGCGGAAGTATTTTGGGTCAGCGTACTGGCCGCCAGATAGCCGATTCCCATGATGCCCATTCCAACCACGGCCAGACAGCGGGTTCCCAGACGGTCGGACAGGGAGCCTGCAAAAGGCGATGCGATCCCCAACATGACCGGAACGATGCCCATCAGCAGACCCACATGCAGGATTTTAAAGCCAAGGATGTTTTCAAGGTAAAAAGGCATCAGGATTAAAACACCAGACAACCCCACGAAGCAGATAAATCCCGTGAACAGGCTGATGCTGAAGGAGATGTTACGGAAAATTTTCAAATCGATCATGGGGTGTGCGACCCTTTTCTCCAGCACAACGAAAACAACCAGCAAGATCATCGACAGACCGATCAAAAAGAGGACGGCAGGGGTGAAGAATCCACATTGCTGTCCCCATGTCAAACTCAGCAATAGGATCAAGAGGCAGAAAAACAATGTCAGCGCCCCCCAAAAATCAAACCGCTGACGTCCGGCGGGCCTGTAATCAGGGACATTGCGCCGCACCATGATGGTGCCGAAGATGCCCACCGGCAGGTTCACATAGAATATCCAGCGCCAGGAGAGCGCTCCGAGAATAATGCCGCCGATGGCCGGGCCAACCACAATCCCGATGGATACCACGGCACCGATCAATCCCATAGCTTTGCCCCTTTCCGCGGGAGGAAAAGCCTCGGTTAAAATGGCGGCACCCAAAGCCAATATCATGGCGGAGCCGATGCCTTGGACGATACGAAAACCGATGAGCCAGTAAACCGAGGGGGCCGTTCCGCACAGTGCGGAGCCCATGGTAAAAACGATGAAGCCCAGCATGTAAATCGGTTTTTTGCCCAACATGTCGGACAGCCGCCCGATACCCAGCATGGTGGTGGTGATGGTTAAAATGTAGGCCAGAACGACCCATTGCACCACGGCAAATTGGGAGTCCAAAACACGCACCAGAGTCGGAAGCGATATGTTGATAATGCTGGTGTCCACCGTGGCTAAAAACACACCTGTCCCTACGGCTGCCATGGCGTGCCATTTGCGTCCGTAGTCGATGTCACACCCGAGTTGTGCACATTTAGTGGAATCGTTAGCCTGAACAATGGTCTTCGTAGGGCCGGGCTCTGTCCCGGCCGTTCCCAATGTTTTTTTTAGCAAAACCCTGTACCTCTGACTAGGCCCATAAGCCAGGCTTTTCAGGTTAAAATAAAAAGCGGCAGGTCTTTCTCCTGGCCCGCCGCGGGCTTGATAACTACCATTGGCCCAATTTGGATGGCAAGGCATTTCGTGCCGGTTTTTGATTTTATCGCCCTCCGAGTCATTGTGAATTTTGAAAAACCCGGATATGTGTGGTGCTGTTGTTGGTGAGGATGATTGTCACTAAACATAAAGAATATTTTCCATGACCAAACGCGCCTACGCCATTATCGCCGCAGGATTTTTCACCGTCTCCATCGCCTTTTCCATACGCTACGGCTACGGTATGCTGCTGCCTGAAATGCTGCCGGACCTGGGCATTTCAAAAGCCCAGGCCGGTGTCATCTTTGCTTCCTATTTCATTGTCTATACGGTGGCCACGCCCATACTCGGCGCCCTCACCGATCGGTTCGACTACCGGTTCATCCTGACGCTCTTCACCACGGTCCTGGCCTGTGGTGCACTGATGATGGCCTTTGCCGCCAACCTCTGGCTGGCATCTCTTTTTTTCGCTGTGGCCGGATTGGGTCATGCCGCCTGCTGGGCGCCGGTGACCGCCCTGGTACAAAAATGGGTGCCGGACCACAAGCGGGGTGCCGCCCTCTCCTTTGTCACCATGGGGCTGGGGCTGGGCATCCCCTTGTGGAGTTATCTATTGCCGGCCATCGTTCAAGCGGCCGACTGGAAAAAGGGGTGGCTAGGTCTGGGATTGTTTTGCCTGGGGGTAGCCATTTTAAATTATATTCTGGTACGCAACCCCGTCAATGAGAACCACGCCTGCGGCCCTTCACCCAAGCCGGTGCTCTCGTTCAGGGAAACCTACAAAGCACTATTAAAAGGCCGCGTGTTCTGGGTTATCGGCATGGGTTATTGTCTTATCGGCATCAATGTGATCATTCCATTTGGTTTTTTGCCGGTGTTCGCCAGGGAGGCGTTGGGCCTGCCGTATGCTCAGACCACAACGTTCGTGGCCGTTATCGCCCTGGCCGGTGTTGTGGGGCAGCTGACGTTGGGCCCGCTCTCCGATACCATCGGTAGAATCCGGGTGATGATGACATGCGGCGTGATCATGGGAACGGCCTGCCTGGGAATGGCGCTGTCAACCACTCCGTGGATGTTGTACGGGTGTGCCCTATGGTTTGGATTGGGCTATGGGGCGGTGTGGCCGGCCTATGGGGCGGCGGCTTCGGATTTTTTTTCCAGGGAGCACACCGGCGGCATCGTGGGACTGTGGACCTGTTTGTTGGGGGTGGGGTCCGTGGTGTCGCCGGTGATATGCGGCTGGAGCATCGACCTGACCGGCGGCTACACCTGGGCCTTCGCGCTGGGTCTTATCAGCGGTGTTCTGTCGGCGATGGTGCTCCTGGCAGTGGGCGGGCGGAGCACTAAAGAATAGAAGCAGAAATACCTTTCATTGGCGATGATGGTGTCCGTCCATGGCCAATTCCGCTACTGGGGTTGAGGTTCAACGCATATAATCCAGGCGGTTCATTGCGTATTTCTTCATTTTGTAGTGCAGCCGCTGCCTTGAAATTCCCAAAGCCCGGGATGCGGCCGAAACATTGCCGCGCGACGCCAGCAGCGCGTCATGGATCAACTCCCTTTCATGTTGGGTCTGCTGCATGGGCAGATCCGCTTTCCCTGGAAACCGTTGCCCATGGAAGAAAGGGGAGTGATGCGCCGCTACCATTGAAGGCTCGGAAAAACGCGAATCCTTTGACTGCGGAGCGTTCATGGATAGGGGTCTTAAATCAGGCCTTATGAAATGTACCGGCAGATGGGCCACGTCGATGGTGCCCTCGTTTTCGGTCAGATTCATGGCCCCTTCGATAATGTGTGCCAATTCCCGTGCATTTCCCGGCCAATGGTATCTGCGGAAAAAGTGCATGACATCATCCGAGACCCCTTTGACCTCTTTAGCCAGTGCAATATTGTTCTTATGGATAAAATGGTGTGTCAGCGTCTCAAGTCCGCTTTTGAGTTCGCGTAATGACGGTATGCGAATGTAAACCACACCCAGTCGATAAAACAGGTCCATTCGCAGGGATCCCTGTTTGATGGCCAGATGAGGATCTTCGTTGACCGAACTGATGATCTTCACATCGATGGCAATATCTTTGGATCCGCCAACACGACGGACCTTTCGCTCCTGAAGCGCTCTGAGCAATTTGACCTGCAAATTGATGGGCATGGAGTTGACTTCATCGAGAAACAGCGTACTGCCGTGTGCCTGTTCGAATATACCGGCCTTGTCCATGGCGCCGGTAAAGGCTCCCTTGGCCGTGCCGAACAGCAGGCCCTCCAGGAGGGTTTCAGGAATGGCCGCACAATTGATGCCCACGAATCGCCGATCCCTGCGCGAACTGGCGTTATGGATCGATTGAGCGAACATCTCTTTGCCGGTGCCGGTCTCTCCGCAAACGAGGACGGGCGATGGTGAATTGGCAGAGAGGCGCGCCATTCTGACCGCCTGCAAAAACGCGTTATCCGTGCCCACAATATCGGTGAATTTGTACTTTGTGCCGTTTCCCGATACTGGTTTGGGTTCGGCGCCCGGTCTTGGGGCGGAGGTGATCGTTTTTTCCAGCAGGTTGTAATCTTTCACAAAACAAACAGC
>JASFER010000412.1:0-4385 GCA_050124755.1 Desulfobacteraceae bacterium
CAATATACCGGCAACCTGTGCTTTAGACTGAATTTCAGCGGTATGGCGCGCATTGACATGGCCCAATTCATGGCCCAGCAGAGCCGCCAGTTCGCCTTCGTTGCGCATCTTGAGCATGATACCCCTGGTGACGGCGATGCTGCCGCCGGGAAAAGCATAGGCATTGACATAGTTGGCATTGACCACACGGAACGAATAGGGCATCTGGGGCCGGTGGGAAAGTCCGGCCAACCGGCGGCCGGTCTGGGAGACATAGGCATTCAAATTGCTGTCCTGGACCGCGCCGTAATCCGTGGAAAATTGATGAGGTGAATTTCTTTTATCCAGGTCAATCTCCTGCTGCTCGCTGACCAGCATGAATTGGCTTTTGCCGGTCACAGGATTGGTGGCGCACGCCACCAGCCATCCGGCGGCGCTCATGGAGGACAGGTATAAAAACTGACGGCGGGTAAGTGTGGGGGCCTTGCTTAATATCATGACAATACCTCTTATGGTTTAGATTGACGTATATTGTCTGGTTTGATCGATGTCTTTCACAGGGGATGCGGCATGCTGTGGCCGCGTTCCAAGGTGCCTCTGCCAAGCAGTCAAGGCTTTGGGCTACGAATACATAGACGCTGAAAAATGTCAATGGGCTTTGGCTTTTCCCTAATGTCACATCCGGCACTTTACTGACGTTGCCCGCAATGCGGGCAATAACGGAAACCGGCTTGAAGGCTTCGTCCGCACTGCCGGCACATGGGCTTTGTTTCACCATAATCGTTTGTATCGGGATGCATCCCTTCAGGGCCTACCGGCAATCGGCACCGCCGACAGTATAAGAACGGCTCCCCCTGTTTAATGCGCAACAACGGTATGAAAAACAGGCTGAGGTAGTGATCCACCTGTTGGGTGTAAGCCTGGTGCAAACCGCACCTGGGGCAACGCCGCGGTGTGCTGTCCAGGGTTTTGGTTTTGGGCTGCATTCCGGCAATGACAAAGCACATGCCGTCTGTCTCCTTCTATTGTTATGTCCCAGAATTATGCGACATATTTTTCAAGTAGAATATCAAATGACAAAATCCAAATGATAGATGGCGGATGGGGACCGATTGAATATAAAATCGGTAGAATACATTATTGATCAAATGCCGCTGGTTTAACAAAGGGGCACTTGCCAATTCCATCTATATTTTATAAAAGTCAAAGATTCAATCAATAACGGGAGCCATATGATCATCGATATTCATACCCATGCATTTCCCCGTGTGATTCGCGAGCAGCGCGATAAATTTTTTGATAACGAGCCGGCTTTCGAATTGCTCTATAAATCCCCCAAATCCAGGCTGGTGGGGGCCGCTGATACGGTGGCCATGATGGATGAGCAGGGCGTAGATAAGAGTGTGGTTTTCGGTTTCCCCTGGCGCAACGTGGATACCTTTCGGTTGAACAACGATTATATTTTAGAAGCGGTGGCCGGATATCCCGACCGGCTCATCGGGTTTTGCTGCCTCGATCCCATGCACCCGGATGCCGCCGGTGAGGTAGAACGTTGCCTGCAGGCCGGTCTGTCCGGCGTAGGTGAGTTGGCTTTTTACACATCCGGCATAGACGAACGGTGCCTGGAATGCCTGGATCCCATTATGGCCTTGGCGCGAAGATTTGATGTGCCGGTGATGCTGCACACCAATGAACCGGTGGGTCATCAATACCCGGGCAAAAGCCCCAACACATTAATTCAAATCTACACGCTGGTGAAACGCTTTCAGAACAACCGCATCATACTGGCCCATTGGGGGGGCGGCATCTTTTTCTATACGTTGTTGAAAAAGGAGGTCCGGGAGATCTTGACCAATGTCTGGTTTGATACGGCCGCGTCGCCTTATCTATACCAACCCGCCGTTTACCAACAAGCCATTGACCTGGCCGGAGCGGACAAGGTGCTGTGGGGCACCGATTTTCCATTGCTCAAGCCCCGGCGCTATTTCAAGGAGATGAACCAGGCGGGCCTGCACGATGCTGAAAAAAGAGCGATATGCGGCGCCAATGCATTAAAGCTGTTGAATTTAGTCTGAGCCATAGGCTATACTGGCTGTCAATTCTATCTTAAGTTTTGAATCAATGAGGCGATGCTCGACGTGAGCAACGTTTCATCTATGCATAAAACGTTCGTACCATTTATCTATTGCTACTGAACTGAGTTCCATTAAACAGGTTTTTGTTTAAGAGCGGTGTTGATGTTTTGCAGCGGCTATATGCAGTTGGCATGTGACCCCACAACCTGATCCGGGAGCGTTTATGCGAATTCGAAATGTGTTATTGGTCCACCCAAGCCGTTCCATTCGCGCCCTTATTAAAAAGTACATCTTCGCAGAGTTGTCCGACATTGAAATCACCGAAGCCCAGGACGGCCGGCAGGCATTGGACCATATCAATGATAAAGGTTTCGACGTCGTCGTTTCGACGGACCAGCTCAAGGACATGGGGTTGACGAAGTTCAAGACCAGCCAAGAATCCACTGTACACAACGGCCACACCCCCTTGATCGTGATTTCCGAGAGCGAATCCGGGCATGACCGCAATAAATTACAGCAGCAAGGCTTTGACCGGATTGTCCAGATCCGGGTTCGCCCGGCCGATTTGATCAAAAAAATCAACGCGGTGTGCAACCCCAGGGATTGGCGCCGGGACGCCCGCTACCATATTCCGAACGCTTTGGCAGTCATTGCAACACAAAAGCATGCGTATGAGGCATCGCTGATTAATATCAGCATGGGCGGCGTGTTCGTAGAACTAATGACCGAAGATCCTTGCGAGCTGATGAAAGGCGAACTCTCCATGGCGCTGCAAATTCCCTTTTCCCGCGGCCCAGCATCGATAGAAGGTCTGACCGCCAAGCTATTACGTCTGGAAGCCGTGACTTGGAATGCGGATCACATTCCGAAGACCATGCGCGCCACCTTCATTTTTGATGATCTCAAACCAGGACCCAAACTCAAACTGGGAGAACTGATCCAAATGGCCAAGGAGGATAAGCTGGCGGCCATGGAGGTAAAGGATTAGAAGCTATATACGAATAAATATGGTTCCTGGTATAAAAAGAATCATTCACAGCTATACGAAAAGTGCCTGGGTGCCTTTTTTTTTAGTGGTTTTTTTCTTATTCATTGCAAGCATACTTGTTGTCTCTGGAGGACTGCATGTTAAAAGTCCACTGAGCTATTCCACAAACTTATTCATTAAATTGTATGCATGTTCTCTGCTGGGGCAGCTTTATGTCAGCTTCTGTAACTTTTTCGGTAAAGGGACAAAAACAGGCACTATTCAACTTGTATTATTTGCAGTTTCTCTTCTTTTTTCCTTTTTATCGTTTTTCTTTTTGCTTCTTCCTTCTTGGAAAGGTTTTTTTGGAATATAGGGAACATAGACCGAATAATCGTAACAGGCGACTTCAGGTAACGTCGCGAAAAACGAGACGTATTTGAGCCGCACCGTTGACAATAGAGAAAATAAGGAGCGCTGAAGATGCTTGACATACCGGATTTGCTGGAGGGGTTGAGGCGAACACCCACGATATTGTCCGAATTTGTGGGAACCATACCGGAAACACAAATGGATTTGAGAAGAGGTGACGGATTCTGGACAATAGCTGAACATGTGAGCCATCTGGCCCAGGTGCAACCCATGCTATTAGAACGCATAAATCGATTTATCAGTGAGGATCTTCCAAAATTTGTTCCCTACATTCCCGGCAAAGACGAAGATGAGCCCGCTACTCCTGCATGTATGAATTTGTCTGAGGCACTTGATCAATTTTTGCACTATCGAAAGAAGCAGATCGCACTTCTTGAAAATGTGGACGAAAGCATCTGGTTAAGGAAAGGAGAACACCCGGAATATGACCAATATTCCCTCTATATTTTAACAAGGCATATATTGATGCATGATCATTGGCATATGTACCGAATAGAAGAGCTTTGGCTCACAAAGGACGCCTATCTTTCGAGGCTGGAATAAGAATGGCATATCCCCCGCATGAATCAACCCTATAGTTGCATAAAAAAGATGTCAAAACCCTTAAAAAGCATTATCAGCATTGAATAAACACTCTTTTACCACATGCAAAGTCGCGATTATGCGAGCGGCATATCAGCTAATATCGTAACGTATGAAAGTTATCATCAAATTTATTAAAATTACCGGGATTGTTTTTGCAGCAGCGGCGGTGATGGCTGTTGCCCTGATCTACTTTTCCGGTCCTGAACTTCCTGATAATATTCATGACACCATTAACTTTGTAATGAAATCGAAATTGCCTGAATTTCTCCAAGGGGATACGGGCTATGTACAATCCGGAGATACCAAGATTTGGTTTGAATCCATTGGTCCGACTATTTTTGAGAAAG
>JASFER010000413.1:0-4356 GCA_050124755.1 Desulfobacteraceae bacterium
TAACCGTCATATAAAACCTGCGTTTGACAGCTGCATCCACCCCGTCCTTGATGACCCCGGTTTTGCCCAGTTCCGGCTTGCCGGTGGCGCGCCGGACCAACTCGATACTCAGGGATTTGGCGAAGCTAAATTCAATCTCATTTTCCGTACGCTGAACCTGATACTGCTCGCCGGAGCCGCTTTTTTCGGCAAAGTCGGCATAGGCCACCCGATCGCCTGTTTTGGCAATCCAGGGCAGAGCCCCGTCAACGTAATGCAGCGCATACTGGCCGATCTCTTCGGTAACCCATTGCCGGCCGTCGTGGGTATTGAGGAGCTGTCCCCGCTTTCTTTCAAAAGGGTCCGATTCCGGCATGACATGGGTTGCCCGGGACAAGGAATAGTGCCCTCCGTATTCCTCCAGCCAGCATGTACCGACCCTTGGGTTGAAAAGCAGATACTGGCGGGTCATTTCTGACAGGTCGTCATCTTCGATAAAGGCCATGCGTGCGATGATCTCGTATCGATGGGATTTGTATCGAAATGAATCGCCCAATTGCAGAGGAAAATCTTGCTTGGCCGCCGGGCCTTTGCTCAGTACCTTTTGTTCCGCGGCGGTGACCTGAAGGTGGCTGCCGCAATAATCGCAAGTGACCAATTCGGCATGTTCGTCCTTAACGGCCAACCCGGCACCACAACTGGAACAGTGAATATCCCTGGGCTTATAGGTGGGGCGTGGTCGTCCTTTCTCGAGGCTGTATGCTTCCCTGTCCATTTTTTTAATTTACCAGTCGGCCCCTTCGTCATCCATTCGAATGTCTTCGTATTTCAGCCATTGCCCCAGATAGACCATCGGCGGATCAGCGTCAAATTCCAGTCCGAGGCTGTAGTTGCCGTCCGGGCTGGATGCGTCGGCAAAGGTGTATTTTTCGCCGGACTGCACGGCAATGGGCAAATCCCCCTCCATTCCCAGGCACTCGGCCTGGCCGATCTCTTCAATCACAAAGGGGATGCCCTGGACGGTAAAACGCGCACCGGGCGATAGCTGGTCGAGGGGCGGCAGGTGTTTGGCGGTGGAACGTTTTTCCAGAGCGAACTCATGGTTGTCCTCGGTCAGCCAACCGATGGTGCCATCGCCGAATTCCAGGAACCACTCGTCCCAGAAACCATAGCCGAAACTGTAGCGTACCCGGCCCATGACGAAAAAGCGGCGGTTTTTCAGCTTGCCGGTGGCGCCGCGATACAATCGGGAAAAACCTTCCGGCAAAATGGACTGGTTTCCGGCATTCGCCACTTTTTCCGCGTCCCAGTAAACCGCATTGCCGCAATATTCACAAACAATGGTAACGATGCCTGGATTGTATAAATCATGGCCGGCACCGCAGGATGGGCAGGATACTCTGTTGGGCTGCATAGAACCTTGTCGTGTGGGTAAAAGAATATTATCTGAATTTAACGCAAATACTATACAAGATTATGTGGAACAACGAAAGCTTAAAAGATATTCAGACATCAGAGACGATTAACTTCGAAAGGCGATAACCTCCGGATGCGTTAAAAACGCTTTAAATTCATCGCATTCAAACCATTGAATTCAATAAGACGTCAAAGGTTGCACTTAGAACCGGCAACCATTACCTCGCGCGGTGACTTATAATGTTTTAGTCAACTCCATAACCTGCGCAAAGTGAGTCTTGGCGGCCTGGTGAAACCGATACCAGTGGGTCTGTTCGAAATTATCCCGCATGACAATCTTTTCCCCTTCTCTGTCCAGGGCTGCATCGATCCATGCATTCTTGTTATAGTTCGGTATGGCATTTGGCAAGTAAGCGCTGATAGCCGCAATGCGCGCATCGTAATCATGGGCACGGATGATGGCTTTAAACGCTGATGATACCGCGCTCCACAGTGGACCGTTGCCCGATTTACGGCGTAAGGCTTGATAGATTTGCCCCGTGGCCTTGAAAGCCCTGTCGGTATTTACGATTTTTTGCTTCAATCGATGATCGGTCCAGGTTTCGGAAATCACGTCGGGTGAATGCCCCGCCTCTGCATGTCCGATATTGGGTACGATGGATTTAAACACATTGTACCATGGGTACACAGAGTTCCAAGTCTCTTGAAATCCGGTAAAGTTCTGATGGGACCAGGTATCTGCATAACTGTGAAGCGCAATGCCGATCTGGTAGGGATTGTTGCTTGCAAGGGCGTTTTTGAGAATCTGGGTGGCGACGGGACTTCCCGGTGTCGTGGCAAAGGCATTAACCCGACCATCGATGGGCTGGGACTGATCTCCCGGGATAAAATGAAACGGCACGTAGACATATTTCTGCACGTAGGTATCCAGGGATTTGGGAGATAGGGATTGGGTCATGATGGGAAAATAGTGCCCGCCATTAAAAGGTATTTTCTTAGGGAAAAACGCTTTCTGTCCATCAATGCTGAACTGGCCTTCATTGTTGTCGTCCACAAACTGGGATGCGAAGGCAATAATGTCGGCATCCTCGAAGCCCGTGGTGCTGGCAATTGCATAGATAAGAAAATAGTGAAAATCTTTCTCCATTTGGTTGTCTCCTCTCCTGATTTTGGGCTCGATTGAAGGTTTGAAACTTATTTTTAGTATCATACCAATAAAAGAAAACAATGGAAATGTCTGTGACTTTTATCACAAATTTCTTATAAGCGGTATCAGGGATGGGCTTTGAGCTTAGGGACCATGTAAATGTGCAAATATAAAGGGCGTCCAGCTTTATGCTCAGGACGCCCTTTTGGATCTTTTAAAAGCGCTACGATCAATAGATGCGATTCTACTCTTGTTACCGCTGAAAAACACAAGTTTTTGGAAACCCGGTATGTTCCTGCTGTACTTCAAATGCCATATAGTAATAATCAACCCGGTTATCCATAAAGCCCAAGTTGGTTCAAAAAGCCGTCTTCTGAACCGGTCGGGACAGAGCCCGACCATACCCGGGAACCCTCAAAACACCTGGGACCGAAGTGATTAGCGTAGGGCCGGCCTCCGTGCCGGCCGGGTATAAAATCCGTTATCCTGCATAAAGATTGGCTTATCATTATTCTTAATAAAGCGCTTATGGGGACAAACCCCGCCCCCTTAAGCTTTTAAGATAACCGCGATAATCAATATAAAATGTCAATCAGACATCAGTATGGTTTTTATTGCTTGAAAGTAATGTTTATAGGAATTAAGTATTATAAACATAGGATAAACTTAAATGCCCGGCCAAACAGCCGGGCATTTTTTAATGTTTTTTTGGAGAAAATGCGAATGGTCTGAAACACTAACCGGCATAACAAACATCTTTTACTATGAAGGCATGCATTTCATCGCGACATCATTCACGATATTCTAGTTCAAATACTTAATAGCGTCGGTTTTATTTTCACTCAAATTCAGAAACCTCCACATCGTCTATATACCAGCCGTCGGCTACATACGATTCATCAGAAACGAATCTGAATCGAATCTTAACCTGAGAGCTTATATATGGAGTTAAGTCTATCATTTCCTGCACCCACGTGCTCTGATTTAGATCGTGCTTGCTCCAGATGTTCGTCCAGGTCATCCCGCCATCGGTTGATACATCGACATAATTATATTCATCGCTATAGGAATGAGTGCTGGTGCTACATTTATGCCAAAAGGTCAGCACCGGAAATGTGGCTGTCGTAAGATCCATAAAGCCCGCTGTTTCCGCGACGCTATGCGCATAATTCGGATAATCTCCACCAACACTTTCTGTCAAAGAATGCGCGGCGCTGACAGATGAAGTGTCCGTTAAATTCCAATTGGTACCGCTTATAATCCAATTGTCCGTACCGCTTTCAAAATCTTCATAAAAGGGGTAAGCTTGAAGCCCCTCATCAAATTCTCTGATTTCCACATCATCGATCGAGAAGCCGTCGGCTGTATACGATTCATCTGAAAGCAACCTGAATCGAATCTTTACCATATCGCCCATATAGGAGCTTAAATCTAACTTTACCTGTCTCCATGTGCTCTGATTGTGATCGTGTTTGCTCCAGATGTTCGTCCAGGTCCATCCTCCATCGGTTGATACATCCACATAAATGTAGTCATCGCTATAGGAATGAGTGCTCATCCTGCATTTGTACCAAAAGGTCAGCACCGGAAATGTGGCTGTCGTAAGATCCATAAAGCCCGCTGTTTCCGCGACGCTATGCGCATAATTCGGGTAGCTTCCACCGACACTTTCTGTCAAAGAATGCGTGGCGCTGACAGATGAAGTGTCCGTTAAATTCCAATTGGTACCGCTTATAATCCAATTGTCCGTACCGCTTTCAAAATCTTCATAAAAGGGGTAAGCTTGAAGCCCCTCATCAAATTCTCTGATTTCC
>JASFER010000414.1:0-4339 GCA_050124755.1 Desulfobacteraceae bacterium
ATTTTACGTTACTACCCCCATATACTATGTAAACGCCAGGCCCCATCTGGGACATGCTTATACCACCATCTGTGCTGATGTTATCAACCGCTATCACCAAATGGTCATGGACGATACATTCTTCCTCACCGGCACGGATGAGCACGGGGACAAAATCGTGCGGGCGGCGAAGAAGGAGAACACGACGCCAAGGGCCTATGTCGATAAAATCAGTGCGATGTTCAGAGATCTTTGGCCGCAATTAAATATCGAGAACGATTATTTTATTCGAACCACGGATCAGGATCACATGGCCGTCGTCGCTGAGATCCTGCAAAAGATATATGATCAGGGTGATATCTATTTTCACGAATATGAAGGCCAATACTGCTTCGGTTGTGAGCGTTTCTATACGGATCGCGAACTGGTTGACGGCAAATGCCCGGACCATCTGACCGAGCCTGAAATTATCAAAGAATCCAATTACTTCTTCAAGATGAGCAAATACCAGCAATGGCTCATCGATTATATCCATGATCATCCGGATGTGATTCGCCCGGAACGCTATAAAAACGAGGTCCTGGCATTTCTGCGGGAACCTCTGGAGGATCTGTGCATCTCCAGACCCAAGTCCCGCATCAAATGGGGGATCAGCCTCCCGTTTGACCCGGATTATGTCACCTATGTATGGTTTGATGCATTGATCAATTACATTTCGGCTTTGGGTTACCCCACCGGATCCAAGTTTGATAAGTATTGGCCTGTGGTTCAACACATTGTGGCCAAGGACATCCTGAAACCCCACGGCATCTATTGGCCCATTATGCTTAAAGCCGCCGGATTACCCGTCTATCGCCACTTGAACGTGCATGGCTATTGGAATGTGGACCAAAGCAAGATGTCTAAAAGCATCGGCAATGTGGTCGAGCCCTTGCAATTAGTGAACATATACGGTTTAGATGCTTTCCGTTTCTTTTTAATGCGGGACATGGTCTTTGGCTTGGACTCCAACTTCAACGAAGAAGCGCTGGTCCAGCGGATTAATGCAGATTTGGCCAATGACCTGGGCAACCTGTTTTCCCGCGTTGTGACCATGGCGCATAAATACTTCAAAGGCGTTGTCCCGGTCATGGATTCTGCTGTTGAAGAAGAGTTTGCTTTGGGCCTGTCGGACAAAGCGGCCCAAGCCATTGCGTCCTACCAACGAGCCATGGCGTCTTTTGCCTTTCACAAGGGCCTGGCGGCTATTTGGGAGCTGATCAGCCAGATGAACAAGTATGTGGATGTTACAACGCCTTGGGTGCTGGCCAAATCCAAGGTCAGTCGTCCCCAGTTGGAGGTGGTCATATACAACTTGCTGGAAGGCCTGCGGGTGGTCGCCGGCCTGATATATCCGGTGATGCCCGAAACAGCCGCTGCCATGATCACTCATCTTGGACTCGACGCGCATCAGCCTTTCTTTAAAATAGATTTGGTGAAAGCCTGGAAAACATTGACACCCGGCATCCAACTTCCCAAAACAACCACGTTGTTTCCCAGAATCGAAGTCAACAAAAAGGAGCCTGTCGACGACATGGAGGCATCGGAAAACACGTTAAACCCTGAGTTGAAGGCCGAAATCACCATCGATGACTTCGGCGCCATTGATTTGCGTGTGGCTACAGTGGTGAAAGCCGAAGCCATCCCCAGGGCCAAGAAACTGATAAAATTGGAAGTCGATATGGGAGAGTCCCAAACCCGAACCTTGGTCGCCGGCATAGCCGGAGCTTATGCGCCGGAAGCGTTGGTCGGCAAGCAGGTAGTCGTGGTCGCCAATCTCAAACCGGCCAAACTGATGGGAATAAGGTCTCAAGGAATGGTGTTGGCGGCCAGCAGCGAAACCGACACCATTGTCCTCAATTTAGATAAGCCCATGCCCCCGGGAACACCGGTTCGATGAGTGATGCGAAGATTAAATCATAAACCAAACATAGCGGGCCGACGTCCCAGTTGGCGGGAATATCAGAACACGCTGAAGAAGCCGCGGTGGTCAACCCATCGGCGCCGCTGGGTAGCGTGCGCTTTTTTATTGGGGGCGATCATTGGGGGTTTATCCATCGGCATAATCCCTTTTTCGTCGACCTCCGGAAGTACCCCGCCACCAGAGTTAAAGATACCGCATGATCAGGATTTGTTTATTAGCAAAAAGGACGTGCAACTGCTTCTGCAAAACCTGAACGTCGAAGATTTATCCTCAAAACAAATCCGCGTGCCGTTCAAATCTCAACAAATATGCATCGAAACCAGTCTGGATCCCGATCTGCAGAACCATCTCATCGCAACCATGGATCGCAAAAATTCCCGATACATCGGCATCGTCGTGATGCAGGCAGATACCGGTCGTATTCTGGCGCTGGCCGGCTTTAACAAAATTGACCCGGACAGCAACCCCTGCAACCGACAAACATTTCCGGCGGCCAGCGTATTCAAGATCGTGACGGCTGCGGCAGCGGTGGACCATTGCGGCTACAATGCCCATACCCCCATGCGATTCAACGGATACAAACACACCCTTTACAAAAATCAGCTAAAGGAAAGAAACAACCGCTACACCAATACCCTGCCGCTCAAGGACGCCTTTGCTCAATCGGTGAATCCTGTTTTCGGCAAGCTGGGCGCAGTCTATTTAGGAAAAAGTGTGCTGGAAGAGTACGCCATTGCTTTCGGCTTCAATCAACCGATTCAATTTGAGCTGCCGGTATCGCCCAGCCACATCCATATAAAGGACAAACCTTACAATTGGGCGGAAGTCGCCAGCGGTTTCAACAACGACACCACCATATCGCCGGTCCATGGGGCCATGATGGCGTCGGCGGTTTTGAATGGCGGACGCATGGTGGCCCCCACCATTGTAGACCACATTGAAGATATGAGGGGACAATTGCTTTACCGGTCCCAAACGACCTGGCGGGGACGCGCCATGACCACAAGGGCCTCCAAAGTTCTGGGGAATCTGATGGAAACCACGGTTCGTTCCGGAACCGGACGCAAGGCCTTTCGGAACTACCGGCGCAACAGTGTATTGTCAAAACTCAGAATCGGTGGAAAAACAGGCAACATATTCAATCGCTCACATGATGCGCGATTCGACTGGTTCGTCGGATTTGCAGAGGAAAAACAAGGTGATGGCCGCTTGGTATTTGCCGCTTTGGTGGCCCATGAAGAATACATTGGAATTCGGGCGGCCAAATATGCCCGCATCGCCATGACACATTATTTTAAAAGCCATATCGCTCAAGGCAAAGTCGAAGGCCACAACTCTGGAAGCTAAGTTTCATAAAAAAGGAGATCGCCCATGCCTGGTTTTGAGATTTTCGGAGAAGAAGAACGCAAAGAGGTCAGCGATGTCCTCAATACCGGCGTCTTGTTTCGTTATGGCTTTGATGCGGCACGCAATGGACACTGGAAAGCCAAAACCTTTGAACGGGAGCTGGCCGGCCGGATGGGTGTCGCCCATTGCCACTTGTGCTCCAGCGGTACTGCAGCATTGAGCATTGCCCTGTCCGCCTGCGGCGTGGGCGCCGGAGATGAAGTCATCATTCCGCCTTTTACGTTTGTCGCCACGTTTGAGGCCATTCTAACGGCCGGCGCCATCCCTGTATTCGCTGAGATTGATGACACCCTGTGTCTTGACCCTAATGGCATTGCAGCCCGAATCACGCCCAAGACCAAAGCCGTCATGGTGGTCCACATGTGCGGTGCCATGGCACACATCGATGAAATCAAAACGTTGTGTGATCAAAAAGGGTTGGTGCTGATCGAGGATGCCTGCCAATCCATCGGCGCCTCTTTTAACGGCAAACCTTTGGGGGCCTTCGGACAAATGGGATGCTTTTCCTTTGATCCGGTGAAAACCATCACCTGCGGCGAGGGCGGTGCGGTGATTACGGATGATCCCAAACGATATGAACTGGCCCACGCCTTTGCAGACCACGGACACGACCATATTGGCGATGACCGCGGTGCTGAGGGCCATCCGATTTTAGGCTACAACCATCGCATCAGTGAACTGAATGCCGCAGTGGGGGTTGCTCAGCTGCGCAAACTGGATAGGATCCTGACCACCCAGCGTGAACATAAAACGGCGATTAAAGGCGCTATGAAGCAGCATCCCCAAATCAGCTTCCGTAATCTGCCAGACCCGGATGGCGATTCGGCCACCTTTTTAAGCTTCATGCTGCCCGATGAAGACCGGGCCAGAAGTACAGCCAAGGCCTTGAACAACAACGGGGTTGACGGCTGTTTCTACTGGTACGACAACAATTGGCACTATCTGCGCCAATGGCATCATTTGAAAAAGATGATGGCGGCAGCCAAACTG
>JASFER010000415.1:0-4334 GCA_050124755.1 Desulfobacteraceae bacterium
TACCGGGAAATCAAAGCCATCCGTCAGGAACGGCCAGGGCAACTCGGCCATCATCGCCCGGCGACCGGAATAATTGATGCTCCTTATCTGGTTGGCCAACCCCTGAATATCATCAATGTCAGGATAGTTCAATAACTTGTCCCCACATAAACGATGAAGTTCAAACAGTTCTTTCCAGTCACCCAATTGCTTGCCCATGCCCACTACATTGTCGCCGTCGCCATTATCGCGATCGGTGGCCATAAATCCCCAGGGCATATAAGAACTGGCTCCCCGGCCAAACCAGTTTGCCATATCCTCACGTGTTTTCTCGGGCCGGTTACCATATTTTTCAATATTAAAACCGGCTTCTTCAATGATGAACGGCTTTTGGAAATGTGTTGCCAGATCGCTGTCGTCTTCTTTTTCCTCTTCTTTCTTCTCGTTACCGTCATACGCATGGATGGTGATGAAATCAATATTGGGTGAGCTATATAGTTTCTCTCGTAAATCCTGGCGATGGGCCATCCAGGCGTGGCGGGTACTGATCATGCCGGTGGTCACCAGATGATGCGGATCCAGCGTTTTTATTTCTTTGGCCATATCAAGCATAAAGTTTACCAGCTCCTCAGGCGCACCATTTGTGGAATCATGTTCGGCCTTAAGCTCATTGCCAATCTCCCAGCCAAAGATATTGGCTTCGTCCTTGAAGATGTTGACAATATGTTTAACAAAAGATAAATATTTGTCCCGGTATCCCTCTCTAAAGAAATCCAAATTGAGGTTGGGGGTATAGAAATTACCTTCACCTTGTACATAAAAGGGAACATCGCTATACAAGTTTGTGAAGGCGGGCAGTAAATATATATCGGGGAAATTTTGTTTGATCATAGACAGTACGTGCCGCAGCCGAGATTCTACCTGGGCCGGAGTTGCATTTTTGTGGGCCAAAAATACCCGCACCAGCCGCGCATTCATAATGGCCGCTTCTTGCAGTTGTTTAGTCTGATGCTCAGGAAACGTATGAGGCAGATCTTGAGGATCATGGCCGTAGTGGATCAGGCCCCGAATATTGGCCCCAATAAAACGAGCCGGTTTGCCCTTGATATAAAATTTGTCACCAATCACCTGCACAAAGTCGGGGGGCGGGGCTGATACTTCAGCGGAGAGACTTGATAGCAGTGGAACCGGTGCCGCAGTATGCGCTTTCATTGAAACCTCGGGCTGCCCCGGCACCTGTGGCATTTTGTAGGTTTTTCCCGGGCGGAAGATATAGTTATCGTCGGCCAAATGCGGATTGTGTTTGAGAGCCTCCTCGGCAAAAACATGCCAGGTCAAGCCGGGAATTTTGCCCTGGAGTGTCTGCTCCCAATACTGCCAGCGATTTCCGTGGAACCCTGTCATGTCCTGGGTCCAGTTCAATGGGGGTATGGTCAGACTGCGTTTAGCTGGCAGACGAACCGCCTCTAATTGATCCCACTGCCCGGTGGGCGCGTAAACCAGCCCGCCTTCAAAACGTTGGACGGTGTAGTTTTGGTCGGCCACCATTACCTCGTATTCGCCGGTCAATCGATCCCCAAGATCATTTTCCTGACCCGTTTTGTAAAGCAGTGACTTACGATTGAGCGGCATGACCAAATGTTCACCCGCTGCCCGCAATGTTTCAATCAATTCTTTTTTATCCAGCGTTTTGGCCTCGGCTTTGGTGGTTGATTTGGCAACTGCTGCCGCCGCAAATACCGGCGCTGGTTCCCGGGCCATAGCCGCTAATTCTTGCATCAGGCTCAACGGGCGGCCCTGATTATCCAGCCCGGTGTGGCGAAAAGTTTCCCAATCGTGACCAGGGCCAACCTGAAACAGGCAAGCACCCAGCACGTAGGGATCTTGCACCATCATTTGATTGTACCAGCGCAACGATGATTTGTAGCTATCCTCTGCCACGGAGTCGGCCTGGTAGAGCCAGCCAACATCCCCTCCCTCGTCTTGATGCATATACATTCGGGCCAGGCCGGCTTCGGTTATAATAACCTGGTGCCGGGTTCCGTATTTCCGGCGGATCACATCCATCGCTGGACGATAAAAGCCGCAGCCGCTTCTGGCTCCCGGCTCCCGGGGATTCATATGCGGCCAGCCGTACTCATGGAACCCCAGGTAAGTGTAAGCTTCCAACGTGCGTGGGAAATATTTCACGTAATCTTCACCCCGCACCCAGTTACCGGCCGCAAAGTTAAAGGCCACGGCCTGCAGTCCTTCCTGGCGAAGTTCCTGCAAAAAGGCTGCTTGCAGGGTATCGTAATTTGCGGCTTGCTGTTCCATCCGGGCAAAGTTATTCCTGTCTTCATCGTTCCACATAGCCTGGGGCCGGAATGAGTTTGGCCCGCGAATGCTCTCATTTAACGACATCCAGGCATCGATGTAGGGCCGGTCGTTGTCGTCCCGGTTTTTGGCAAAGCCAAAGTTGTGGGTGAGTACTTTTTCAGCCAGTTTCCGTCCCTCCGCTTCCGGATCGGCACTGTTGACCATGGCTCCCTGTACATCGTGGGGAAAGTGAAAGCGCCCCACCACAAAGGTATTGGGCGACCACTCGTGCCGGATTTTCTCCAAGATGGAGAAGTCGTCCAGTTCGGTGAGCAGTACCGGCGGCTGAACCTCGCGTATGGCCTCAATCACCCCCGGCGCCGCGAAGTTTTTAGTATAAAAGCCCAGCTTATTCATTATTACCTCCTGACGGTTTAGTTATTTTTTACGGCTATTGCCGTTGAATCCAAGGTTATCTTGTAACTATCCAACAAGGCTTCGCCTCAAACCGACAAGTTTATTAAAGGGACACAGATTTCACAGATGAACACAGATAAAAGATTTAAAAATAGAATCTGTGGCATCTGAGTGAATCTCTGTCCAAAATCTTGTCTCGGGAAGTTCCAGTTTGGAACGGCCTCATTCTGTAAAGAATATTGAGGTTCAAGGATTTCACCCTTTGGTTTAGATGTTGGGTCAGGCAAATCATTTGTATTATTTTGAGTCACTATTACTCCCAGTTAAATCTGTGGCAAATTCTTGATAGATTGAATAAAGTTCATGAAAGTCTGCATGCGCGGGTTCCATCAAACCCACCAAATTATCACCATCTCCATTATCCATAGGGCCGGCAGTAAATCCCCATTGGATATAGCCGTTTGCCCCACGGTTGAACCATTTTTCTAGATCTTGTTTTAACCGGGGTGGACGTTCACCCTCAGAAGTTGAGATGCCAGATTCTAGAATAAAGGGCTTGTTGATTTGGTGTGCCAGGTCACTATCATTATCTTGGTCTTGACCATCATAGGTATGGATCGTGATGAAATCGATATTTGGATGGCCGTAAAGATCAGCTCTTAATTTAAGATTATGATCTATCCCAAGCTGATGGGTACTAATCAAGCCAGTCGTGATCAGATGATTTTGATCCACTTCTCTAATCACGTCGGCAACTTCCTGATGAAAATCTATGATAAGGTTTGGATTTCCAGGCAAGTCTAATTCGGAACCGATTTGCCAGGCAAAAATGCGGGGGTCATTCTGAAATTCAGCAACAATATATCTCACAAATGGCAAATAGTTTTCTTTATACCCACTTTGAAAGAATTCCTCACTTAATGTGGAAAAATAACTATTTTGTTGTTGAGTATAAAATTTTGAGTCACCTTGCACATAGAAGGGAACATCGCCCAACTTGTTGGTTAACACCGGTGTAATGTACATGCCGGGAAAATTGGCTTCAATAATATCCAAGGTATGTCGAAAACGTTGGGCCACTTCTTCAGGGTTGGCATCCTTATGGGCAATATTGATTTGAACAACCCTGGCTCCCATCTGGTAGGCGGCGGCTAATTGAGTCCAGCGCTGTTCCGAGGATGCGTATGGGAAAAAGTTGGAATCATATCCGTAATGAATTAATCCGCGAATGCTTACCCCAATAAATCGGAATGGCTCTCCATCTACAAAAAATTGATCGCCAATAGTACAGACATAGGTGGAACATTGAAATTGTCTCGCTTGCGCCAAAAGCTCATCAACATTAGGCGTTGGTCCTGGTGTGGTCGTACCGGTTAGGGGCTTAGGGGTTGAATCGGCTTCAATAAAGTCAGCCAACTCGGCGATTAAGGCTGCTGCATTATCGCGGTTCGCATTCGCGGTGGCTGCATTTGCTACGGCCAGGGTGCTGGCGGCTTGGGCATTAGAGGCAGCCAACTCGGCGGCAACTCGGGCGCGTTGTGCTTCTATTCGCTCGGATTCAGCAACTGCGGCCGCAGTTGCTTCAGCGGCTCTGGCGGCTTCAGCTTCATCGAGGCGAGCCACGGCGTTAGCTACTGCTG
>JASFER010000416.1:0-4275 GCA_050124755.1 Desulfobacteraceae bacterium
GAGCAATGTCGTTGAACCGGAGATTTCGGGTTGAAGCCGTCGTGTCCGCTCTGGACGAAATCAAGCTTAAGAAGGCCGGCATCAAGTGGTCGGAAGTCGAGCAAACCGCGGCATTGAGCGCCATGACAGCCAAGGCCGCCGCCGAAACGGTCTACCATAGTTTTGATGAACCGGGCCTGGGCATCAAGGATCAGCTCCATAGCATCGCGAAGACCTATCCGCATATCGCCGGACTGAAGACCATCGGTCACAGTATTCAAGGCCGGCCCTTGCTGGCCATGCGGCTGTCCAAAAGCCGGAAGCATGACCGTCGCAAACCCCGGGTTCTTTTTGTTGCCACACATCACGCCCGGGAGTGGGTCGCCACCCAGATGGCGTTTCGCCTGATCAAGTATTTGACGGCCAACTACGGCGCCGACAAACGTGTGACCCGTCTGCTGCATACCACGGAGATATGGGTGATTCCCGTGGCCAATCCCGACGGCTACGAATATACTTTTACCCACGAGCGGCTGTGGCGCAAAAATCTGCGCGATAACGACAGCGACGGTGAGATCACCCTGGCTGACGGCGTGGACCTCAACCGCAACTTTGCATCCCACTGGGGTCTGGACAACGAAGGGTCCAGCGGCATCCCATCGGACGGCACCTACCGCGGGACAGCTCCCCATTCTGAGCCCGAAACCCAGGCCCTGGTGCATTTCATGCGTAAAAAGAAATTCAGATTTGCCATCTCCTATCATACGTACGGCAACCTGATTCTCTATCCCTGGGGCTGGCAATTCAAGACTCCCAGCTTGGACGATCCCATTTTTGTGGCCCAGGCCGGAACGGATGACAATCCAGCCATCTATGACTCCTTAAGGGATGAAGGCTACGATCCGGGCGTGGGGGCCGACCTGTATATTACCAACGGCGATTTTACGGATTGGTCATACAACGAGGCGGGCGTACCATCGCACACCATTGAGTTTACAGATGGTTATGACTTCCGGTTCCCTGATGACGAAGCCATGCTGCAAACCGTATTCGACGACAGCCTGGCGTTTGTTCTGTCAGTGGCTGAAAGTGCCCGCCGCCCGGACCGCCCGGTGTCGCCGGTGGGTATGAAGACCGAAGACATTTACCATACGCCTGTGACCGCCTCCTATGGAACCCGTCAATTGATCGAGGTGGTGGCGCGTAAAAAATCCAGACCCAAACTCTACTATCGGCTCAATAACGGACGTTGGCGAAAAGCACGTTTAAAAGAGCGCCTTGGACGATTTTACAACGATGCAGGGGGTCTGTATTACACGCGTTATGCCGGCGAAATCACGGGACAACGGGCCGACGATACAGTGACTTACATGATAACGTCCCGTAGAACCGTTCTGGGTCCCTTTGAATACAGTGTCCCCAGTGCTACCGGCAATCCCGTCCTGGTGGTGGCCGCCGAGGATTATAGCGGCCAATACCCTGATTATGAAGATCCCGGCGGACCCAACTACCTGCACTATTATACCGAGGCACTGGATGCGGTCGGTTACGCATACGACATCTGGGATGTGGATCAGCAAGGCGTTCCCTCCCATGCCGATGTGCTGTCGCACTATGACGTCGCCATTTGGTATACGGGGGACGATTATGCGCCCACCGTACCCAACGACTTTGTTACCCATGCCGAAGAATCCATCGCCTTCAGAGACTTTTTGAACTATTCCAACGGCAAGCTGTTTGCCACCGGCCAGGACTTGGCTTGGATCTCGGCGGTATACGCCCAGTTCGATGAAATCCCCGACGATTTCTTCCAGTACTATCTGGGGGCTTTCATGGACATCGACACTGGCGGCATAGATCCGGATTCCGAAACGCCCTATGATGTCAGGGGCGAGGCCGGCGATCCGGTGTTCGATGGACTCAACTTCAGCATTCAGGGGGGCAGCGGCGCTGACAACCAGTGTTGTGCCAGCACCTTTTTAGCCACCAGCTACTTTCTTCCCGGCTTTGAAGACCATATCGCCGCCCGCTATGATCGTCCCGGCGGTCCTTTCGATCCCTATTCCGGTGATTACTATATTTACAGTCAGATGGCCGACAGCGCTTTCAAACGCCTGGGTCGCATCGTCACCCTGCCTGTTGAAGCACCGGAGCTTAAATTCCGTGTATCTTATGATATCGAGTCCGATTGGGATTATGCGTTTGTCGAAATCCGCGTGGCGGGCACAGATGAGTGGACAACGCTGCCGGATCGAAACGGACTGACCACCAACAGTACCGGAGACAGTTGCCAAAGCGGCTGGGTGGAACAGATCCATCCCTTCCTGGCCAATTATATGGATGCGGCCTGCGAACCCATGGGGGAGACCGGCCAATGGAATGCCTTTACCGGCAACAGCAGCGGCTGGCGGCAGGTGGTCATGGATCTGTCGGCCTATGCCGGTCAGACAGTGGAAATCCACATCAGCTATGCCTCTGATTGGGCCACCCAGAATCTGGGTGTGTTTGTGGATGACATCGAGATCACGGGCCTGCCTTTGGAAGATTTCGAAACCGGTATGGGTGACTGGACGGTCAGTACGGCACCGGGCAGCGGTGCTTTTAACAACTGGGAGCGTATCACCGGCGCCGGCTTTCCCGAAGGTCCGGTCATGCGCACCTACGATTCGGTCTATTTCGGGTTTGGCTTTGAGGCCATCGATACCTTGGAAAATCGCACCGCTGTCATGGAGCGCGTGATGCAGTATCTCTTACCAGGCCCCTGATGAAAATGACGCCTGCGCTGAAAGAATGGCGATCAATCCTTAAGACCGGGCAGAGCATGACTTAAAAACATGTTCTTTTGTATCATAAGAAAAACCTGACCGGCGGCGGAGGCTCTTTAACAGCAGAGTCTCCGCCTGGAAAGAAACCATAGGCGAATACCATTCCATTTCCGGTTGCCGCCGGAAACAGATAAAAACGGGGCTACGCTTGCCATGCGCAGTGGAATGATACTCATCATACTGATAACGCTGACGTTCGTTGGTATCTGGCCATCCTGCACCAATACACCCGCGGCGGGCAATGCAGAAGAGAAGAGCGCACCTGCCGCCGACGCGTCCAAGTTGGCGATGGTGCTTATCCGCACATCATCACCGGGCGGGCTCAAGCAGCTGCGCGCAATGCCCATCGACATTATCCGGGTGCGACCGGATTCCCAAAAGCCGACGAATAAACATTCGCTGACCGGTGCCTTCATCGTCGAAGCTGTTGTACCCAAGCATATCCTGCCCCGTCTGAAAGCCAAAGGTTTTGACGTCTGCGAAGTTCCGCAAAAAAACAGGTAATCGCCTCTCTTATAAAAGGAAACTGATACCCTCCTGAAGTGCTGCCTTTCGGCAAAGCGGTAAGTGGGATTACATAGCGGGTTGTTGATATCCATGGCGTCCCCCTTTTTCTAATCCGGCGTTTCGGGTTGCGACCCGCGCCGGATGGCCCTGACTTCATCTGCGGGGATACCCAGAGATTCAAGAAAATGCTGATGGGCATCGGGCGAGAGCCGCTCGAAAGCCCGGTGCCAATCGCCCATGGCTTTTTCATCCATGCCGGCCGATTCGAGCAGACGGACCCAGCTTTGTTTGTCCATCACTTTTATGGCCGGCTCCTGCGGCCTGATTTCTTTTAACAATCCTACAATCAAGTGCTGTTGGCGGCGCAGGTCCTGGATTTTTTGGTTGAGGAGCTCTACCTGCCGTTCGAGGATTTCAGCCAGGGAGCTTTGGGAGGTCGAAAGGGTCGCGGCGATGGTTTTAAGATCCAGCCCCGCCCGGCGGAACAGGCGGATTTTTTCCAAACGGCGAGCATCGCTTTGGGTGTACAACCGGTAATTGGAAGGCGTCCGGCCGGAAGGCTTCAACAGGCCGATGCGATCATAATACAGCAGTGTACTACGGGACAGATGGAACTTCCGGGCCAGCTTTCCGATGGTGAGCATGCAGGCTTCCTGTTGGACCGTTGTGATGTTGCGTTAGAATTCGGTTCAAAAGCTTGAAGCTTTTGAAACCACTTCTACAAATCCGCAAGCGACAACATCCGGCCTGTATCCAAATAATGGTTGAGCATCTTGGCGATTCTTTCCGCTTCACCTTCAAAATCGTCGGCCATGGCGGCAATGACCCGGTTTCCTTCCGGGCTCAAGCCGGTATAGATCTTTCGCCACAACATACGCGTGCCGCCTGCCCGGGTGCCGCTCAGGCGAATATCGAGCTTAATCATTTTTTCGTCGGGTGTAAAGCGTACGAATTCGATGCCGCA
>JASFER010000417.1:0-4262 GCA_050124755.1 Desulfobacteraceae bacterium
GTAAGGGATTTTTAGATCATAAGCCAATTTATTTACAAATATGCGATCACCTTCCAAAATTGTCGGTTTCATTGAGCCGGTAGGAACAATATTCCAATCCGCCACCGCTGATTTAAAGGAGGTGGCTAGCATCAATGCAACCAGGATTGAGTAGCCCCAGCCTTTCCAGAACGTTTTTAAATGCTGCATGCAACTTTTTTTCATTTATCCTCCTGTGGTTTAGATCCATTTCCTGATAAACGCCAGGGCGCGCATTTCCGACCAGTAGCGGCCTTCATGATTGAAGTTGACAAATCCCACATGCCCGCCGTAACGCATGATTTCAAGGGTTACATGGGGATTTCCGCGGCATTCATTCACCGGATAGCAGCCGCCGGCCAAGAAAGGGTCATCCTGGGCATTGACAATCAGCGTGGGCATGCGAATGTGCTCAAGCCACGGCCTGGAGCTGCATTTTGTCCAGTAATCTCTGGCATCTGCGAAGCCGTGGATGGGGGCCGTGTAGCGGTCATCAAACTGCTCAAAGGTTCTGATGCGATGGTAATGCGCATCGTTCAGGGCGTCGGGATAGCGATGCTGCTTGGCCCTGATTTTCAGATGCAACGATTTCAGGAAGTTCTTCATATACAGGGCGTTGGCGGGTTTGGCCAAGGCTGCGGCGGCATCAGAAAGATCACAGGGTGCCGAAAACATCACGACGCACCTCACATTTTCAGGTACATCCCCGGCGCAACGCCCCAAATAGAGCAGACTCAGATTAGCTCCCATGCTGAACCCCACCAATACGATGGCCTCATAGGTGCCCACCGACACGGCATGGGCGATCACATGATGCAAATCATCGGTAACGCCGTTGTGGTACATGCGCAACAATCGGTTGGGTTCTCCGCTGCAACCTCTGTGGTTCCATGCAAGGCCATCCACTTTGATGCTGTTCAAAGCACGCACCATTCCGAGTATATAAGGGCGATGGGTATTGCCTTCCAATCCATGGGACAGAATCGCCAGCGTGCGTCCTCCCACACAAGACCAATCCAAATCAAGGAAATCACCGTCCGGTGTATCGATCCGTTCCCGAGTATAGGATATGTCAGGTATCTTTCTAAAAAGGCTTGGAAAGATGGTCTGAAGATGCCCGTTTCGTAATAAAACGGGCGGATGATAGGTGTTGCTGTGCATGGCGTCGGCATCCATTTTAGACAGCGGTTCTAATTTTCATTGAACGGCCCTGCCTTTTATGTTTTAATTCAACTGTTTTGCAGTTGAAAGTATCATCATTCATCCATAACCTTGACGCGGCACAAGGGCATGCAGATGGAATATGACCCTCGCTATCTTTCCGGTCGATGCCTGAACGCCCCTGATGCGCCGGTGACTCGCAACCGTTCCTTTAAACGGTCAGTGCTCCGTCCCATGGTGTTGCCCACTTGCCAATATTTTCCTGTAGTTGATTTAAGGGCCGGTTCCTGCATGCCGATGCCATACGAGATTATTACCGATAAAACGGTAGCTTAGAAAAAAGTTCCTCGCTTCAAACCTGGCTCGCAGCTGCAGCGGAAGTTATCTCAGAGCTTCGTACTAGTGTTCCGTACCGGTATGGAACCTTATTAATCGTGTCTTATTTTAAAATATAGCATCAACTAAAGGAGCTCCTATGGCAGATATCCAGCAGCAACAACAATTTCTCCGCAGAGCGCTGGTATTGAAAATTTTGCGCCGCACCTTAGCGCTGGTCACCTTGGCCTGTTTGATCTATTTATTGGTCGCAGGCGTATACGCATCCAAGACCATTTACAAGGTAAAAATGAACTACGCCGTTGTTTTGGAGCGTTTTGGCGGCGTGCGTGAAGCCGTCACAGATGTGGGATGGCACATGCGATTACCCTTTTTTACACGCATTGAGCAAGAGGTTCCTTTGATGAACCAGCATCTTTTTCTGGGAGGTCAAGCCGAGCCCATGCGCGTGATCTCAAAGGGCAATGTGGCGCTTTGGACGTCCGCCGTGCTGACCTACCGAATACGAGACCTGCGGACATGGGCCATTGAAAATCTGGATCCCATGAATTTGCTGCAGGGCGACTACGATGGTATCGTGAAGGACTTGATACAGGCTGAAGAGGTAGACCGGCTTGTATCCGGCCGTGAAGAGATCAAAGAACGCATATTTGCCGCTCTGAAAGCGCGTCCCATCAATGTTGGCGGGCCCACGCTGGAAAAAAAATACGGCATTGAAATTGTCAGTTTTGTCCTCAAAGAAACCCGCTTCGGCGACAAACTCGTGGCGGCCACCGAAGAGAAAAAACGACGCGAACTGATCGCCGAAGCCGAGAACTACGCAGCTGATCAGGAAGCCAGCCGAATCCGGAAACTGTATGCGGCGTATGTCGACGGCATCACCGATCTCCAAAAAAGCATCGGCCGATCCAGCGGCGATACGGACGAAGCCATTTTACAATTTCTCACGCAGCAAAAATGGGCAACGGCGTATGAGAAGAAACAGGAGGGACAGCATACCGTGGTCATTCAAAATACCCAGGGGTCGCCGACACTGACGTTGCCTTCTTTAGCACCGCAAACAAACTCCGGCCCTTCCAAAAAGAAGGAGACCCGCAATGCCGCGTCGGCTAACTAAAAAAACAACCTACGTCCGCCTGCCTGAAAGACGCATTCAGGAAATCAAGGCGCTGGTAGGAGAATGGCCTTACGAAACCAAAGCATTTATGCGGGCGCGCCTTCACCAGTATAAACCGCCGGCCGGATGGACCAATGCCGTACTGGAGACTTTTGTCTCTTTTGTCATGGAAGCACCGGAGAAACGCTTCAACGTGCTCAAGGATCCCGAAATCCTCACTGACTGGCAGAAACGGTTCGAAATCTCCGGACAAACCAATCCGCAGGATGCTTGGAATCGCATACTTGAAAAAGAGGTGACTTCCAGGGATTACCTTTATCTGTTATCCCTGCTGGACCACAGCCTGCGCGATGTACACGTCCCCGTGGAGCTGAGTGACCTCTTTGAAAAGGTCTACCGGGCCCACATCCGCAAGGAGTATGTCTCCGATCCAACCATCCCTAAAGCGCCTCTGCTGCTGGTCATCGGTCCCAGCGGAAGCGGAAAAACCTCTACAGTTGCCGAAGCCATTGAGAAAGTGATCTTCGGCGACCAGGTACTGCCGGAAATCGACCTGCGCCAGAAAAAGGAAGAGCTGTTGGCCAATGAATCCGTCTGGAAATCGGTTGAGGAGATCGATCCCACATTGGCCATGGAGATCGCCCGTACCAAAAGGCTGAAGTTTTACAAACGCCTCGGGTCCATACCATTGATAAAATGGATCTTTAAAAAGACGATTGCCGGCAATCTATCAACACTGGAAGAACAGGGGATCATGTTGGACTACGCCATGGTCACGCCCAACGATTATCAAACGGCACTGGCCGGAGAGCCGGGAAACTACTTCAAAAGGGCACTGGGCGACCCCCGCAAAACTGCCGTGCGGCATATCGAAGAGGCCCACAGCGCATTTGGACGGGTTGAAAGCCACGCCAGCGGTGCGGAACGTCAGCAGCGAACATTGATCGACACCTCCAATATTGTATTGGACGAAATTATCAGCGGCAAACGGGATTGCCTGCTTATCGCCACCAGTGATCAACCGGAACGATTTGACGCCGCTATCTATCGCCGTTTTGTCGAAAAAGGCAAAATCATTAATATCTCCGATTACTGGAAGAGTACCGTCAATTTAAAGGAGGTGGTGCGACTGGAGCTGCAACGGCACGATATCCAGGTATGCCAATCTTCCGAGGCTCCCAAAGGGAACAGCTGTTCGACCATTGCGCTGAACAACCTGGATGACGCCATGGAGCAGTTATACAAAGTGTTCGAAGAGCGATCGCTCAAGGTAATCCCTTCCTATGTGCGGAAATTGATTCACTCCATTGTCGAAATCAAAAAAGATTTCCGTCCAGAACACCTGGCAGACGCCCTTCTGGTCCGGCAGGCCTTTGAGCTGGTGGCGCAGAACTCTTATGGCGACCTCTACAAAAAAGTCATCGACCGCATGGATCGCAAGGTTAAATGGGAAGAATATGTGGGCAGTATCAAAGACACTTTTTCCGAAATGACCAACAACTGCCTGTATTATGGTGTGGATGAAGAAAAAGGCGTTGTGCTCAATGGTCCCCCCGGAAGCGGAAAGACCTTCCTGGTGCGTACCTGGCTCAGCGAGAATGCGGACGTTCACGATATCGCCACCAGTGCC
>JASFER010000418.1:0-4261 GCA_050124755.1 Desulfobacteraceae bacterium
TTAGCGTAGGGCCGGCCTCTGCGCCGGCCTGGCACAAAATCCGATACCTGCAACTTGAGCTTTATGGATAACCGGGTTTTAGTTTATTGCTGAGTAGGGGGACTATGGCTTCATGCTTTTTTTAGTTCCCGGTTATCTTAAAAGATTAAGCGGGCGGGGTTTATCCCCACCGGTCGGGACAGAGCCCGACCCTACCCGGGAACCCTCAAAACGCCAGGGGTCGGAGTGATTAGCGTAGGGCCGGCCTCTGCGCCGGCCTGGCACAAAATCCGATACCTGCAACTTGAGCTTTATGGATAACCGGGTTTTAGTTTATTGTTGAGGGTCACGCCCAGCATGGAGACGCTCTCCATATCCAGATAAACTTCTGTGGTGCGCTCGAACAGCATGGTGCATTGGGCTGCAAATCCCTCTTCGGCATCGTTGAACAGCAGATAAACAGGAATCCGCGGCAGTCCCTTGAATTGATATTTGACTTGGTAGGCCAGCTCTTCTGTATAGGGTTCACCTCCCAGGTCCATGCAGGCCTTTTCAAGTGCCGAGGTGTTTCCGGTGAAATGTCTTGCCATCTCTCCTTGGACGGCGTTTTCAAAGTAGTGTATCAATGGGGCGGCGTCCTTAAAATCCTTAAATGTGGCCAATCCGGTGTTGCGGGGAATATCTTTGGGACACATCAGCAAATATTTGCACAGGATGACGCAGACGGAAAGTTGGGGCTTCTTTCCCTCCATGTCCACTATTCCATGGGAATCAACATAATAGGTGGCGTTAAAGAAAGGGACCACGGCCTGTTTCCCCCGCACCTCAATGCCCAGAACCTCCCGGCACGCCGGCAAATCGATCTTCCCAATCCGGGATAAATAGGCTTCATAGGTTTCTTGGAAAATCGGTGAAAGCGTCATCAAGGCCTCCAGTGCTGTGTAGCATCAGATTTTGAACGTTTCAGATAACCGTAAATCTAAATTAAGTCAAACTTATCGATGCAATTGAAGGCCTGCATGGTTGATCTCGCTTTCAAGGAAATGGTATAGATCATGCCGATGTTGAAAGGTCAAACTACCTGGCATCGATAATGACAAGGCAAAAACCACATCATTGTTTTCGGATGAAGGTGCCATATTATTCATGGCAACGACAAACTTGAGCGAGTTGATTGATATGCATGCATTCTGGAGTTGGTGGCAGCATCTGCCCCAAAAGATGGACCCGGTTATTTTTGAAATCGGCAGTTTTAAACTGCAATACTACGGCCTCATGTATTTGGTGGCGTTTGGCGTCACCTACGCATTGGCTGCATACCGCATAAAGAAAGAGTCGCGCTGGGACCTTACCGCAGAACAGCTGCAGGGCCTGCTCACGTCCATGATCATCGGACTGGTGATCGGTGCCCGTTTGGGGTACGTGATTTTTTACAATCTGGGCTATTACATCCAACATCCCCTGGAGATCATTCTACCGGTCAGCTTCAGCGGAGGCTTCCATTTTACGGGGATTTCCGGCATGTCTTATCATGGCGGTCTGATCTGCACCATTTTAGGCGCGTGGTGGTATATCCACAAAAACAAACTGAAATTCAGGGAAATGGCCGATCTGTGCATTCCCTGCATTCCAGCGGCCTATATGTTCGGACGAATCGGCAATTTCATCAACGGCGAGTTGTGGGGTCGCGCCACCACCGTGCCTTGGGGCATGTACTTCCCCACCGGCGGCCCCATCCTGCGCCATCCATCCCAGCTTTACGAAGCCTCTGGCGAAGGCATTCTTCTTTTTTTCATTCTTTGGCCACTGCGCAATAAGGTCAGCACCCCCGGCGCCATGCTGTCCTTATATCTCATTGGGTACGGCGCGGTTCGTTTTGTCATCGAATACTTCCGCCAACCTGATGAACACTTGGGCTTTGTGCTGTTCAGCTTTTCAATGGGTCAGCTGCTCTGTAGCGCCATGATGATTGCCGGGGTGGCCCTTCTACTGATTTACAGAAAATCGAATGCCTTGCCAGCGTAGCATTGAATAATGCCGCCGGAGGCAAACAGCACCCTATGCTGTTTGCCTCTTTCATCTTTAACTTGCCGATATTGCGCATATTCACAAGATTATCAAATTGTCGTCGTATCTTGCCCGCTTTTCTCCAAAAATCCGTTTTAATTTGGCAAAAAGTCTGATAGTATTTTGGAAAATCACAATTACTATTTTTCAAAGGTGGCGCCCAGTTAAAGAAGATATTAATCTTCGCAAACCAGCGCTAATCAAATTTATTTGCGTCAAGTTAAAAAGTTAAGGCCCCAATTTGCATCCTGTTATGACGCTTTGAAACTTCAACGCAGGTATCGGCTGAACTCGTCAATGGCTTTATCAATGGGAATGGCAAAGCCCAATCCTTCGAATTTATATGTCAACTGTTTAAATGTATTGATACCGGCGACATAGCCGTCCATCGTAACCAACGGCCCGCCGCTGTTGCCCGGATAGATTTGGGCATTGGTTTTGATAAATCCGTTTTCAAAACCGGAAATGATACCCGAAGTAACCGAATTCTTCAACTTGGCCGGATTGCCTATGGCGTAAACCGGCAACCCCGGAATCAGCGGTAGTGCTTTGGAAATTTTAATAACCGGAACCTTGTATCCGTCCAATTTCAACAGCGCCAGATCCTGATTGTCGCTGGTGGCTACCAGACGCACATTGAGCTGAGTGTTGTCGGCCAAAACGATTACAAAGCCCTGGGATAAATTTGAAACCGCTTGACTGTATTGGTAGTCCGATCGTTTGGACAGATAGACGTTCTTTTCCGATTCGAATTGTCTGCGGCGCTTTTCGTAATCCATTCGGGCATTCTGGTAGGCCTTGTGCCGGTGGGCGTACTCGTCCTCATAAGACTTTTTTGGTATGGCGTCTTTTTCATTCTCGGCCAGACGCTTGAGCCTGTTGACTTCGGCCTCAAAATTCGCCAACTTTTTCTTTTCTTCGGAAAACTCTTTTTCAATCGATTCGATTTCGCCATCCACCTGACCGAAAAACGCCTTCTCCTGTCTGGCCTGATCCCGAGTGGTCCGAATAACATGTTTATTGGTAATGATATAGCCATCCGTCGAAACAAAAAATCCACTGCCGTAGCCAAGACCTCCTTTGACAGCCACCGTTGTGGCGGCGGCCCTTTCCAGGTAATTGCGTTGCGGGTAGTTTTCCAGCAACGGTGTCCCTTCCGGTGTAGGCGCAGGTGCATCGTTGTCGCTGCCGCTCATGACTTTACTCTGTTTGACCATCTCCCTGGGAGGTGAGTCTGTAAAATACCAGACGCCGTCTTTTTTGTATTTATAAACTTTCGCAACGCAGGGAGTCGCAGCCATTGGTATCACTACAGCAAGAATTGTAATTCCAATCGAAAATCGCATTTTCACCACCCATTCATCACTGATTTGCATCTTGTGCTCATTTATAGCATTGTTGCGTTAGCGCGTGTTCATTTGCAATTATTCATCACAAACATCAGTTTGGTCCCATCTCCATTATCCTCCTTTAAGAAAAGAATCCCTCTTAAACCGCCGACTGTCAAAGGTACGACCCCATTTTGTAAACTCCCAACTATTATCAGTACAACTAAAATTGATAAACAACTTTAGTGATTTTCTTAATATTTAACAACTTAGTCATTACATTCACTACCACCGAATCTTAATGGAAGGCCAAGTATCAGTCGGACTATGTTGGCCCTGCCGATTGCATCGTTTTGGTTATCTCGTTTGTCACCTTTTGCATAATCCAAGCCATGACCCAATACTTCGTGAGCTAGTATACCGTTACGAGTAAATGGATGTTTTTCACCTCCTCCTTGGAGCCTTTGAATCCAATTCTCTGCCAGCCCTTTATATTTATGTCCTTTTTGATTATCATTTAAAAATGCGTAGTCTATTGTGGCCACACCTGAATCCATGTTAAATGAGCCAACTTAAAACGGCCTACTTCCGATATACATCGAAAAAACCTATTCCCCTCCTTTCTATCTCCATCGTCTGATCATGCACAAAACAGCAGTTAAGAAGAAAATCAATCCTTCTAAACCCCCGACTGTCAATAGTTTGTATAATTTGAAAATGTCACCAAGGTCCCAAGGTTCTGTGAGCTTTTTATAATTCAAGGGGCGTTATATATTGAAAACATTATAGAAACTATTCCCCCAAGTAGCAAAAAAAGAAGAAATTTTCGCGTAGATAAAAAAATAACCTCCTGATAGCATAATGGCAGCAAAACCAAAAAACCAATA
>JASFER010000419.1:0-4252 GCA_050124755.1 Desulfobacteraceae bacterium
TGCCCGCCGGGGTAGCATAACCAACCCGCCCGGCATAGGGATGCTCGGGCTACCAAGGGATGCTCGGGTACTAGGGGATACTCGGGCTGCCAAATTTTCATTCTCGTTGCTGTGGCATAGCCTCTGTCGAACTCCCTTGAAAAAGGGATGGCATATTCTCGATTTTATACGAGTGTAGTACAATTCATTAGGGACTAGTTGTAGAACAAGCTGTTAGCTTGTCGGGTCGATGTTGAATGGTGAATTTCAGGATTGTATGGCCATCGTTTTTTTTTGTCAAACGAAAATAGGAGAATACAGATGAATATCCACGAACGACTAGAAGCATTCTGAGCTGGCGAACGCCCGGACGAGATCCCCTACACGATTTACCATACCAAGTGGCAGGACGTTAAGGATGATCCGGCCTGGGAACGTATGTTTGCCAACGGTCTGGGGGTGACTTTTAAGGATGAGCCATTCAAGCTGGCGGTGCACGACCTTGAAGCGGATCAGAGGGATTCTGTGGAGAACGGCGTCCATATGCGCCGGATCGTCTGGCGTACTTCGGTTGGCGAAATTTCGGCGACGTGGGCCAATGATTGGCAGCAAGAATACTGGCTCAATACGCCCGCTGATTACCGGGTGATGACCCATATTGCCAAGAACACGCAAATCATGCCCAATTATGAGGCGTTTGGCCTGGCGGAGAAGGAGGTCGAACCCTACGGCGTGACATGGTCACTGCTGGGGCGGACACCCTTGCAGGAAATTTTGGTAGACTACGCCGGTCTGGAGAACTTCAGTTTCCACTTGTTTGACTACGAGGCGGAAGTGCGGCAGCTTTATGAGGCCCTGCTGAATAATTTTCGGCGCAAGGTGGAAATTGTGGCCGGGGGGCCGGGCCGATTTGTGTCTAACCTGGAAAACTTCACCGCCGAGACCCTGGGGCCAAAGCGTTACGAGCAGTTTCTGCTGCCGGTTTACGAGTCGTGTTTTCCCATCCTACACCAGGCCGGTAAAATCGTGGGCTGTCATTACGACGGCCAGACCGCGAGTTGCAAAGAATTGATCGCCCGCGCCCCCATCGACTTGATCGAGTCGCTAACGTCACCACCGGAGGGCGACCAAACCCTGGCCGAGTGCCGGGCCGTGTGGCCGGACAAACTGTTTTGGTCCAACATCAATGTTTCGGCTTACCAACTTCCCCGGCATGAATTGAAGAAGTTGGTATTGGCGAGAGTCGAGCAAGCGGCTCCCGATGGCCGGCGGCTGGCCTTTGAAATCTCGGAGGTTTTGCAGGAGAATTGGCGGGAGTCGATCCCGACCGTGCTTGAAGCACTCAAGGAAACGTATATTTGAGAAAAATGCATCTAATTTCTAATTGTCCGGAAGGTTTTACAGTTGCGGTTCCACCGCTTTGGTGAATACTTCGAATTCTGGTGGATTTTCCAAATGTTTTTTCACCGCACACTGGCTGGCGGAACGAACCAAAGCCGAATAGTATTTCTCTGGGAAACTTGGCGGCACCTGGATTTCTAAGGTGATTTTACCCACCATACCGGTCGCTGTATTCCGGTCTACTCGTTGTACCACGCGCACACCATCCGTGGGGATATTGCGACTCTGGCAAAAACCCAGCACGTAAATTCCGGCGCACGTACCGATAGAGGCCAAAAATACGGCAAACGGCGTGGGCGCGCTGCCTTCTCCCACAGGGTGCGCCTGGTCGGTCTTGATAGTCTGGCCGGCAAAGTGGGCGTCCACCCGGGCGCCACCGGGAAAATCAATGATCATTTCCATCGTAAAAAAGCTCCTCAAAATTTAAGTTAGATTCTGTTGCCAAACTCCGTAGCTGACGCATCCCCATGCGTTAGCGGGCCATAGGGATGCCCCACCTCAAAGTCTAAGTTAGATGTCAACAAAAAGCGGTCAGCATAAAGAATTGCTCGACCGCTTTCGTAAATACGATTGTAAATGTATCTGAGACGATTCGGTAATTATATGGAACACAGAATAACCGTTCCAAAAGCGCGAGGCTGAAGCCGTCGCGCTGAAAGAGCAAAGCCCTCCGGGCTAAATTCGGCCATATCAGGGCGTTTCAACGTCCTTTGCTCTTTCAACCCGATGCTTTAGCTTCGGGTGATGAGCTCATCTTGAAATACCGAATCGTCTCTATCTAGATAAAGAGAACCTGCGCGCCTTCACTCATTTCCATAAATTCCATCGCGCCGATGACGTCATCAACACCATCAAAGAGGTCTTCTTTTTCCAGCTTCATCATATCCATCGCCATGCGGCAGCCGTACATTTTGCCGCCGGCGTCATGGATCATTTCCAGGAACTCATCTACGGGAGGGAAGTCCAACTTTTCAATCTCTTTCCGCATCATCGATGAAGCCATGTCGGTCATGCCGGGCAAGGCACCAACGAGGTTGGGAATGCCCATTCCATTGGGCATCGCCATGCTGGGATTGCCCAGGGGTGAACATTTGAGGTTGGTCATTTTCTTTTTGTTGATCATATCCAAGCCCCAGAAGGTGAAGAACATGGTGACATCAATGCCTTCCATCAAGGCCGCATTGGCCAACACCAGCCCCGGATAGGCCATATCGAGCGTGCCTTTGGAGCAGATGATACATAATTTGCGGTCGCCGTTACCATTTTCCATTGTAAAATCTCCTTTTTACATTTAATAGCTTTGCTTGCACAAAGCCTTAAATACAACCGGTTGGTTTGCCTAAGCCGGAAACAAAGGCTACTTTTTTGGCCGGGCCTTTAGGGAACAGTTTGTACAGTTCTTTGGTGGGCACGCCCCCGGCTTTGGTGATGCGACGCAAGGTTGGTGCTTCCCCTTTTTCTTGAAAATCAGACCGGCAAAACTGGATGACGGTCCAGTGGCGGTCGTTCAACTCGTTGATGCCGACTTCTTGGGCCAATACCGCGGCAATGTCTTTGTTCCAGTCATCGGGGTTGACCATGAAGCCTTCTTCATCGAATTCTATTGTTTTTCCTGCAATTTCTTTAGCTGACATTTTATGATCTCCTTGATCGAGTTTGTTGATTTTTTGTAACTATTCAGCCGGGGACTGGATCGTTACGGATATTCATTCGTAACGGAGCAGTTGCTGAATAATTATGATATTTTTTAATTTTCTGCCATTGATTTTAGGATCTGGAGGGTTTTAGCTAACCCTTTTCTCACCGCCGGGTCGTTCAACTGGCGGATAATACTCAGTAATGAGGCGTCAACCGGCTCTTCGTCTGCGACGACGTGAACCGTATTGCGCAGCATGGTCATGATTTCCGGTTGGGTCATCTCTTTGACCGTTTGCAAAATGAGCACGATATTGTCGCCCAACTGGCGCACATCCTCTTCGCTAAAAGAGGTGACGATGCGGTCCATCATGTCCAGACCCCCTTGCGCGAAAGCAAAGTAACCTTTTTGCTCCATCTCGTTCAACTGATTCATCACGGCCAGGAAGGCATCTTGAGAGAGGGGGCTGAGGTCTTGCCAGAGTTCGGTGAAGCTCTCCAATTGGTCCAGCATTTGTTCCAGGTTGCGCGTATTTCGCAACAATCGTTTGAACAGGCGCAAGATATCTTCAATTTGCACGTGCTGCTGCACTTCCTCCAACTGTTCGACGGACAGGCGGAAGATGTCGTTGCCGATGGGGATCAGGTCGTCTTTCAACTCATCCCACTCTTGCTGGCGTCGTTTTTGGCGGTGGGCTTGTTCGGTCAGAAACTCAACCTGCACGGCCAGTTTGTCGATTTTTTGGTTCAGTTCGGCCAGGGTTGCGGCCGTACCGGCGGATGCCTCTGCCTTGGCGGTTATTGTCTGGGCCATGGTTAACTCCCTACTGCCACTTCCCGGCCATGGTCATTTGGGCCGTAATGGGCATTTCTTTGCCCTTGAGCAAAATGTTCCAGTACATCCAACGAAACATCATTTTGCCCCAGTGATTCATCTCCGATTCTTGCAGCAGCGAGAAGGGGCCAATGCCCGGCAACGGGAATTTGCCCGGCAGCGGCTCGACATCGTAGTTGAAATCGATCAGAATACCTTTGCCAAAGCCCGACTCGATGTAGCAGTTGGCGTGGCCATCAAATTTATGGTTCATCTCCAGACCGTCGATGTAGCGCATAAAGTTTTCCACAAAAACTTCTACGGCAAAGTGGGCTACGGAGCCGGCCTTGGAGGTGGGCAAATCAGCCGCATCGCCCAGGGCAAAAATGTTGTCGTATTCATTGGACAGGAAATTGTGCTTGT
>JASFER010000420.1:0-4233 GCA_050124755.1 Desulfobacteraceae bacterium
CATGCCCTTTTTCATACTTGCGATCGACGCTCAGCGCACCGATGACCTGTTTGCCTTTTTTAATCGGGACACAGATGAAGGAGAGCTCATCGATCCCCTTCACTTTTTTCCGGGACGCGGTACGGTCCAGAAAATCGGGCTCTTCACTGATTTTGGGAATGGTGACGGCTTTGCCGCTTTGAATGACCCGCCCGGTAATCCCTTCTCCCAGTTTGTACTTAACCCGCTCGATGGTGCTTGGAGACAAGCTGTGGGCCACCTCGATGCTGATTTCATTGCGCAGCGGATTGAGGATGGACACCATTCCGCGATCCATTTCCATTGAACTGGACAGAATATCCAGGACTTTATATAAGGCTTTTTTAAGGTCCAGATGTTCGTTGAGTGTTTGGCTGATCTCGTAAAAGAGGGTGACTTGTTCGATTCTTTTCATCTATTTTGTTGACTCCTGGTTGTTGACTCCTGGTTGTTGACTCCTGGGCTTAATACAATGTTTGTACAAATTGAGTGTACCGGGCATTGGATATAACAAAAATGTAACTAATGGCAAGCAATATTATTTTACATGTGGATATGGATGCTTTTTTTGCCTCCGTCGAACAAATGGACGATCCTTCTCTGCGTGGCAAATGCGTGGTTGTGGGGGGCAGGTCCAGTCGGGGCGTTGTGGCCGCCGCCAGCTATGAAGCGCGAAAATTCGGCATCCATTCAGCCATGCCCATTTTTCAAGCGCGGCAAAAGTGCCCGGACCTGGTCGTTGTTCCTCCGCGGCGAAAGCGCTATTCGGATCTCTCCCGACGGATAATGGCTGTGCTGAAAGCCTTTTCACCTTTGGTCGAGCCCCTCTCGATAGACGAGGCGTTTGTGGATATCAGCGGTTGCCGGCGGTTGCATGGCTCGCCCCGCCGGACGGCTCAAGCCATTAAGGATAAAATTCATGAACGGGTCGGTTTAACCTGTTCGGTGGGTGTTGCGCCGAGCAAATTTCTAGCCAAAATCGCATCGGATCTTGATAAGCCCGATGGCCTCACGGTGATCCCCCCGGGGCAAGTGCCCGCTTTCATCGATCAACTGCCTGTTGGAAAGGTGCCTGGTGTCGGTCGCCGCGCCCAGCAAACGCTGTCTTCCATGGGGATTACCCATTTGGGGCAGGTGCAGGATTATCCGACCCGTGTGCTTGTGCGAAGATTGGGCAAGTTCGGCCATCGCCTGGCGGCCCTCTCCCGGGGTGAGGATGATTCCCCGGTGACCCCTTTCAGTAAGGCCAAATCCATCAGTACGGAAACCACCCTGCCGTCCAACACATCGGATCGACAATTGTTGTCTGATTACCTGCTTTCCCAGTCTCAGTCCGTTGCCCGCGAATTGAGACGCAAGCAAGTCCGCACCCGCACCATTACCCTCAAAATAAAGACCGATGATTTTCAACTGTACTCCCGCAGTCGCACGCTGGAAAAACCGGTTCAATCGGCTGAGCGTATTTGTCAAGTGGCCTTGGAATTATTCCGCCAATTCAAATTGTCCAGACCCGTTCGTCTTATCGGAGTGGGAGCCGGCAGACTGCAGCCGGCATCCATGCCTGTGCAGGCCGAGCTCTTTCCCGACCAACACCAGGACCGCGATCGCAAATGGGAAAAGGTGGACCGTGCCATGGATGCGGTGGCCGAGCGTTTCGGTTCCCATGCCGTGATGAGGGGGAAGCTGAAAAAGGAACCGTAGAATATTGAACAAGGAACCGCAGAGTTTTGAAGTGAGGTATGCTGCCATTAATAGATCGACAGAGCGCAGCGATTCCGGACTTCGTTATTCGGCATTCCTTGTTCGATATTCTGCGGTTCAATGGGGTTCATCATTGCCTGATCCGGCTCAGATCGAAAAAATAGTTTACCCCCCCTCTGAGCATGGTCATCAGAATCAGTCCGAAAAGCAGCGGGAATAAAATACAGTCGAATAGATATGCGGCAATGAGCTTGAAGGCTAAAGCGGCGATTTGGTCTGTTTCGGTTTTTAAAAAGGAGATGAGCATGTGAACGCCGGTGCCGGTATCGGCCAGCCGGTTTTTGAGGGTAGGGGAGGAGAAGCTTTCGGCGGCCAGATCGGTCAAGGCTTCCCGGCCCATGTTCTTCGGACAAATCTCGTTTTCAATGCGTTCGAGTTCCTGCTGGGCTTGCTGGAGCAAGGGGCGGGTGATGTGGTGCGATAGGGCCGCGGCCCCGGTTACGGAGAGGGGAAGCAAAAGATAGAAGGCCAGGCTCAAGGTAGTGACGAACCGAAGGGCCTGTTTGAGACCCGTGTGAATGCGGTTCCATCGGGTCGGCAGCCGGCGGGTAAGACGGCATGCGCTGAGCAGTAACAGCAAGATGGCCAAGGTCCAATGATCCACCAGGGTCATCCCTTTCAGGGCCAGTTGCATGCCCACAATGATGCTGCCGCCGGCCAGGGCCGCTTTCCAGGCAATATCGACATAATCATAAACCGGTTGAACGATATCCCCCAGCTCAAGGTTAAAGCCGACCCCCACTTCCGACCCTTCCACCACGGCCAAGCCGCTCTTGATGCTGGACAGAATCAAAAAGCCGCTCAGGGATTTGTTGAAAGCGTCTTCCAAATAGCTGTTGTTGGCTTGTGAAAGGTATCTCATACCGCACCAGTTGAGCGCACGGTCGGTATACCCGACGGCTGATAATACAGCGCCGACCATTAGAACCGTGACAATGATCCACTGTTTGAGCCGCAACTGTTGGTTCCTCCGTGTCAGGTTATGTTATCGCCGTTTCGAGATGCTTTGGTTTCTTATATAGCATTAAATATCAGATTGTTAAAGGTTAAATACATGATTGCGGGCGTAGGTGTGAGAGTCAATGGAACCTTGACGCCGGCCCAACACCTGCCATATGAAGCTGAAGATACGTTTTTAAGCCGGATTAAAATGACCGCCTATGAAGATACTGCTGATTTACCCATACTTTCTTGAACCGCGCATTCATGCCGAGGAGATTGCGGCCGTTCCCATGGGCCTCTACTACGTGGGCGCCGTGCTCATGGCACGGCGCCGCGGGCCCCCGGGCCCGGCCCCACGACGTGGAGATCCTTAATTGGTACAATGCCGGGGATGCCGAAGATGCCGTTGAAAAGGCCCTGTTGTCCAAAAAACCGGATGTCATCGGGTTTTCCATTGTGCATGCCAACCGCTGGGGCGGAATTGACATCGCCCGGATTGCCAAAAGAATATTCCCGGCCGTTCCCGTGGTCTTCGGCGGCATTGGCGCAACATTTCTGTGGCGGCATCTGCTGACCCACTTCGAACAGATCGATTATGTGGTTCTGGGTGAAGGCGAATACACGTTTGCAGCTTTGATCTCGGCTGTTGAGAAGCAGGCCCCGAAGGAGGAAATCGCCGGTATCCCCGGGTTGGCCTTGCGTACGGACCAGGGCGTCATCACCACCGGAGATGCCCCGTTGATCGAGGATTTGGATTTGCTACCGTCACCTGCGCGCTATTTTGATTTTCAGCACATCTCCCTGACCCGGGGATGTCCCGGCCGGTGCACGTTCTGTGGATCCCCCCAATTTTGGCGGCGGCGGGTGCGGGCCCACACCGCTGACTATATGGTGGATCAATTGGCCGTGCTGAACCAACGCGGCATCAACCATTTCTATCTGTCGGACGATACCTTTACGCTGAACACCCGGCGGGTGATCGAACTGTGTCGCAAGATAATCGACAAAGGGCTTCAACTGACCTGGCAGGCCATTTCAAAAGTCAGTGCGGTCAATGACAAGATGCTCTATTGGATGCGCAAGGCCGGGTGTATCCAGATCAGTTATGGCGTGGAGAGCGGGTCACCCCGGATCCGGGAAAAACTCTGCAAAGATATTCGCCAGGACCAGATCCAAAAGGCCTTTGCCCGAACCGTGGCCCACGGCATGATGGCACGCGCCTATTTTATTTACGGCTCCCCCGGCGAGACCCAACAGACCATTGAGCAGACCTTGACGCTGATTCGTCGGATCAAGCCGCTGAGCGCCATCTTCTATATCCTGGACCTTTTCCCGGGGACGGCCCTTTATGAGACTTATAAAAAAAATACCGGAGTGGATGACGACATTTGGCTGCAGCGCATCGAGGACCTCCTGTATTATGAAACGGACGCCGAACTGGATGCGGATACGGTGCGTGCTTACGGCCGTCGATTGCGCGAAACGTTCCACCGGTGGGTGGCCGATTTCGCC
>JASFER010000421.1:0-4223 GCA_050124755.1 Desulfobacteraceae bacterium
CAGGTGGCAAGTTCGTTGCACAACGCCATTGCGGCTTCCAAAAACCGCGTCGGTCGGTTGACCGCATCCAGCACTTCCAGAACACGACGCAGCCGATGCGTGGTCTCCAAATTCATTTTTTGGGTCAGCTGCAATTCGCGGTGGTTCAACAGAAGCGGGGTTGTTTCCAGGCGGGCGTGGCTCACCAAGAGCTTCCGGGGGTTTTTTCCCTGAATGCGAAAAACAGCCGCCGCGCGGACATTGCCCTGATGCTCAAGGGGAATGGCCAAGAGATACACCTTCGACTTGTCGTTGCCGTTAGACCCGGGGCCCTCGCGCACAATGACGGTTTCGACACATTCGATGACTTTGCGAAACGGTTTCTCGGCCCTGTCGATCCAGGTCGGTGCGGCTGCATTGTCCCCGTTTCCAGGATATGCCGCAAGGACTTCTGTTCGGTTATCCCGGCCCGCGCGCAGGATGACGCCGGCATCCGCATCGGCCTGGCGGCATTGGGCAACCAGCAATTCAGTCAGGAAATTTTCAGGCGGGAGATCCGTCGACAACAAATCGGAGATGATTTTAGTGCGGTTTGTTTTCTTTATGTTTTCGGGGGAACGGGCCATACATCATCACATTTCTCGTATTCCGCTGCGGCCAGAACCGTTTGCCGATGATCGGGCAGCCGGCTATTTATGGTCCTGTTGGGCCGTATTCATGCGCTTGATATCATTCTGCGAAAAAGCGACGGTAACGCGTTCTCCGGCCGGACGCCGGTTCGGATTGGGCACTTCAATCCGGATGCGCAAGGTTGCACTGGCAGCATCGGCAACAGCCGCGATATCAATGATACGGCCATTTGGCGATTCATTGCCCCCGGCGTTCCCGGGGAACGCAACCCATACAAGCTGTCCGATTGACAAATTCGAGACCTGGGACGTGGGAACGGGCATGTCGATCCACAGCGGATCGTTTTGAACCAGCCGAACGACCTCCCCCAGTGGTCCAATGGACTCGCCCACCTCGACGCTGACCTCCTCGACACGTCCCGCAATGGGGGCCTGCAGACGCATGCGTTTTAATTGACTCTTGGCATGTTCGTATCGGTGCTGATACTGCTCCTGCTCGACCCTTGCCGATTTAAGCGCCAATTCGGCAATGCGAACATCCAGCATCGAATGCTCGACTTCCCAGGCGCTGGCCGCACCCTTGGCCTTGGCCCGTTTCAGTTTTTTCAGATCCGCCGCCTTCTGGGCCAATTCCGCTTTGGCGGCATAGATTTTTGTGCGGTCCTCCGAGAGCATTTTCAATTGCTCGCTTTGAATTCTCTCGGGCTCGTCGAAAAGTTGAACGAGGGGCTGCCCCTTCTCTACCGTGGTGCCGGGCTTGACCAGCACCTCGCTGACTCTGCCCGTCAGCACAAAGGAAAGGGTCACATCGGCATTGGGCGCGGTGATGCCCTGCAATGGCTCCGCATGAACGATAGCGGGTGTGCTGTTCAGCACGCCGATGAGCATGATCATGATGAAGACGTGTATGTGTCTTAAATTCATTGGAATCCCTTTCACCCAGATATCATCAGACCAGATTCTTGCCCATTGAGCGTCAACTGCCGTAGAAAATTACCACCAATGATTTAAGCAAAATCAGGCCAACGGCCCGATTTTTATCTTCTATATTATCAGATCCTTATATACCAGAGTCTACTATAATGCAATACAAAAACCTCAGCGACGGGAATTTGACATTTGCCTGCTGCCTCGGAAATTCGATTCATGTTGTGCTTTTCAGCCAGGGCTGTAACTGCTCAGCCACCGGCTTCAGACCGCTTCAAGACCCATTGTCTAAAGAGCCATGACTCGGCATTCACCATTGTCGCCGTCAGGAGATGTCGCGCAAATTTCATTATAAACAACAAATTTGTCCCTGCCGCTGTTTTTGGCATGGCGAAGCGCCTGGTCCGTCTGATCGAGCAGTTCCATGGGGTTGTCGGGTTTGAATTCAAGAGCGGACACACCCTGGCTGACGGTGACCTGCACACCATCAATAGATTTGGCCGAAACAGCACGGCGAATCTGCCCCGCTTTGCTGAGAGCATCAAACCAACCGGTTTCGGGAAGCAGCAGGCTGAACTCCTTACCGCCGTACCGACATACGACATCCCGGCCGCTCAGGCTGTCTTGCAGGATGCTGCTCACTTGCCGGAGTACATGATCGCCCACGGAGTGGCCGTGGATCTCGTTTATCGATTTCAATCCATCGATATCCACCATTATACAGGCCAATTCGTGCCCATTTCGCCCGGCCCGGTTGAACTCGTCCTCCAATCGCTCATAGAACGCACGTCGGTTCAGACATTTGGTCAACGCATCCTGCGTCGCCAGGCGTTGCAGCGCCTTGTTTTGCCGGCGCACTTCATCACGGGAATCTTTCAAAGCGACAAGCATTTTTTGAAGTTTCGTGTTCTGTATCTCCACCTGGGTGACATCATCGAAGGTGGCCAGAGCGCCGCTGATTTTGCCTTTCATGTCGGTGATCGGTGCTCCCCGCACCATGAAGGTGCGTTTTTTCCCTCCTGAATCTTTAACACACATGGCAATGGCCTTTTGAGTATCGCCGCCTTGAATGGCCTGTCGCCATGGCAATCCTTTAGCCTGTTTTCGGGTCTGCGGCGACTGCCATTTCAGTTCCGAAGCCTTGAGCCCGATAAAGGAGCTTTTGCCGTCGCCGAAGTTTTCTTCAAAGGCCTTGTTGGTCAAAACGATGCGTTCATTGCGATCCATCAAAATGATGCCTTCCACCAGACTGTCCAGCGTGTGTTTGACCCTTTCCGGTATGACCGCAGTCGGATCAAGATGGCGAAGGGTTTTTCTCATGATAAAAAAGAAGCCGATGAAAGCCAGCGGGAGGGTCAGTGCCAGGAGTTTGATCATCGGCCGGGCCCAGATGCTGTTCAGCAAATCGGGGTGCATGGCTGTAAAACTCACCTCGAATCTTCCCCAGCGGACATCACCCTTGCTGCCCGTGAAAAGGGGCACCTTCACGTTTTGCTCGGAGGAGGCCTCCCCTTTGGTGTCGTGCCAGTGGCTCCCATGATCGCCTGTGATGGCCAATACCGCCCCATCTTCTCTGCGCAATGCCACGGAAAGGATATCCTGGTTGCGCTTTTTTAAAATATCGATGGTGGTCTGGATGTCATCGAAATTATCGCCTTGAATGGCCAACGCGGCATAGATGGCCAGCGATTCACAGGTTTTTTTACGTGCATCCAGGATCGCCTGCTGCGGATCGGGCAGAACGCCCAGCATTTCCAATCCCAGCAGAAGCGTCATGATGAACAAAGAGAGCCCGAAACTGAGACGAACGACCGGGTTCATGAGCAATTGCTTCATATCAGGTTTGTCTCCTCCGGAATTACTGCTTGCCGGCTCGGATCCATCTGTTCGATGCCCAGCAAGTCATTTACATTGTCTTCAGCATCCTCTTCTTCCGGTTGCATCTCCTTTTCCTCTTCTTCCGAGCGTTTTTTACCGCCTAATAGCACCGGCAGTGGATCGAAACAACGCCACATGGGCATTGCGGAAAGCGCGCCAACCAGAAGCGTGGTGCCGCGGAAGGCCCAGATCACGTATCCGGCTAGAACAGACACGGTCAATCCCGTGGTCACACCGATGATCATATTGTCCTGTATGGATTGCGATGTGAGTGCAGCAAGGTCGAGTTCCTGTTGAATGCGATCCAGGGTCAGTGACAAGGCTTTGGATGAAAAGGTCGTGCTTACGTTTGATGCTGCAGGCACCTTTTTTTGGGGGACCATTTGATGCATAAAATTACTGTCCGACACGTTCAGCGTAACAGTAGGAACGTAGTAGTCCATATTGTTCGTATTCGATGGCGAGGTATTGTGCGGTGTTGATGGCCCCCGGAGCGATACATCCGGATCATCAACTGACGGTGACACCTCCGTATTGGGCGGGGGGATTTCGTCCGGCGGCAATTCCGTATTGTCATCATCGCCTGTGTCGGAGTCGGTATCATCGCCCGTGTCGGAGTCGGTATCATCGCCTGAGCCGGAGTCGGTATCACCGCCGCCGGTTCCGGAAGAATCGTCATCAGAGGCCAGGGTGACAGAGATGACCCGGGTGGTGGTGCCGCCCTGATCGTCGGTGACCGTCACGGTGAAGGTGTCGGAGCCGAACCAGTCGGGATTCGCGGGGGTGAAGGTCCACACGCCGGTGGCCGCA
>JASFER010000422.1:0-4195 GCA_050124755.1 Desulfobacteraceae bacterium
CATCGCTTCTCTGGCTATTTTTCAGTTTCTATGGGTCTGGAATGATCTGCTTGTGGCCCTTGTATTTCTCGGCAGCAAGCCCGGCGTCGAGGTGCTGACCCAGCGGCTGCTGTACCTTATCGGGTCCAGGGGGCAGGATTGGCATTTGCTCTGCGCCGGGGCCTTTGTGTCCATGGTGCTTCCATTGATGGTGTTTCTGTCTCTCCAGCGGTATTTCGTGCGCGGACTGCTGGCGGGGTCCGTCAAAGGGTAGACAGTCAGGATGGCGGGTGTAAAGCTTGAAAAGCTGGTAAAAACCTTTCCCAACGGCTTCAAGGCCGTCCATGGCATTGATCTGGAGGTTCAGGACGGTGAGTTTATGGTGCTTGTGGGGCCGTCAGGGTGCGCCAAATCCACCACCCTGAGGATGGTGGCCGGACTCGAAGAGATCACCGGAGGAAGAATCTGGATCGGCGACCGCGTGGTCAATGACATTGAGCCCAAGGATCGGGATATCGCCATGGTGTTTCAGAACTACGCGCTTTATCCGCACATGTCGGTATATAAAAACATGGCCTGGGTGCTGAAATTGAGAAAAACCCCCAAACAAGAAATTGATCGGCGGGTTCGCCGCGCCGCCGAAATCCTGGGGCTCACCGCCATGCTCAACCGGAAACCCAGGCAGCTGTCCGGCGGCCAGATGCAGCGGGTGGCTGTGGGAAGGGCCATTGTACGCTCTCCAAAGGTGTTTCTTTTTGACGAACCCCTGTCGAACCTGGACGCCAAACTGCGGGTGCAGATGCGCGTGGAAATATCCAAATTGCATAAGAAATTGAAAAACACCATGATTTACGTGACCCACGATCAGGTGGAAGCCATGACCATGGGCGATCGGATCTGTGTGATGGAACTGGGCAGGATAAAGCAGGTGGATACGCCCGCCAATCTCTACAATTACCCGGCCAACACCTTTGTGGCGGGGTTTATCGGATCACCCGCCATGAACCTGGTGGAAGCGAAGATCGGTTTTGATGGAAAGGTGTGTTGCGTCCGGACCGAAAACATGAAACTCAGGCTTCCCGACGACATCGGCCGGGAGCTGACCGGTTGCAACGGGAAAGCGGTTTTTCTCGGTATTCGTCCCGAGCACATCAATTCCCGCCAGGCCAGCCCGGCGGCAACCCATAATTTCTTTAAAACGGAAGTGCTTGTCGTAGAGCATATGGGCCATGAGGCCTATGTCTATTTTACACCGGGGAAAAATCAGTACATCGCGCGCATCGATCCGGGAATTGAGGTGAGGCCGGGCGACATCCACGAAATGTGGTTCGATACCCGGCATGTTCATCTGTTTGACCGGGAAACCACGTCCAACCTGGTTCACAGGCTGAAAACCGCGTGAAAAACTGCATGGATTTTACCTGAGCCGTCCCCCTGGAAAAGTGTCCGGTTTGCGCATTGGGCGGTTATCTTTTTCCCGGCAAAGATCGGCATTGAGACGATGAATGCTGATATGCCCCTATCTTGCGGTTGGATCTTTACGCCTGTCCCATAGTCCTTAACCTTTTTACCTCAAGTACTCGTCGATTAAAACACGGCCGAAGCTACGGTCGGTTGCGACCAAAACCGGCGGCTGTCTATCGCGTCCTTTCTGCAATTTTTTCCTTTCCCGTTTATCCATAAAGCCCAAGTGGGTTAAAAAGCCGTTCTGCTGGCGGGGATAAACCCCATAAGCGTTCAAATAAGGATATTTAGCAGTTTTTTTAAGGTTTCGCGAATACCATCTTCTGAACCGATCGGGACAGAGCCTGACCCTACCCGGGAACCCTCAAAACGCAAGGACAGAAGTGATTAGCGTAGGGCCGGCCTCTGCGCCGGCCTGGTATAACATCCGATATCCTGCATGGAGATTGTCTTATTATTCTTAATTAAGCGCTTTTGTTGTGCAGGGGCGGAGTTTATCCCCGCTCGCTTAAGCTTTTAAGATAACTTTCGGATTTCACTTATTGCCATCATAAGACCCTGTGCGGATAGCCAAATGAGTCATCGGGGCTTATGCCCCAGCCAAGCCGATGCTTAAAACCGGCCGGCGCGGAGGCCGGCCCTACGTTTTTACAGGCACTTGAGCAATGCAGATGGTTTTCGTAGGGCGGGGCTCCCAAGCCCGCCCTTAGCTTTAAAACATATGACAGCGACAGGCATTTCAAAAATCGAAAGTTGAGTTTTAAGATAACCGCGTTTCCTTTTTTATGTGCCTGCCGACAGATCTTGCGTCTGCAATATAGCTGATCTTTTATTCGTGGATTGGCGGTAAACTTCTTGACACGCTCGCCACAGTTCGTTATCGTCATAATTAATGAACGCTCGTCACACATAGTGAACACTTGGACTCGAGATGAGGTGGATGCTTTGGTGGAAAAGGAAAAGCGGTATTATCAAATCACGTCCCTGGAAAAAGGTATAAGGGTTCTCGAATTGTTGGCCGGCCAAAAGGCGCTTACCGTATCCGAGGTGGGCAAGCATCTATCCATCCAGCGTTCCGCAGCGCATCGCTTTCTGGCTACCCTGAGGGATTTGGGGTACGTGGACAAAAACGAAGACAACCGGTACCAGTTGACATTCCGGATTTTAGAAATGGGAGAGAAGGTTGCCGGACGTTTCGAGATCAAGCAGATTGCGCATCGATTTATGCAGGAACTGGCAAAGGAATTCAAAGAAACCGTCAACCTTGGTTATTTGGACGGGAGAGAAATATTGCACCTGGACAAAATTGACAGCTCGGAAATACTCCGCATCGATGCGCCGCTATGGTCAAAAACGCCGGCGTATTGTACAGCCCTGGGCAAAGCCATATTGGCTCATCTTCCCAAGCGGGAACTCACAGATTATCTATCAGGTATCCGATTGCGTCTCCACGGTCCGAATACGATCGTATCGAAAAAGAAACTGCGTGAAGAACTGCAAATAACGTTAGAGCGCGGATACGCCGTGGATGATGAGGAGTTGGCGCATGGTTTGCGTTGTGTGGCCGCACCGGTATTCAATCACACCGGGCGGGTTCAATATGCCGTGAGCATTTCATCTCCTGTCATGAGGCTTCCCGTGGAGGAAATTGAAAAGATGCAGAAGAAAATCAGAGAAGTCTGTGAACAACTTTCCATACACCTTGGCTATAAGGTCGATGGTGAGTAAAAAGATAAGCAGCGTTATGAAAGGAAAATAAGATGGCATCAAAAAAACACACGCGTTTTGATTTGCAAAAAATGAAGGAGACCGGTCAGACGGCTGTTTGGATTACGGCATACGATTATTGGACGGCCACCTTCGCAGAACAGGCCGGCATGGACATGATCCTGGTGGGCGATTCGCTGGGGATGTGCGTTTACGGCTATTCGGGTACGGTGCCGGTGACCATGGATCAGTGCATCTGGCACAGCGAAGCGGTTCGGCGCGGAGCCCAAAACACCTTCATTATAGGGGACATGCCCTTTTTATCCTACCAGGTCAGTGTGGAAGAAGCGGTGCGCAACGCCGGAAGGTTTCACAAAGAAGCCGGTGTTGACGCTATCAAGCTGGAAGGCGGCTTACGGGTATGTTCACAGATTAGGGCGATTGCCGACGGCGGTATGCTGGTGATGGGGCATATCGGCCTGACACCTCAAAGCTCGGGACAGCTGGGCGGGTTCAAGGCCCAAGGCAGAACCGCCGAAGCGGCCAAAGATGTCATCGAGGATGCTTTGGCCATTGAAAAGGCCGGGGCCTTTGCCCTGCTGGTGGAAGCGGTTCCGCCGGAGGTGTGCGCCATCATCCGTAAAAAGCTGTCCATCCCTGTCTACAGTATCGGCGCCGGCTGGGAAGCCGACGGCCAACTCATGATTTGCAGCGACGTTCTGGGCATCTTTCAGGCATTTACACCGAAGTTCGTCAAAAAATATGAGAACCTGGCCCAGAAAACCATTGACGCCTTCAAACAGTACGTTGATGAGGCACGCGGTGGTGACTTCCCAAAAGAAGAACATGCCTACAAGATGGTGGAGGGCGAACTTCCCAAACTGCAGGAACTGCTCAATGAGACGGAATAGAATTGTTACTCGCTTTTAGAAACCGCGACGCACTACATGGAGGAAAACATGTCGGAGACATTGAATACGATTCGTGATTTTATGGAAAAAGAGGGTATCCCCGGCCGGGACGCCCATGATCTGCCCACATCGGC
>JASFER010000423.1:0-4135 GCA_050124755.1 Desulfobacteraceae bacterium
ACGTTATCGCCGGCGTACCGGTGACCTTCGGCGCCATTTTCATGGCCTTCATCGTTTGGTTCTACGTGTGCACCGGCGGGCTCAAAGCCAGTACCTGGGTCGGCGTGATCCAGTTCGTCCTGCTGGTAGGCGGTATCATCATTCTGGGTGCCTACTGTCTGGCACACTTTGACGGCTGGAGCGGTTTCTCCGCACAGATCGCCCAGTTGGATAAAAAACTGCTGGAAGTACCCCGGGTGATCAACTTCGGACTCGGCGGCGCCAAGGGTGAAAGCGCCTGGACCGCTGTGATGATTCTGACCTACATGTTCGCCCTCATGGGCATTCAATGCTCCCCGGCGTTCACCATGTGGACCTTCGGCATCAAGTCACCCAAACCCCTGGCATGGCAGCAGGCCTTTATGTCCACGTTCGTGGTCGGCTTCGCCCTGTTCTTCTTCACCGCCTTCCAGGGCCTGGGCGCAAAGGTGCTTGAGGTTAGCGGCGATCCGGCATTTGCCAATATCAATCAAGCCACGGTTGTGCCCACATTGATGAAAGCGTTCCTGCCGGGCTTTGCCCTGGGACTGGTCTTCATGGGCGCCATCGCGGCCATCCACTCCACGGCGGCTCCCTACATCGGCACCGGCGGATCCATCCTGCTGCGCGACGTTTACTGGCGCTATATCCGTAAACAGCAGGCCGGCCACGCCGAGCAGATCTGGGTGAACCGTCTGCTGGCCACCGTTGTGACCGTCGCGGCGCTGATCGTGGGGCTCACATCCAAAGCCGCGCTGGTCATCCTGGGCGCCCTGGCCACGGCCTTCGGCTTCGTGATGTACGTCATGCTGGTGGGCGTCATATGGGGCTTCCGATTCCCGAGCATCGGCGCCACCCTGGGCGTGCTTGCGGGTATGATTTCCGTATTCCTGACCTACTATGTCTGGAAGTACCCGCTGTCCATGCACTGCGCCGCATGGGGTACGGGCGTCGGGCTGATCGTGGCCTACCTATGTCGCGGGTTGGGCATTAAAGACAATGAAGAGACCATCAAGCGCCAGGCGGAGGTGCGCGCCTACCTGGACGATGCGGATGCGCCCTCCGAAAGCGGACGAAAATGGCGCAGCGCCATGAAGATTCTGGTTCCGATCTGGTACTTCTTTGCCATCGGTCCGGCCTGTATCCTGGGCAACAACGCCTTTTCCTTCGCCGGTTTTACGCCCCTGTGGTCATGGCAAATCGCCTGGTGGATCCTGGGTATTGTGATGATGTGGGCCCTGTGTTTTAAAGCTGAAATGGCCACCACCAATGAAGCCCAGATAGAACGTGCCGAGAAAGACACCATGATCGTCGTTAAGGAAGCCTAGAACAAGGAAAAGGGAGATTATCATCATGAAATCAGAAGATATGTGGATGATTATTCTAGTGGGATTCTCCATTTTGTGGACCGCCGCATTCGGATGGGGAGTCTTTGGTTAAGATGACACGTTAGCGAATCGCCGGCGCGTTCACGCGGGCCGGCGATTCCCCCGAAGACCTTCAGCCCCTGCCGAAGTGAGTGTGGTATGCAGAGGCGTAGCAACGCTTCGTGCAGGGGCAGTATCATTTGATAAAAGGAAGATGTCGCATGATGACGAGCCTTGCTCCAAAACAGGTGAAATGCCAATGTGGCCATGCCTTCGAATCCACCAAGCCCAAAGCCTGGTGTGAAAAATGCTGCAGACCGGTTTTTTATTATGAGAAAGACCAACGCAATCATAAGCTGTCCAGCTACTATCTGATGACCGTGATGGCGGCTGCCCTGATGTTTGTCACCTATCTTTTCGTGGAAATGATTGCCAGACCGTTGCTCTCCATCTAAATGTGAATATCAACCGGCCGATCTGCTTGGTGACATTTCACAGCAACGCGTATACAATCAAGAAAAGGTGTTGGCGGTTTTGATGCGTCCGGTTTTCAATGGGATAATCGGGTCCATCGCCATCCGGGCGCCGTTGCCGATGGTGCGTTGCTATGTGGATCAACCAACGATCCAGGCACAGACCTAAAAGGTGTGAGGCAGGTTGAAAACCCAAAATAAATTTTGGTGGTTTGTACTGGTGTCCATTATTGCCACCGTGGGGGTGCTGCTCACCATTGCCTACCTTTTCTGGCAACACCTCTCCGACCTCCAACAACATGATCTTATCGTTATCTTCAAAGAGAACTTTGCCTATTTCTTTATGATCGGCGTATTGCTCTTTGCCGGATTTGGATTCACATTGGACTGGTTTTTCAGGTTTTACATCATCCCCGTCAATCAGCTGGCCGATGAAACCCAGATCATCACCACCGTGAATCCCGCCCATCGCCTCAAGGTCCATGGCAGCTACGATGTGGTCCGGCTGGCGGATATCATCAATCAGAGCGCCGATAAATTTGCGAGCATACAAGCGGATGTCAAACGTCAACTTCAAAAGGCCAAAACGGCCACCGAAACCGAAAAAGATATTCTGGCCGCATTGTTGGAGGGCCTTCCCCAGGGTATCATCGTTTGCAATGCGGTTGGTAAAATCGTTTTTTATAACCGCAAAGTGAAATCCTTTTTCACGCATAGCGACGCTGAAGCGCCCAAATGGATGGGTCTCGACCGATCCATTTACGGCATCGTGGACAAGACGCTGGTCGAACGCGCCATTGAACGCATCGGGCAGAAACTTGCGGAAAGCAAACATCATGTCAACGAGCGTTTCTTAATTAGAACCAATGGTGAAATCGCTTTGCCGGCGGAATTGGTCCCCGTGCTGGACAGCCAGCATCATATTACGGGGTTTATTATCTATATCGTAGATGCCGTGGACAAATTCCAAAAGGAACAGGAGCTCTTCAGCAGCCTGCAGTCATGGAAACACCAATTAATCCAATCGATAGCGGTGATCAAAACCGCAGCTGAGGTCATGAAGGATGGATCTTATGAATCGGATGAGGACCGCAACCAGTTGGTGCAGATATTGTGCAAAGAGTCGGCCATGGCCGCCCAGACCCTGTCGAAAAATGAAATCACCAGCCAATGGTATCCCGATCGACCGTGGCCGCTAACCCCGGTGGATGCCGCGGAATGGTGCCGGTATCTCGTGCATCGCTCGGGAGAAGCCGTTGAAGTGGATTTATCCGTAGATGCTCAAGATATACAGGCTCAAATCAGTATCGACATGTACCATTTTACAAATGCGGTATTATTTGTGATTGGGCGGATAGCAGACGAGGGGGGTACCCGAAAGATAGACGGCCGCTTTTATCAGCAAGGGGCTTGGCTCTATTTGGATTTGATATGGCGCGGAGATTTCAATACCGTTGAGTGTCTCAAGCAATGGAAAGCATGCATTCCGGCTGTAAAAGACCTCCGTCTGGAAATATCCCTCGCAGATATTTTGCGGTTGCATGGCGCCAAGCTTTGGACATACCAACATTATTTGCCGGAACACCACAGCGGATATCGATTCTTGATTCCGGCATTGGAAAGGGCGGAAATGATTCGCAGCAATGGGCATATCACCATACTGCCGGATTCACGGCCGGAGTACTATGATTTCGATCTGTTTCAGCAAGCCGGTCAAACACCTGAAATGGATAACCGGCCGTTGACCGAGTTGACCTATACTGTTTTCGATACGGAAACCACCGGACTGGACCCACAAGGGGGAGATGAAATCATATCCATTGGTGCACTGCGTATTGTCAATGGGCGCATACTCCGTGAAGAGCGGTTCGAACAGCTGGTCAATCCATTGCGCCGTTTGCCTTGGGCGAGTGTTAAATATCACGGCATTCGATCCGAAATGCTCGTTGACCAGCCCACCATCGATCAAGTGCTGCCGGCCTTCCATCAATTCTGCCAGGGCACCGTGCTGGTGGGGCATAACGCGGCCTTTGATATGAGAATGTTGCAGCTTAAAGAGGCGGCCACGGGTATCAAATTCATTAACCCGGTAATCGATACCATGTTGTTGTCGGCTGTGGTGCATCCGGCACACAATGATCACAGCCTGAGCGCCATTGCCGATCGCCTGGGAGTTCAAATCATCGGACGCCATACGGCCATTGGTGATGCCATAGCAACCGGAGAGGTTTTCTTAAAACAGATATCGCTCCTGTCCAACAATAATATTACAACCCT
>JASFER010000424.1:0-4108 GCA_050124755.1 Desulfobacteraceae bacterium
TGTAAACATAGCCGCATTCGGATATGAATTGGCGCCCAACATCATCGCTTCGGAAGACCTGGAGGCCAGGCTGGCACCGGTGTACGAAAAGCTGCACTTGCAGCCCGGCCAGTTGGAGGCTCTTACCGGCATTGCCGAACGCCGCTTCTGGGATCGGGATTTCAAGCTTTCGGATGGTGCCATCAGCGCCGGCAAAAAGGCCCTTGCCAAAGCGCCCATTTCTATCGACCGGATCGGCATGTTGATTTACGCTGGGGTGTGCCGTGAGAACCTTGAACCGGCCACCGCCTGCGCTGTTGCCCATGGATTGGGTCTGGACGCCGACAGCCAGATCTATGATGTTTCCAACGCCTGCCTGGGTGTGCTGAACGGCATGGTGCAAATCGCCAATGCCATTGAAATGGGGCAAATTCAAGCCGGGATAGTGGTTTCTTGTGAGTCGTCCAGGCAAATTGTAGAGATGACCATCGACCGTATTCTGACCTCCCACGACATGGCGGTTTTCAAAGAAACCATCGCCACCCTCACCGGTGGATCCGGTGCGGTGGCCGTTGTGCTGTGCCATGCATCCCTCTTGCCCCAGGGCCATAAACTCATCGGCGGGGTGGCCAAAAGCGCCACCCAGCACCACCGACTCTGCACCTGGGGGCCGGATACCGGCATTCCGGCTTCCGGACCGCACGTCATGCGCACAGACTCGGTGGGGGTGCTCAAGCATGGGGTAACCTTGGGTATTGAAACCTTTGCCGCTTTCAGACAGGAACTGGGATGGTCTGAGCAACTACCCCATAAAATCATATGTCATCAGGTCGGTTCGGCCCATCAACGCACCATATTGGAGTCCATCGGCATTGATGCGTCCAAGGATTTCACCACCTATCGATTTCTTGGCAACATTGGTACGGTGTCGCTGCCCATCACCGCAGCCATAGCTGCCGAACGCGACTTTTTGCAAAAAGGAGACAAGGTTGGATTCCTGGGTATCGGCAGCGGCCTGAACTGCCTCATGCTGGGCATCGAATGGGGCGCAATTTGATCATAGGGCCTCACAAAAATGTAAAAATGCTAAATAAAATTATATAAAATAGACAGAATACCTTCACCTAAAACCTAAAACTTAAAACCTAAAACGTTATGCTTTTAATCATTGGATAATGCCAACCTCCGAAAATAAACCACCTAAATTGGCCGGCTTTAGGCATCTTTATCCCTTTAAATCCAACTACCTTGATATCAAGGGATTGCGATATCACTACCTGGATGAAGGCCGGGGTGAACCTCTGCTCATGGTTCACGGCAATCCCACCTGGTCCTTTTTTTATCGCTCCTTGGTCAATGCTTTCTCCGACCAATATCGCGTCATTGTACCCGATCATATCGGGTGCGGACTCTCGGATAAACCCGATGAAAAGAAATATGATTATAAACTTAAAGATCGGGTAGATGATCTAATTTATCTAATCAATCACTTGAATATTGATTCACCGCTGAACCTTGTTGTTCACGACTGGGGAGGCATGATCGGTCTGGCCTGGGCGCTGGATCACTTGGACCGCGTTGCAAGAATTATCGTAATGAACACCGCGGGCTTCTTTCCGCCCAAAGGGAAACCCATCCCGCTGAGGCTCAAGCTCATTCGTTGCGGTGGTCCATTGATGCATCAAGCCGTGCTCAGACTCAACCTCTTCGCACGCGCAGCGCTCCACATGGCGCCCCGCAGTCGGCTGGCTCCGGATGTCAAAGCCGGTCTCATTGCACCATACGACAGCGCCCATAACCGGCTGGCCACATTGAAATTCGTGCTGGATATTCCGTTGAGTCCCAAAGATCCCAGCGGCCCCATCGTCGCGCGCGTAGACCGCAGCCTCGACGCCATTTTTGATCGTCCGGCCGTCATTCTATGGGGCGCTCATGATTTTGTTTTTGATCGCGATTATTACCGGGAGTGGCGACGGCGTCTCCCCCATGTTGAAGCCCACTGGTTTAATGACGCCGGGCATTACCTGTTGGAGGACATCCCGGATAAAGTCATTTCACATATCAAGGGTTTCTTGCACAACAATCCCTTGAAATGATAAGGGCAATCAAATGCAATCAAACAAACGCCTTGAAGACGAAACCACTTCCGCTAATCCAGTCAACGTGGCCGGATACCTCAGAACCATGGCCAGGGTTCAGCCCTACCGGCGTGCCGTGGTCTCCCCGGCGGCACGCGACAGCAACGGTCGGGTTGCATACGCTCATCTCACATTTCGCCAATTGGATCGCGAGTCGGACTGCTTTGCCCATGGATTGGTCAAGGCCGGCATTGGCCGGGGCGTGAAAACCATTTTAATGGTGCGTCCCAGTTTGGAGTTTTTCGCATTGACTTTTGCCCTCTTCAAGGTAGGGGCCGTACCGGTGATGGTGGACCCTGGTATGGGTGTGCGCCGAATGCTCGCATGCCTGCGCGAAAGCAAGGCCCGGGCAATCATCGGAATCCCGCCGGCCCATGTCTTGCGCACCCTGTGCCCCCATTACTTTAAAAACGTTCAAACGGCCGTTACGGTCGGGAAACGATGGTTTTGGAGCGGCCTGACCCTGAAAGACATTCGCGCGCTTCCCTGGCAGCCGTTTCAAATTGCCGACACCGCCGGCGATGAAACCGCGGCTATATTGTTTACCACAGGCAGTACCGGCCCGGCCAAGGGGGCCATCTATACCCACGGTATTTTCGATGCCCAGGTTCGCCTGATCAAGGCCCAATTCGGTATTTCACCGGATGAAATCGATCTGCCCACCTTCCCCTTATTCGCCCTTTTCGATCCGGCCCTGGGAATGACCGCCATTATTCCTGATATGGATCCCACCCGCCCGGCCAATGTCAATCCGGAAAGAATTGTCGAAGCCATTGTGAACCATGGGGTCACCAATATGTTTGCATCTCCGGCCCTGCTTAACCGGGTTGGCCGATACGGAAAACAGAGAGGCATCAAGCTCCCCTCTTTGAAAAGGGTGATCTCGGCCGGAGCTCCGGCGTCTCCCGCCAATATCGCTCGTTTTTCAACCATGCTCAGTGATGAATCTGAAATCCATACCGGATACGGCGCCACCGAAGCCATGCCGGTTTCCTCGTTCGGCAGCAGAGAGATCCTGTCTGAAACTGCCCGGCTCACCCAAAAAGGATTCGGCGTGTGCGTCGGTCGGCCCATTCAAGGCATCGATGTCAAAATCATCAAAATCGATGACGAGCCCATTGCGCAATGGTCCGACACTGTCTTGGTCAGTGGGGGAGAGATTGGTGAAATCACGGTCAGTGGGGAAATTGTGACCCAAGGCTATTTCGAACGCCCGCGACATGATGCCCTTTCAAAAATAAATGATAACGGTCGAATTTGGCACCGCATGGGAGATTTGGGGTGGCAAGACAGCAAGGGACGCATCTGGTTTTGCGGCCGCAAAGGTCACCGCGTGATCACACCATCACAGACGTTGTTTACCATTCCCTGCGAAGCCATCTTCAATAACCATCCGGCCGTATTTCGCAGCGCATTGGTGGGTGTCGGCGCAGTCCCCCAGCAGCAACCTGTGGTCTGCATTGAACTTGAACCGGAAAACAAAAATGATGACAAAGAATTGATCGTTCAGGAGTTGTTGGATTTGGCTCAAGAGCATGCCCTTACGGAAAAACTGGACACCTTTTTGTTTCATCCCGGTTTTCCGGTCGATGTGCGGCACAACTCCAAAATCTTTCGCGAAAAACTGGCCGTATGGGCGGAGCGGAAAATACAATAATGGATCGATGAAAAGACGTAAGATTCTAGTTACCGGCGGCGGCGGTTTTTTAGGCGGTGCCGTTGTCAAGCAATTGGTTTCCAAAGGTGAAACGGTTCGCAGTTTTTCCAGGGGGTTTTATGCCGAATTAAAGAAGATGGGTGTAGAGCAAATCCAAGGCGACCTTTCCGATCTGAATGCCGTTATGGCGGCCTGCCGGGATGTAGAGGCCGTTTTTCACATAGCGGCCCGGCCAGGGGTGTGGGGCACCTATGCCTCGTTTTATGAGCCCAATGTGCTGGGTACGGAAAATATCATCCATGCCTGTAAAAACTGCGGCGTACGGCGGTTGATT
>JASFER010000425.1:0-4083 GCA_050124755.1 Desulfobacteraceae bacterium
TACTCCACCCTTTGGACGCCAATAAGGGGAGCATTGACGGTCAGCATGCTGGCCCCGATCGTCAAGGGCGTATCACTGTTTCAAGTGGCCCTGCTGGCGTGCATCGGCTTTAGCATCAACGGAGCCAACACGGTTTATCAAACCGGTGTCAATGTATTCGTAGAGCAAGGTGGTATGCTGGTATCCAGCCCACCGCCCCAATTGCAAGAAAACGCAACTGAATTGTCCGCTTCGATACTTCGAAGTCAAGTCGTCCAAGCCTATTTTCAGCATTGGGAAGATAAATCGCTCCCAAATTCGAATGTCCACAACATAACCTTCAACGAAGATAGCCGCGAGTGGGTGCTGCAATTCAATGCGCCTGAAAATACCGGTATTGAAAATGAGCTGATGGGCACGGTTATTTTAGACTGCCCGCCCGGAGGGATTTACGATCAGCGCATAGAGGCTATCATGCAATTGATCAACGACACCATGCCCATTGCCGATGCCATTGTGGATCCCGATCAACTCCCGAACAGGGATGATTTGGTCAGAGCCGTAGATGCATATGGCTCCAGAGTGATGGAGGCCATGACAAGTCATTCCGAGTCCATGGGGGATCTGACCGAAGATTTGGAGCAATTTAAAGCCCAGGCGACCAGCTCCGGTTGGGCCACGGCAGGGGCATACTATTTTTCAATCGCCAAAATCAACGACCGTCGCCGGAATGCTATAGCGGCAAGCGCAAAAAGCATCAACCCCAACATTGCAGTCGTTTCATCCCACGCCACCGAGGATTTTGAACGCATCGCCGCCGCCTGCGACACATATATCCGCAACAGCCTTTTAAGAAACGAACCGAGCACGATCAGTGAAACCGCTCAGGTGGCAGAGGATTCTCAAATCATGGGCCTTTTAAGAAGAATGTTTTCCTGGCTGTTCGCTGAAAAGATCTTTTCAGGTATTGCCACGCGCATGACCGAAAACGATCCTGTGTCAACTGTGATCGACTATGGGCATACCTTGATTTCCGGAACTTCGGCCGGGTTCCAGACTTATCTTGCCGCCGCCGGTGCTGTAGGTACGGCAAAAGGGTGGAGTGACAGCCTTGTCGGTCAAGTGCTGGGAGTGGCAACGGGTGGCACTAAATCAGCCTTTGTCGGGGCCACTGAAAACGTGTTTAATTCGGCATCACCCATGATCATCGTGCTTTTGATCTCGCTTTTCATATTCGCATTCACGCTGGCGTACTATCTTCCCGCTCTGCCCATGGTGCTTTGGATATCCTGCTTGGCCGGTTGGATTATACTGGTCCTGGAGTCCCTTGTAGCCGCACCGTTGTGGGTGGCCGCTCATGCACTACCGGAGGGTGAGGGCCTGGCAGGTCAGCACGGCCGACAGGGCTACATTCTTTTTCTGAACGTATTGCTCAGGCCGGCTCTGATGGTCACAGGCTTGCTGTTTTCCATGGTGATCATGGCCGCCATCGGCAAGTTGATCGGCGTGAGCATGACCGTGTTGGGTATCAATCTGGCGGGTCGCTACATATTCGGATTGACCTCCACAATCGCCATGAGTGTGATTCTGTGTTCACTGATATTGATCGTCGCCCACAAAATTTATGCTCTTATTGCCCATTTTCCAAGCACCATCATACGTTGGGTTGGTCAGCACTTCCACAACTTGGGCGAAGATAGAGACGAAACTCGGACGAGACGTGGTTTTGATAATGTGGGTGGACGTTCTGAAAAGGCCGTGGAGAAAGGGTTGGGCGCAGGACTTGGAGATAAATATAAAGGAGATACAAAAAGACGAAGCTCAGGCGTAAACGAAAAAGATTTTAGCACATTTAATTGATTTACACAGGAGAGGGCAAATTTCTTTTAATACACTCTTTGCGGAGAAGCTTTTGATAAAGAGGATCGACATGTTCTCTACGAACATCTCCTTCAGGAACGAGCACACCAATGACTTCTTTCAGTGCATATACTTGAACGGAAAGCCATTCGATTTCTTTCATTTCCTTTTTGCGTTCTTCAATCGCTTGTCGTCTCAAATAACCGAAAAGAAAACCGTCTGCCAAAGACATGTGTGACCTCCTTTCAAAAGAATGGGTTTAGCAAAAACTATCACAATAAACCCTATTGTCAACGCTTTAACACAATTAAGGAGATAATTTATGAAAAGACTTATGGCAATCCTATTAATCATGATCGTGAGCGTATGCACAGCCTGTTCCGGATCATCTCCAAAGGAGGCCAGCGAGAAAAACTTCACGAAGGCTATCAACGACTATTTGCAGAAAGAGGGTATTACCATCGATATCGCCAAACAAATGCCCATTGAGGTGAATGCTGAACAGATAACCACTGACGAAGAGATAAACAGGTTGCTACGTAGCCATGGGATGATGCCGGTAATCAAGCGTCCGCCCCGAAACCGGCCAACCAACCTTAAGGCCCGTTGCCAAGATCTTGAAAGTGCCGGGCTTCTTAAAGGTACAGAGAGGATTGTAGAGCGTAAGGACACACACTATACAATCAATCCACCCATTGTGATTAAGTATAAGGTTATAAAATACGATTTTTCAGAAAAGGGCAAAGAGCTTGTCAGGAAGCCGGATGTAATCCATGATAACTACCGCATCCATATCGCAACGGCCAAGGTGGATAAAATTGAAAACTTCACCAGCCCGACCCCTGTAAAAGGCTACACTGTATCAAAGGTAAAATTCACCTACTCGCCGGACAAGGTCCAGCCCTGGGCCATTGACGGCGATATTGAAAAGTCCTTTCCGGTCATCAAGGAAAAGCTCAAAAAAAACCAAACCGACAATGCGACCCTGGTGCTGATGGGAAACGGATGGGCGCACGGATACGCAGTAGCCGACCAAATTAAATAACAGCAGGGGAGGGGATATGAAACAATCCAAAGTGGACAAAGCAAGTAGCGGCGGCAATGCCGACCCTAAAAAAGCCGTTAAGGCGGACAATAAAGCGGCGGCAGCTAAAAAAGATAAAAGCGGATCAACCAAATCCGCTGAAAAGCCTAAATCGACAGAGGCTAAAAGGGAAAAACAACCCGATGCGCTGATGCAATTCCAGGCGCTGGAATGGCACGTGCTGACACTAGCCGGCGCACAAATGGACGAGGCCGCAAAAAAAGAGCGCCTGGACGCAATGCTATCCCAACTCAATGCTTTAGGCGCTGAGCTGAAAAAAGTTTCCCGCAAACGCTTCGGCCTGTCTCCTCAGACCGTTGACATGCGTGTGGACCTGGCCGCCGAGTTGGCCAAACAAATCGTCAAATCAGGCCAACGCTTTCCAATGGACAAAAGCATTGTAAACAGCAAAGAGGCCCAGGCGGCAATGAACAGATACGAAGCCAGTGAATGGCAAGTGCTCGAACAAGGTCTTAAAGCCAAAGACGCCGCCCAGTCGCAAAACGCCAAGCGCCAAGAAACCGAGCAGGAAAATCTGTTCAAATCCGCCGAGCAATACTACGGTGCCGCAGCAGGCCTGGCCGCCCAAAGCCATAAACTAGGCATCCCTCAAGAGATCGTGCAGATGCGCTCGGAGCAGCGCCTAAAACACATGGGCAACGATCCGGACCTCAAGAACATGCGCAATCCCTCTCCGGACGCCCAGGTGCTTACCGGCGGCGCTGCATTCGTGGCCTATATCAAGGAACTTATCGAAAAATTGGCCAAGGCAATCAAACAAATGGTTGCATCAAAGCCCCAAGAGCAGGCTCAAGCAGATATCCAGCCGACAGCCGAACCAACGCCGATGCGGCCCAATTAGAAGTATAGAAGGATAGAAGCATGGGGATAATTAAAAAGGCCTTTTCCCGACCGTGGAGGACACTAACCGAGCCTTTGCATGACGGATTCAGGGTAGGAAAAGAAATAAAACTCAGGATCAAAGCGATTTTTATTGAAATGCGCAGCAACCGTGATCCCAATGCCGACGATGCACCAGACCTTACCGACTTTGATGCCGTGTTGGAGCACTGGCAGATTGCTTCCGAGCAAGTTGAGCCCGTGATCAGAGGATTGAAACTCAGGATGATCTTGTTCGGCCTTATGGGGTTATTAGGCAC
>JASFER010000426.1:0-4082 GCA_050124755.1 Desulfobacteraceae bacterium
CACCTGGGCCTGCCGCAGCAAGGACTCGTCGGCATAAGCGGTTAGATAGACCACCGGGATGTCCCAACCACGCCGCAAGTGAGCGGCTGCCTCGATGCCGGTCATTTTTTCGCGCAATCTGATGTCCATTAAGGCCAGGTCGGGATGCAAGACACCGGCCTGTTCGATGGCTTCTTCACCGGTAGCCAGCACCGCAACCACATCGTAACCCATCTGCTGCAATACATCTTCCAGGCGGGCGGCGACAATACCATCATCCTCAACAACCATGATTCGCGCCTTAGTCATAGATTTTACTCCTTCCCTGTCACTCGTATTCACAAAGTCCATAGGATCTATCCAGGTCTATCCAGCGTAACCGTCACCATTGTACCGGCGCGGGTGTCCACTTCCAGGCTGCCGCCCAGTTGATGCGTGGCCCATAGCTTGACCAGCCGCCACCCCAGCGGCTGCGCCTGCCGCCAGTCCAGGCCGGGCGGCAGACCGATGCCGTTGTCGCTGACCCACAATATGCGCCTGTCCGCTTCAGCTTTCAGACCAATGGTGATACGTTTCGGTTCAGAAAAGGGGGGCGGGAAAGCGTACTTGAGGGCGTTGGTAAACAGCTCGTTCACAATCAGACCGCAGGGCATGGCCGCGTTCACGTCCAGCGCAACCGGCGCAATCTCGAGACACAGATCAATGTCCCGGTCCTCGCCAAAAGCGGCCCACACGTTGGTCGCCAGGTTTTCCAGGTACAGCCGCATGTTCACCTGGGCCAGGTTGTCGGATTGGTACAACTGCTCATACACCAGCGACATGGTGCGTGCCTGTTCCTGGAATTCTTTGAGCAGCAGGTGGGTGGGTGCACCAACGGCCTGCTCCAGACGCATCTCGGCCAGGGCAATGATGGCTTGCAGGTTGTTTTTGACACGGTGATGCACCTCACGCAACAGCACCTCTTTTTCTTCCAGAGTGGCCCGGATTTCCTCTTCGGCCCGTTTGCGTTCGGTGATGACATCAAACACGGCCACAAAATATCCCTTTTCCGGGCTGTACACGGAGACGGAGAACCACATTTTGAGGGCCTGGACAAATATTTCGAACTTTTCAGGCTGGCCCAACAGGGAGACTCGGGCGTAAATGTCAAACAACCCCGGATCGGCTTCACGAATGCCGGGGATGGCCTCAGTAACTCGTTTGCCGGCCACATCCTTTAAGCCGGTTAATGTTTCAAACGCATCATTGACAGCGAGATAGATCCAATCTTGCGCTTCGCCGTCCTCGAAAATCATCTGGCAATAAGCGTACCCTTCGACCATGTGCTCGAACAAACCGCGATAGCGCTCTTCGCTCGCGCGGATTTCCTCTTCGGCCCGTTTGCGTTCGGTGATGTCCAGACCCACACCCACCAGCCCAATCACCTGCCCGGCGCTATCCCGCAGTGGCACCTTGGAGGTAAGCAACCAGCGCTGTTGCCCGTCAGCTTTGACAATACTGTGTTCGTAGTCGATCAACGGCTGGCCGGTCTGAATGATGGCCTGGTCGCGGGCGTAGAACCGGGCAGCCATATCCCGGGGATAGAAGTCGAGATCGGTTTTGCCAAGCGCTTCAGCTTCCGTTGGCACGCCCATGTATTCCAGGTCTACGCGATTGGCCAGAATTTTGCGGCACGCGGTGTCTTTGGCATAGACCAGCGCCGGCAGGATGTCGATGATGGCGCGCAGCAAGGCGCGTTCAGCGGCCAGGGTCTCCTCCGCTTGCTTGCGCTCGGTAACGTCGCGGTCAATGCCTATCACCAGTTCGCGCTCACCAACCTTGATGATCGTCGTGGAGACTTCGACAGGGAAGACGGCACCACTTTTGTGGCGATGAAGGACTTCAAGCTTTAAATTACCCCCTTCCCTTAACTTCTTCAAATAGGCGATTCGCCCGGCTTGGGTGTAAGGGTTCGCGTTCACAATCTCAATGGACTGCCCAATCAATTCGTCGCGTTCATAGCCGTTCATCAGGCAAGCCGCCGCATTGCAGTCAACGATCCGCGATGAGACGTTGGGATCATGAGGATCAAGGAGCACAACAGCATCTGGCGAGAGTTCAAACAGCGTTCGAAACAGGAGCTCACTTTGTTGCTGCGCCTCTTCCGCCTGCTTGCGTTCGGTGATGTCTTGCACAATGCCGGTGAGAATGGCCGGGCTGCCGGCATCGTCCAGGATCAATTCGCCAGCCTCAGCCCACACCACCCGAACCGTCCCGTCAGGCCAGATAACGCGATATTCCAGCGGGACAGATTTCTTATCTTTGATAACCGCCAGGTTCGACTGTTCAACAGCCGCCCGGTCGTCGGGGTGGATGGCGCGCCCAATTACCTCGCTCAACTCGCCCGAGAAGGTTTCCTTTTTAATGCCAAAAATGTGATACATTTCATCGGACCACTCCAGGCGATTGGACTGGATGTGCCATTTCCAACTGCCCACATGAGCTACCCGTTGGGCTTGTTTGAGCGCAGCCTCAGATTGGCGGAGTTGCTCTTCCGTTTGTTTGTGTTTGGTAAGGTCATTGACCAGGGCAAAAAAACCTTTCACTCGCCCGTCTGGGCCAATATCCGGGATGTAGGTAGCCTGAATGAAACGTTCCCGGCCATCCTTATAAGGCACCCAACTTTCAAAGGTCGTGCGCTGCCCGGACAGGGCCTTCTCGGCATGTGGTGCAATGGCGGCATAGGCGGCTGTTCCCAAAAATTCATCCAGCCGTTGGTCCTGTATCTGAGGCGGGGGGTGACCGAACCACACTTCATAGGCGTGATTGTTGAACCGGTAACGTTTATCCACATCAACGTAAGCAATGAGGGCGGGGATGGCATCCATAACCAGGCGTGGCTGCGCCTGGCTGGCGGCCAGGGTAGTGGTATGGCGCCGGATCAGCCAGTAGAATAACAACGCAGTGACCAAAACATAGCCCCAACCTTTGAACATGCTCAGCCTGGCCAGCATGGCCTGATCGGGCGCAATGAGCGCCGCCAGTTGGTCGGAAAACAAAATCCAGAGGCAACCGATCAACAGATAAAGCCCGGCAATTCGAGCAGCGCCCCAGTTTTGTTTGATGGATGCAGCGATAAGCGGATCATGATCCATAATAATCTCCACAGGATGCAGTTTGGGTTGTTGTCATCTACAATCAATAGGTGAGTTGTTTCATCCCGCTATAGTTTCCGTTGATGATGATAACTCGGCACACAGGGTTTCCAACACTGCCGGGATACAATCGAACTCGGTGGCTTTATCAAAAAAATAATCGGCCCCGGCTTGCAGGCATTTCTGACGATATTGAGGATAGGGATAGGCGGTAAACATTATCACGATGGGGGGCGCAGGTTCGCTCTTGAGTTTTTCCAGAACGGTGATGCCATTGCCGTTGGGCAAGTGAATATCCAAAATGACCACATCGGGCCTGAAGGTTGGTATCATCTCCAAGGCCATCTGAACATCGTTGGCTGCGCCGACCGCCTCGACTCCTTTAATCTCAGCAATCGACTCGCCCAGCCGGTCACGCAGCAGGGATGAATCATCTACAATGAATACTTTCATCTTGACTTCTCCTGTGATGAGATGATTTGACACACTTCTCACCTGGCCTGCCGTTAGGCAAGGCGTCTATAAGGTGAGTATTTCCATCCTATAAGCGCAACATCGGCTTTCTCTGTTTTGGCAATTTGACTGTAAAGTCCGGCGGCCGGCAACAAAACCGTTTCTAAAACTTGCACCAGTTTTGGGCAATACTTACAAGATAGATATTAATCCAATGAGAGTGATTTGTCTGTAGGACAGAGACGTGGGGATGTGTAGGACTTTGCCTCGCCTTGATGTCAGTATTTGTCCGACAAGAAAGGATTGGGGATCAGGAAGTAAGAGGGTTTGTTTATTACGATTCCACCAATCCCCGGCTCAGAGCATAGTAGATAATTTCGGCGGTGTTGTTTAAGCCCAGTTTTTCTAAAATCCGGGCACGGTAGGTGCTGACGGTTTTGACGCTGAGCGACAACTCGCCCGCAATATCGGTCACCGTTTTCCCGGCAGCCAGCAGCTGCATAACCTGGTATTCGC
>JASFER010000427.1:0-4076 GCA_050124755.1 Desulfobacteraceae bacterium
ATCCCAATGCTGTTGAATTGTCCCCTTAATTGAACAGCAATGGGATTTATCCCCGCCCTCGGGTTCGCTTCACTGAGAATTGCCGGAGGTCACCGCTGCCTCTTGAAATATTGCCCTATCCATGCTATGGCTGCATTCTTCGAACCTTCGAAGTGAAGGGGTGCTGTTTACGGCTCCAACCACGGCCACCCCACAATGAAACGAATCGAACGATCAATGCATGATTGATATTAGCATAAGGAGCTTGCCCTCATGTCGAACAAACTGAGCGTTGCCCCCTTGGTCATTGCCGTCGGGATCGCGATTGTGGTGCAGCTGGCCCTGATAGGCCTCGATTGCCAACAAACGCCCATTAAAGTAGCTAAAAATTTCACTAGAGCTTACTTTTATCTTGACGCAGACATGCGAGACTATCTGTGTGCCGACCTGGCTGAAAAGGGCCAAGTGGTCAACGATTACCTGATCCAAAAAGAAACCGAGGCTTCTCAGCGCGGTCTGGACACCAAATATCTGCGTCATAAGTTCCTTCATCTGCACGCCAGCATTGTGACAACCCAAAAGGATTCGATGAAGGTCCATTTATCCGGTACGACGCGGGTCTGTATCAATCCAGCCTTCATGCTGGTGGGCAAGCTGTTCAGCATCGGCAGAGACTACCCGGTGGATGCAACCATTGAACTGGTCAAAGAAAACGATCAATGGCGGGTTTGCGGAACACCTTTTGGGTTAACCCCGCAAGCCCCGCAAGCTTAGATTAGACTGACATCCTATTATCAATAATTAAAGGGACCGGGTCGCTTTGAGATCAACAGCCACCCGGTCTTTTTTTATATTTAGGCCTACGAAACACGCCTGCCAAAGGGATGAAAAATAAATCATGTCACCGCAAAATCAAAACCAAGACGCCAAACACAAACACCAAATCATATGGGTTTATCAGCAAAACGACAGCGCCCTGGGCAAAATCAAAGCTATCGATCAATATAGCCCCGAAGAGATCGAACTCAAAATCATCTCCATCGACGAGGCGTTGCCGCCGGTGATAGACGATGCCGCCCCCTATCTGCCCGAGCCGGCCGGCGCCGACCTGGTTCTGGATCATTTGAAGCATCCCGACCTGAGTTTCTATTTGGCGGAAATATGCAGCCGGCTCAACATCCCCGTCGTTGCTTCGGGCAAGAAGCCGCCCATGAAGGAAGCGCTCACCCCGCGGGTCTGTTGCGCGCTGACCCAACAAAAGGGATTGGGGCTTTACGGACAGCGTTATGGGCAGCCGGTCTACGAGGTGGTAGTGGAAAATGGTTTGATATCGGCGGTGAAAACGTTGAGAGGGGCCCCTTGCGGTGCCACTTGGGATGCCGCCCGGCGCATCATCGGTCTACCCGTTTCGGAAGCCCAGGTGCGTGTGGGTTTGGAAACCCAGTTTTTCTGTGTGGCCGATCCTTCCAGTTGGGACCCGATTACCGGTAAAAGCCCGGTGCATATTGCCGCCGACCTGCACAAGGCGGCCCTGGTGACCGCGCTGAAAAAAGTTGGGGAACAAAAGGCGTATTGACCAGCAACAGGACCAGTATAAGCAGGACTATACCTCAGCCCCTCTCCCTTACGGGAGGGGATTGAGGGGAAGGGGTTATAAAACAATTGATGTCAGGCCGGCACAGAGGCCGGCCATACGAACACCTTTTGGGCACACGGGCGCCGCATTTAAAACGTAGGGCCGGCCTCTGTGCCGGCCGGTTATAAGCATCGATTTGAGCATAAATCTCTATTGCTCATCTGGTTATCCGCACCGGGTCTTATTATGACAACATATGAAACGAGAAAATAATGGAGGACCCATGCGTCGCCTAACCATTGACGCGTATCAGGCCCAAGTGGACCAATGGGTCAAAACCCACGGCGTGCGCTATTTTAACGAAATGACCAATCTGGCCGTTTTAATGGAAGAGGTGGGTGAAGTGGCCCGCCTGATGGCGCGCACCTATGGTGAACAAAGCTTTAAGGCCGAGGAGCCGGAGGGCGATATGGCCGACGAACTGGCCGACGTGATGTTTGTGCTGGCCTGCCTGGCCAATCAAACCGGCATCGACTTGACCGAAGCACTGATAAAAAACCTGGCCAAAAAGACCCGGCGCGACTCCCGGCGCCACTGGAACAACCCCAAGCTGAACAATTCCCCAAGTTGAACAATCCGGAGCGTCCATGAAGAACGACAAATTCTCCATTCCATTGACTGTACGCAGCAGTGATTTGAATTACGGCAACCATGTCGGATACCAGAACTATTTCTCCTATTTTCAGGAAGCGCGCATTGCCTACTTGAACCGTTTGGGCTACTCGGAACTGGACATCGAGGGTTATGGCATGATTGTGGGCGAAGCCAACTGCAAATACAAACAGGAGCTTTTTCTCAACGACAGCATCCAAGTCACTTGCCGAACCAATTCCATCAAGTCCAAACGCTTTGTCATGGAATACCGCATATTCAGAGGCGACAGCATCTGCGCCGAAGGTTTCACCACCAACTATTGCTATGACTACCAGGCCAAAACCGTTGTCCGGCTGCCGGCGGCCTTTGTGCAGGCCGTCAGCGCTTTTGAAGGATGGACATAGGCGCTACAATGAATATCGAATATCGAACAAGGAACCGCAGAATGTCGAAGTAAGGTATTCTGCCATTGATATAATATGACGGAGCGCAGCGACTCCACAAATCGACATTCGTTATTCCTTGTTCGATATTCTGCGGTTCAAAGTAAGGCCTCCCCTATTGCCGTGGTGAATCCTGCTCAGCATCGTCCTTTAAAAGGGGCTCAATGATACGCACCGGGGTCTTGAGGGTGCGTTTTAAAATACTTCCCAGGCGTGAGCCCACGGCCGACGGCGACAGGGGGACCACCTTGGGGTCGGCGACGGAGCCTTTGACACTGACGGGAACGGCAATCAGGGTGCCTTGGAGAATATTGCCGAGGATGGGAATTTTTTCGACGACCCAATCCACCGAAGTCAGGGGCGACACCAGCAGTACCAGGTCCAGCTCTTTTTGAGCCAGGAGATAACGGCCGTCGGCCACAATGTTCACCGAATTGGATTTCAGAATCCCATCCTTGATGCGCATGAAACCGTCTTTGAACACCAGTTGGGATTCAAGGCTTTTATATTGAAACGCGTCTTTGCTCAGATCCGGCACACCGTCTTTGAGATATTGATTCACCGAAAGAAAAGCCAGCAGGTTGGTAAACAGTCCGGCCGTACCGGCGTTGCGCACGCGGCCGTCATCGATTCGAATGCGGACATCGCCCTTTAAGTTGGCGATGAAGTCGTCTCGATTTTTTCCGGAGGTAACCAGGTTGCCTTCGACATCCATGGTCCCCTCCAGTTTCTCGGTCCGCCGGGCATCGATCAGGCACGTGCCGGTGTCCTGAAGCGCCGCTCGTTCGGCCCTGGGTTGAAAGGCCATCCGGGCGGTGCCGTCGGACAGGCGAATTTTTCCGGGTAATTGGATACCGCAAAATCCGGCCGCGGTTATGTCCACAAGGGTTTGGCGATCCGCTCGCGCAATGGCCGCATGCAACGGCATGATTTGATAGCGGTCATAGGTCAGTCGATCGATTTCCACCGTCCATCGGCCGCTGACCGGCATCACGGCCGCCCGTGCCAATGGCCGGGTTTTCGATGCCGGTTCATCCTTCGTCAGTTCCCCGGCAAGCTGGTCGACATCCAATGCTTTGGCTTTTAATTGCATTTGCAGGTCGAGGGTCTCCGGTTTAAAGGTTCCGCTGCCGGACAATTGCAGCGGCTGTTCGTTCAATTTCAAATCAGCTGAAGTGATCGTGAAACCATCCTTTTGACCTTCTATGTTGGCCTGCAAAACGTGTAATCCGCCCACGGCTTTCCAGGGAAGGTTGAATTTCCGGACCCGTATCTTGCCTTCGATGGACGAGCGGCCTGGCGCGCCATGGTCGAGGTGGGCTCGGAAATTCCCCTTCACCTCTCCTTGGAGAATCCGATTTTGCGCTAACAGCTGATCCATGGCGGCCTTGTGGACGACGCCGCTGAATCCTGCGTCGAGCATG
>JASFER010000428.1:0-4074 GCA_050124755.1 Desulfobacteraceae bacterium
CTGATCTTTGTTACAAATCTAATTCTGATTCTGTTTGTTGGGCAAGCGGTGCTCCAAGTGGGCGGTAAACCAGTTGAGAACTGTTCTGGTGACCCCTTTGCGTGCACCAAACATCAATCTGCGACCAAGGGCATCAAGCGGATATGCCGATAGGGCGAGGCTGCTTTCTTCCGGCGACAACGCGTCTATCTTGATTTCCATGCGAGTTCGTTCACCAAGGACTTTTCCCAAAATCTTCTTGTCGAATTGAACTTCCAGATGTCCCGCTGTTTTATTCTGGGATATGATTTTCGCAGCCAGTCCTTCAATGGCGCCTAGTACTGCCTGAAGAACAGTATCCGCCGGATGCGGATAGCACTTTACCTCTTTAATCGTGTAACTCATCGGATTATTCTCTCATGAACCAAAGATGTCATTGTATCGTTGTTAAATACCTTGCCTGAATACCTCATCAGGACCCGGCTTGCCGGGAAGAGGTGTTGTCACTGTTTCCGATTTCACGCAGATCAATCCGGGCCAACAGATCGTTTATTTTGCCGGTCGTGCCGACGCTGGTGCCCCGCTGAGCCGCAGTGGCAGCCCCACATGCAATCGCCAGTGCGAACGCCTCCCGCAGACGTTGCCCACGAGATAATCCGCAAACCAATCCGCCGACCATTGCATCGCCTGCTCCGATCGGATTGAGTTCGATTATCTCCGGACTCTGAGCCGTCCAGATTTTTTTCCCGTTAGCCATTATAGCGCCCATTTTTCCCATTGAAATGATGACATGCGCAGGACCCATGGCCCGGATGGCTTCCGCCGCATTGGCCAGCTGTGAGGGATTATCAAGATCCAGATCTGTTAATTTTCGCGCCTCCGCGGTATTTGGTTTGACAAGAAAGGGCTTTGCCTTGCAGCCGTGGTACAAAGCCTCACCGCTGGTATCCAAAATGACATGGCCGCCGGCTGTCTGGATGATCGAAATCAGATCTGCATAAATGGATGGCAGTACACCCGGTGGAAGGCTGCCGGCCAGTACCCACCAGTCATCCGCTTGCGCGAGCCCTCGAATCTTCTGCTCCAATGCCGACAGATGCACTTTTGAAATGGTCGGCCCCGGCTCATTGACTTTTACATACTGCGAAAAATCTGAAGCGACAATGCTGACATTGGTGCGTGTTTCTTCTTCCACCCAGTTAAAATCGGTCTCGATTCCTATGGCTCGAAGCCCGTCGTGAAGCATTTTCCCATTGCCGCCCCCTGCAAATCCCAGCGCCACACTGGGTGTTCCGAGGACGTTTAGCATCCTTGCGACATTGAACCCTTTGCCGCCAAAATCGACACGCCATTCCGTTGCACGTAAAACCGTGTCACATTTTATATTTGAAACCACCAACTCGCGGTCGATGGCTGGATTGAGCGTAACCGTATATATCATTGTTCATCCTTTCCAATACGTCTCGATGAGGACCTCTTCCGCTGCAGTTGTCCACGCATCGCCGGCTTCAAGCTTGGCGGAGACCTCGGGAATTTTGTCCTTTAGCTCATCGAGCCCCATCAGCGGCAAATCGTGAATCTGGGGAAAAATGACAATCTTGCCGGGATAGCGCCCCTCTATCATGGCCTGAATCCCTTCTTTTGCGGCCAACATGCCTCCGATAGCTCCTACGCTTCGACTCGTCGACAATTGCCCTTCCGCAGCCCGTTGCATGACCAGCGCCTGGTCATTGATGGTCAAGCCGGAGGTGCCTGTATATTGGGCATTGTCCATATAAACGGCGCTGAGGTTCAGCGGCGCCATTGTTCCGTTGGGCACACCGGCAAAAAAGACCAGCATGCCATTGGGATTCATCAATGTCGCGGCCTGCGCCATGACCTCCGCGACCGGCACACAGACGACCACATCATCGGCACCACGTCCTTGGGTGATTTGCATGACATGGTCATATAAATCACCATCGTCTTGCCGGGGATTAAGCCTGGGATTAAGATAGATCAACTCCCGGTTGTTTTTGGCCGCGATGGGGGCCACCCGTTGTTCAAGCGCCGCCAAACGTCGGGCGTTCACCTCGGTGGCAATAATTTTTCTTGGACCATCGGGAAGCTCGATGGCACGCTGGACGTGCATCTGCCCCATGGGACCGCCGGCGCCGACAAATACGGCAACCCCTTGAGGCACAAGTTCGCATCGATTGCGCACCGAGCCGTATGCAGCGGCGACATCCGGCCCCTGAGTGCCGAGAAAGGCAATGTAGTCATAGTGAAGTCGGCCGACGTCGGCCGGAACCATCCCATCCAAGGGCGTCTCACCGACCAGATTCAGCGTACCGCGTCGCGCAATGTGTTGCGCAATGGTGCCGACGGCATCACTGCTTGCGGGATCCAGTACGACAATATCGTCAAACCCTTTATCGTCGGTGAGTTCATTGACCATGCCCGCATAAGCGTCAACTTGTAGGCCATCACGGATGAGGATCTGAGCGGTGGTTTTGGAAACCAGCTTTTTTATCGCCTGCGGCACGTCGGTCAATACAATGGTGCCGGGCGCATCCAGACCGGAAGAAAAATCATATTCACGCTGATCCCCGGGACGCCCGACGATCCACATCATGCCGTCTTTTTTCGGTTCCAGGCGTCGTCGCTGGGTGTACGCCGCCATGACACACCCCCAAGGCTCCAGCAATGAGGATTCGGCGTAGCCAAGGCCAAGGTCGCCTTCAATGGGCAGCAGGCAGGCGCCCTCATCCGTGTCGAGCATTTCCGGGCCGATCAAATGGTATTGGATCAGCCCACCAGGTATGGTGTAGCCGTAAGCTGTGCTCTTGCCGTTCTGATAGATATCGGGCTGCACCGCCAGCCGTTGCCCCGGACGATATCTGTCCTGCAGATTGCGCCCTACCTTGACAACGGTCAGTGACGTTTCATGCCCCAATCGGGTTGGCTCACTGGCCAGATCGCGATTGTAAAGTTTGGGATGCCGCCCCCCCATATTGATCACCTTTACGTCGGAGAAGCAAAGCGCCACACTATCGATGCGCACGAGCATCTGGTTTTCGTCCGGTTCCGGAACGGAAAGGGTTTCAGGTCGGTTGTTGCGGCCAATATTTTCCATGCCCGCGCCGTACAAATTCCATGCCCAGGTTTGTGCGGGCACATGCATTTCTGCCGAGCGGTATCGTTGGTATTTGGTTGTCACGAATGCCTCCATTAGTCATTAAGGAAGATTGTTGAAAAGAGGATAAACTGCGGATAGCTTCGAATCGTCATGTTTTCGGGCTGAGTTCTCTTACCTGATCCGCCGTGGCGCACTGCAAGGCTTTTTGAGCCAGATCCTGCGCATGGTGCAGTGATAGTGACCGCACCTTTGCCTTGACACCGGCAACAGCCGGAACGGTGACGCTCAATTCGTGAACGCCGAGTCCGACAAGCAGCGGTATGGCCTGCGTATCGGAAGCCAGTTCGCCGCACACGCCGACCCATTTGCCGTATGTTGCGGCGGCCTGAACCACTCGATCGATCAGGCACAATACAGCCGGATGGAGCCCGTCCAAACGGTAGGCCAGTTTCGAATGCATCCGATCGATGGCCAGGGTGTACTGGGTCAGGTCATTGGTCCCGATGGAAAAAAAATCCACAACCGCAGCAAGCGCACCGGCCGTCAACGCAGCGGACGGGACTTCAATCATCACCCCCAGCTCTACTTCGGGAGCACTTAACTCGCTGCGCACTGATTCTACGATGGTCCGAATTTTTTTGAACTCGGAAAGATCCGTAACCATGGGAAACATAATCCGCAGCGGACCGAAGACGGCTGAACGCAAAATAGCCCGCAATTGGTTGGTCAACAGCTCCGGTTTGTCGATGCAAAGCCGAATACCGCGTTCGCCCAGAAATGGATTTTGTTCCGATGCCATGGGCATATACGGCAGGGGCTTATCACCGCCGATATCCAATGTGCGAATAATGACCGGTTTTCCCCGCAAGGCCTGCACGATATCGCGGTATACTTCAAATTGCTCTTGTTCCGTTGGTTCCTGTTCTCGTTCCAGAAATAGAAATTCCGTGCGCAACAGGCCAACACCTTCCGCCCCG
>JASFER010000429.1:0-4006 GCA_050124755.1 Desulfobacteraceae bacterium
GCATTCCATATAAAGATGGCCAGGGAGATCGCTTTTTTCTCGGAGTCCAGATCAGAGCAGGTTTCCAATAGAGGCCCGGCAAAATCCCAAATGACCTGGGACATGACCTCTGCACCTTGATCTGCCATTTCAACAGCGGAAAGATGATCACTTTCGGATTGGGACCTGCCGGCGGCGCTCTTATTTTTCTTTTTGGAAATGTTGCGGGCTTTCGGCCTGTTCCTTAGCTTTTCACGAAGCTTGCGTTTTTTCTTTTTCATGTCAATCACCATCATACGTCAGTGTCAACACACAGAAGTCATTTTCAGCTGTCTGTGCTTTCGTTATGAGTAGTTGGACAAGTGACAAGCCCGTTCTCTTCCAGCTCCGCCTTGGAGATGGTATCATGAATAATACCTAGCAGCTGCGCGCACGAAATGGGTTTGCGTACGACACCGGTCACACCGCAACGATCCAATTCATTCCTATCCAGTTTTTGATTCAATCCCGTGTAAAGCAAACACGGCGGCTTCTGCCGTCCGTTTTGTTCGGCATGATCTTTTACTGCCTTGCAGAACTGTAAACCGTTCATATCGTCCATACCGTAATCGCACAGGATCACGTCATAGTGATTGTTATAGAACGCCTGCAATCCCTGGTGGGCCGTTTTGGCCGTCGTCAGGTCAACGGATGAGCCCTCGAAGTACAGCTCCAGCATTTTTAAAATATTCTTCTCGTCGTCGATGACCAGGAATTTGATTTTGGGCAAAGTCATTTCCCGCTTCGACGGCAGCGTGTGGCGTTTTTTGTCTGCCGGAATCTGTGCCTTGGGTAAAAAGATGGTAAATGTCGTTCCTTGCGCCGGAAGGCTCTTGACGGTAATCTCCCCACGATGCTTTTTGATAATGCCATAGCTGGAAGAGAGCCCCAGGCCGCTGCTTTTCACTCCTTTGGTGGTAAAAAACGGTTGAAACAGACGCGGCAGGTTTTCCTCCGGGATGCCGATGCCGCTGTCGGTAATGGAAAGTTTGACCTTCCCATCAATGACCTCCGCCATGATGGAGAGATCTCCTCCGTCCGGCATGGCCTCGAGGGCGTTTTTAATGATATTGACCAGCACCTCGTACAACTCCGAGGGATTGCCCTTGATCAGGGCGCCCATGGGACGAATGTAGTTAAAGGTATACTTATGCTGCTGGCCCGGATTGACCCACAGGGGTTTGGTCAGTTGAACGGCTTCGGATATCAATTCACCCAGGTCGAATACTCTGGCCTCATCCATGTCGTCGCTCTTGGCCGAGGTGAAGTCTTTGATCCGGCGGACAATATCCGCCCCGCGCTGGCAGGCTTCATTGAGGGCCAGCAGCACCTCACGGCTTTTGCGGATCTCGCCGGCGGCCATCTTGGCCAGGGCTGTTTCGCCGGCACCCAAAATCATTTGCAGCAGGTTGTTAAAATTATGGGCCACGCCGGCGGCCATCTCGCCAACGGCCGAGAGCCGCTCGGTTCTGATCAATGTGTTTTCCATCTGTTTGCGGGCGCTGAGATCGCGGGCCACACTCAAAATGGCCGGTTTGCGCTGAAACTCGATGAACCTGGAGTGAAACTCGAAGGGAATCAGTTTCCCGGTTTTGGTGACGGCTTCCACCTCGAAATGGACGGCATCACCCGATCTGATTCTCATCGCCATGCGGTTCAACAACGCGTAATGCTCCGTACGCACAATATCCCGGAAAGTGAGTTGCAGCAACTCTTTATGCGAATATTCCAGGCGCTCGCAGGCCACATCGTTGACTTCCAGGAAATACCCCTGGGAATGATTGATAAATACCGGATCGATGACATTTTGAAAAAGCTCTTTATAGCGCAGCAAAGCCTCTATTTTCTTGCGTTCGGTGATGTCCCGCACCAGAGCGACAAAGCATTTTTTCCCCTGAATCTCGACCACCGTGCCGTTTACTTCGGCATCCACCAGGGCACCATACTTGGTCCTGAACCGTCTCTCCTGAATGTGCACAAAACCATCTGCCAGGACTTTACGAATGTTATCGTCCACCCCTTCGGAATCGGGATCCAGAATTTCTTCCACCCCCATGCCGACAAGCTCTTTGCGAGAGTAACCCAGCCATTCGGTGGTAAACGGATTGCAATCCATAATGCGGCGGGTGTGGAGGTCGAACATGTAAATCGCCTCGGGTGCATTCTCGATGATGGTCCGGAAATTGGTTTCCGACTGGCTCACCTTGTCCAAGGCCTGCATGAATTCGGATGAGGCCTCTTTAAGCAGATTGGTCAGGATGTCCGATTTACGTTCGGCCTGTTCCAACAGTCTTTCCAGATCGTGGATCCGTTGCTGCTTGCTTCGTTCTTGGTTCATGGCTCAAGTCCCCACCACGTTCAGCGTAATGGTTTCATTATGCAGGTAATTGGATGCCGCACATCCTGTGGGACAGAATTCGCCATAGGTGTAGAAGCCGATCAGGGGAACCTGTGAACCGAATTCCGCTTGAACGCGCTTGATCTCTTCCTCGGTATGGCTGCCCAGCACAATTTTACGGGCCATACAGGAATAGCAAAAAATAATTTCCGGCATCACATCGCCGAAGGCGGACCGGGCCTGCCTGGCGGCCGTCTCGGCGGCCTCCAGGACAGAGGTGTTGTCGCCGCATGTCAGGTTGACCAGGGCCCCTTCGGGGATCTCCCCGGCGAAGGTGATCGAGCGCGCTTTGCGATCCACGGACATGGTGGCACGCAAAATATAGATATCCTCCTCACTTACACCCGTTGAAGATGTATTAAAACCTAAAGGATATTCCACACCGATGGCCGGCAATTTATGCGCATGGTTGCCCAGGAAGCGTTCATAGACATTCAGGGCGGGCTCCCCGTTCAATTCATAAACAATTCTGCCCTGTGCTTTGGTCACCTGTTTGGGCACACCAATGGGCGTCCATCCGCTGTCAAGGCCGGTTCCTAATTGAAAATCTCCATAAAAAGCAATCCCGCAAACCGTATCCGTATAAATCCGGCTGCCGCAAAATTGCAGGGTTTTGATAAATTGGCCATTATCTCCGGCGGCACCACCGGTCACGGGGATACGATCACCCATCACCGAAGCGATCCCCTCGATGATGGCACAGCCATTGCCGGTCAGGCCATCGGAGAAAATCTGAAGGCACTGCGGCGTGGATGAGAAACCACCAGCCAGTTGCCGGCCGGCGGCCGCGCTGTCCTTTTTCAGTCCCTGTACCGACACGATTTCAAAGTCGATATGGTCGGAAACGACGCCGGCCAACACGGCCGAATTCATACTCAGACCGGCGCTGGAAATCTCGCCATCGCTGGTGCATCCGATGATTTGATCGGTGCCGGCGCCCTCGCAGATGCCCTTGAGCAATTCCTCTATCCCGCTCAGCGGTGCACAAAAAAGCCAGCAGGCCTTGGGGACACGACCCAACTGCCGTTGTATGGCCTCTCCCATTTGACGACCGGCGGTACGGGTAAAGTTGTAATCGCATTTAACAGTAGCAGCTTGAAGCATGGTTGTTACCCAAAGTAAGACGTATTCTTCATGTTACCATAAAGATCTATTTTGTGGCTACACGACAGTCACTTGCAGCCGACAGTCACTTGCAGACAGAGGAATCCGGGGCCTTGTGGCCATTCCATCGTCTTCAGGGTATCCGTATCAACCTTTTGAGCGTTCAATTCCACATTTTTACAATGCTTCCAATCATGTTCAGACAGGGCTGTCATCAGGTCTTGAAGATCATCCCCTTTAACCAGTATCCCTTGCCGTAAAAGTCGCAGGCCAATTTCTTTTATCAATAGATTAAACAACTTAATCGACAAGACGCCGCCCTGTTGATTGGATTGGGCCGCTTCCGGCCGGTGGCTTATGGAGTGTCTGAAGCCGGCCAGGACGCCGCCCGATCGCATGGTGGCCCCCACCAGACCCGGCATGGCTGCCGATAAGGCCAGACAATCCTTGTCCCGGACATACACCGATGCCATGTCATCCACCGGT
>JASFER010000430.1:0-4002 GCA_050124755.1 Desulfobacteraceae bacterium
CAAAACAAAGGGCGATGCCCATTTCCGTCTCCAACTGGAAGCGCTCCGAGTCCCTTACGGCAATGTCCCAATATTTATGGACACGCTTTAGCTGAATCTCTTGAACTTGAGGAAAAGAGCCCAATAACTCGAATGCATCCTCCCATTGTTGTTCGACGCGGTATTTTTTAATTCCGATGGAAATGTCGTTGGCCCAGTGGATTTGGTCCCGGAGGCTTCTTTGGAACATGCCGATCAGCTCTGCTTTAAGGGGACCGAATGCCTGGTCGAGCAGTGCTGGATGCTTTTGTTGAACTTCTTCAAAAATTTTTTGCAGTTCGCCATGTTTGAGCGTAAAGCCGATGATCCCCCAGGTGAGGCCGGCATCGTCAAAATTGCCGGCGATTTTCTGAAACCCGTGGCCTTCGAAATCCCCTGTCAGCTGGAGGCTACGACTAAATATACTCGGTGGGTCTTCATCCATTAGCTTGGTCCACGTATCGCCGGTGACCTTGCCGGTGGGCTGGAGATCCCGTTTGCGCTGAAAATCCTTAAGCGCTCTTTCGGTATCCCCACCGAAGATGCCGTCAATATCACCAGGGCCCGAGTCGGCGGCCTTCAACTTGAGTTGCACGCGGCGAACGACCTCGCCCCGCACAGCACGGTACCCCCTTGCAACGCGCTGAAACAACACTCTGTCCATAATACCCTCCTTTTCTTGCCGAAGCCGAATAGCCTTTTCCCCGGTCACTTTGTGGATCATTGCAACATATTGGTAACGGGTCCATCACGCGCTGTTCAGGAAATTCCTGCACATTGTTACCATAGCCAAGAATTGAGGATAGTGCTGTGATGTTGATCACAACCCGTGTGTTTTGCGACTTTCAGGCCAATCCCTTTGACAGGGTATGCCGGCAGTGTCCCGTTAAGTGCGGCTCAAATGCGCTTAACTTATTTCAGTGTATTACCTTACTCTTTTTTCAATTTATGATGCACGTTTTAGCCTGTTTCTTGCGGCAATCTACCATAACTTGTTGTAAAGTCAATTGATTTGCTACCGCATGACAGATAGGCGTGATTCTGCCATCAGGGTACCCAGATGTGTCATCCGGCCAGATCGGGCTCTCCGCAATATTTGAGGATCTGCGCCCGGACGGCATCCCGCAGTTCGACGGCCGCATCCCAGTCATTGCCTTGGGGGGTGATGGGCGCACAAACCCTTACGCTGACCGGGGAGCGCCTGGGAAACCAGGTGTCGCCGCGCAATAAGGACCGGCTGCCGCGGATGGCTACCGGCACAACCGGTACACCGGCCTTTACGGCGGCCAGAAAGGCCCCCATGCGAAAGGCCTGCAGGCCGGGCATGCGATAAAAGGTGCCCTCCGGGAAGAAGATAAAGGAATTGCCTTGGCGGGCGGCCTTGATCACGTGGCGGGCATCGGTGGTGCCCTTTTTGCTGTCAAAGCGCTCGACGAATGCTGTGCGCAGGCGTTGCAGGAACAAACGGCTGACCAGGTTGTTCATCAATTCCCGTTTGGCCACATAACTGATGTTCTTCGGAAGTGCGGCCGCCAGAATCGCGCCGTCCGCATAGCTGCAATGGTTGGAGACAACAATACAATGATCTGATGTCGCCAGGTTTTCCAAGCCATGGACCGCGACGGGAATCCTGGCGAAGAAGAAGAGCATTCCGGAAAACCTGCGCATGGCGCCGTAAGCATTGGAGAACCCCGGGGCGGCGACCACTGCCAACCAGGTGAAGGGCGCCAGGACGATGAGCAGCAGATAGATGTAACCGGCATAAAGCCATGCGCCGGTGCTGTGCCGCATGCGCCGCACCCGGGGCATGACGGCCTGCCAGGAGAGGCGCACGAACTGCCACCATACGGCGCGTTGTCTTTTGTCGATTGCGCCGCTCTCGTAAAGCTCGCGGCTGGCGGCCCGGCGAATTTTACCGCTGGATGTCTTGAGCACTTTATGGGGCGGCGCCAGCACCACATCGTCCGGTGGCGCCCCCAGCAGATCCACGACCACGGCATTGACTTCCCGGCGCAGGCTTTCGAGCCGATCGGGGGCTGTCTCCCGTGTTTCGGCCAGAACCACCAGTCGCTCGGTGGCGGATACCGGATCGGCACTGCCGAAGACGGCGATGCAGCCTTTTCGCAGCCCTTCGATGTTGCCCACGGCCTCCTCCAGTTGAGCCGGATGGATGTTCCGCCCGGCACGGATGATGATGTCCTTGGACCGGCCGGTGAGATAGACCTGGCCTTCGGCAATGTAGGCCAGATCGCCGGAATCGAGCCAATCCTTATGAAACAGAGCGGCTGTCTTTTCCGGGTTGCGGTAGTATCCGGAGGTGCAGGAAGGGCCCTTGAACAGCAGGCGGCCCTCTTCCCGCTCGGGAGCTTCGAGCCCTGCGGCGTCCACCACCTGAATCTGATGTCCCTCCAGGGGCTGACCGCATGAGACAAAGGTTAAGGCATTGGTATCGTCGTCTCCGGCAGGGACGGCGCGGCGGGTGCGCATGAACACGTCGCGCTGAATACGATCGAATTCGGGGGCCTGGTGCAGTGCGGGAAAAGCCAGTCCCACCGAGGTTTCCGCCAGTCCGTAGGAGGGAGTCATGGCCTCGGCGCGAAAATGATAGGGGCCGAAACGTTGTTGAAAGCGGTGAATGGTGGCCGGGCTGACTTGCTCGGCGCCATTGACGGCCAGGCGCCAGGAACCCAGATCCAGGCCTCGAATCTCAGCGTCGTCGATCTTGGCCAGGCAGTATTCATACGCAAAGTTCGGTCCGGCGGAAATGGTGCCGCGATGCTTGTGTATGGCCCAGAGCCATCGGGACGGCCGTGTCAAAAAGGCCAGGGGGGAGATCAGGATCAACGGCATGGCACAATAGAGGCTGGACAACCAGGCCCCGATGAGACCCATGTCATGATACAGCGGCAGCCAGCTGACGAAGGTATCGGATGCGTCAACGTCGAAGGTTTTGGCCATGGCACGGATATTGGCCAGCAGGTTGTCGTACGTCAGCACCACGCCTTTGGGGGTTCCCGTGCTGCCGGAGGTGTACTGTAAAAAGGCGATATCGGCGGCCTTGGATGGGGGCCGGGACCGATGGGTTGCCGCCGTGGAGAGCTCGTCCACCCCGACTGTTTTTCTCAAGCTGGCGACCTGCGATTTCAGCAGTCTGGCAATGGGTTGCGCCTCGGAAATGGTGATCAGGAACCGGACCCTGGCGTTGTTCAGAATATCCAAATGGCGGCGCAGGTGATCTTCAATCTGGGTTAAACGGGCCGGCGGGTACAGCGGTACGGGGATACCTCCGGCCATAAGGATACCCATAAAGCTATAAAAATAGTCTGTGCCGGTGGGCAGCATGATGGCCACGGTCTGGCCCGGCAGCAATGCCAGGTCCAAAAGACCGGCGGCAACTTTTTCGGCCCCTTGGCGCAACCCGGCGTAGGTGATCTGTTCAATGGCCTCGTCCTGGCCGTAAAGATGGATATGCAGACGATCCGGGTGCGCCTGCACATGCCAGTCGAGCACACTTGGAAATGTATCGGCCCGATCGGGGACGTGGCCATCGGCTTGGGATGTCAGGACTTGAATCTGTTCTGCCTGAGCCGTGGGAGAACGAACGCCTGATTGGGGGATGGCGCGCAGCAGGTCCCTCGGTGTTTCAGCCATGGCGAAAACCTGTTCGGCAAAGGAGAGATCCCAAGCGCGTTCCACACGTGAAATCAGCTCCGCCCGCGACAAACTGTCCAGACCCAAATCCTTTTCAAATGCGCTGTCCAGTGCCACCGTTGCATGATTCCTTTTGCCGGGACGCGACGCATCAACGAATTGCTGTACGACAGTCAGTAATTTTTCCGCTGTTTCGTTTGCTTTTGCCACTGGAGATTCTCCGCATGGTTGACGGGTGCGGCGTTGATCCGAACAGCTTCATCATAGGCATTTTGGCGGAGGGGCACAATAGGTCTGATTAGAAGGGAAAACACCTGGAAATATAGGCTGCAG
>JASFER010000431.1:0-3986 GCA_050124755.1 Desulfobacteraceae bacterium
AATCTGTTCTGAGAATCAACCAATACGCCATCTTCATATTCAGTTGGATTATCGTCCGCCATACGATTGCTTTTTTCCTCAGCGCTTTCTCCACAGGAGAAAATTACAATCGTGAGAAGAGCACAAAACATATGCTTTTTATAGGAGTAAATCGACATAAATCCGTTAATATATTTTTTCAGAGTGTTCATGGTATTCTCCTATTCATATGCTCCCATGGTTGGCGTGGTTGCACTCCTTAAATCCCAGTCGATGTCATATGCGATATTGGAAAAATAAAATCCTTTTGCTTTTGCCGGAGATGTCGCCTCCAGGTCGAAGTTCCAGTTTCCTTCGTTCATAAACTGCGGATCACCGGTAACCGAATGAGCACCCGAGGCGACCCCGTTATTGAAGCAGTTGTAATCCATGTATAATTCCGACAAACTGTACGAACTGACCACATTGGGGCCGAAGATATTATTTCTTACGACAATATCTTCCAAAATTGCATTGTCTCTGACCAAAAACACATTCGATCCGTTCCAGAACGTATTATGCTCGACCAGTACATTGCGGTATCTTTGCCCGACATTCAAAAATTGAATATTCACCGCACTGTCCACAACTTTGGCAAACAGATTATTGACGATAGCAACGTTCGAATAGGGCTGATCTCTTCCATCCATATATCCGCCCATCTTTATTCCCTGATGACTGCCGCTGTAGCATGTGTTGTTGCGCAGCACGACCTGGTCCCCGCCTGAATTGCTCGAGATAAAATCACAATGCTGACTGCCTCCGGCGGGCAACCGGTTGTCATGGATCCAGTTGTTGCTGATCAGGATGTCGTGCCCGTCATATCCGATACCGTCGGCGGTTACATCATAGACATGATTATTTCTGAAAATATAATTGCCGGTAGAAAGGGTGGCGCCCAGCGATGTATCGTGAATCGTACTGTTTTCGATCACCACATACTCGCTGGCATTGTAAAAGCGAAATGCGGCGACATCATTCGTCGGCTCATCTTTTCCGAACCCAATGGCGGTACACTCATCAAACCAGAAATGGGTATATTGACTGCTAATTACAGCATCGGTGGCCGATGAGGATAAATCAAACGTGACCCCCTAATTTCAAATAGGATGAGCGCAGACTTCCCGAGCTAATCACGACGTCGGCACCTGCCTCAGGCATGATGGTCACGTACTTCGAGAAGTTATACCCTGTCTGATCAGGTAAAGCGTAGGTGCCCGATTCCACCTTGATGATGTCGCCGCCGCCGGCGGCCTGGCAGGCCGCGTGAATGGTCGCATACCCTGCGCCGCCAACATACAATACATCGTGACTGGCGGTATCCTTCCAAATCTTCAATGTCGGCGGTGTCGTAGAAGCACCGTCATTGGGATGCGCTACGGCGGTCATCGCATATTCGCCGTCGACGGCCAACGCAGCCGGATCCAATGTCAAAACAAATTCATATTCGCCTGTCTCGGGATTGACGGTCTCATTGGATACATATGTGGTTACATTGTTCAGGATAAATTCGACTTGCGCAATCCCGCTGGAATGGTATGCAACCACCCCTATATGAACGTCCCCGGCAACGACATGGTTATCGTCATCCCTGTACGGGATCGATGCGCCGTCAGGATACGCCCAGACAGCTATTGCCCCTGGCCCGGAACTGCCGCCATCATTGTCTGCACCACCTGGCCTGTCCGATCCTCCGCCGCATGCAGAAAATATCAAAAGAAGTGACATAACCAGACATATCAAGACCTTGAGCCCATGAATCTTCGTTTGCATCGCAGCACCTCAGTGTGGTCCCAGATAAAGTCAATGTGTGCCCCAGCCAACTGGCTGGATCCCGCCAGTTTCCGGCATGGGAACAGGTTCTAAACGTATAAATGGAGATGAAAACCGGCGCCAATTGGCGCAGTGGATCGTATGGTTTACACCATGATGATTGGTTTGTCAGGCGCTTTTACTGAAAATGCAAAATATATACCAAATTGAATTATGGACAACTATTTAAAGATATTGATATTTTCATATCTGGGGAGTTTGCTGTGTGGACAATTTTGTGCACAGACTTAAAGATTCTATCAGCACAAAAGAGGCCGTCAAAATAGTGCCGCTACAATTATAGCCTTGAGCCGTAAGATATGCAAGGCGTCCTATACATCAAGTTCACCGGCAAATGGTATCCGTTAAAAAGCCCATATGGCTGGTTACCCTACCGATTCACCGCATAGAGCCCTGCGGCCACACAAGCCAGTCCGAGCCAAACCAATAACGTCAACGGCTCATTTAAAATCAACCCACCCAGAATGACTCCGAAAAGGGGCGTCAGGAAAGCAAAAGCCGTCAGGCGGCTTACGGTGTGCTGATGAACCAACCAAAACCAAACCAGAAAAGAGGCAAAAGCAACCACGACACCCTGATAAAAAAGCGATGCCAATACCAAGGGGGTGAGGTTTAAGTCCGCGGGCCACTCGAACACCAGTGATCCCAGAGCCAGCAGGGGGAAGGAGTAAATGAGCTGGGCAAAGAGGGTTTGATAGTGGTTCAAACTCACCTTCTCGGTGATGCGCTTGACGTACAAGGTTGTGGCGGCCCAGAATATGGCCCCGGATAAGGCCATCAGATCGCCAATCCAATGAAGGGACGGCAGTTCCGGGGAGCGGGCCCGAAACACCGCCGCAACCCCGCAGAAGGCCAGCACCAGACCGAAGAGCTTGGTCGCGGTCAGACGGTCGTTTTTTAAAAAAAAATGGGCACCTAATGCCACCCAAAAAGCTTGGGTGTAAAGAAAGATAAGCGAACGCGAGGCCGGGGTAAATGTGAGGCCCCAGTATACAAACAAAAATTCCAGGCCGAACAAAAGACCGATCACCAGTGCGTGGCGGGTCTGTCCCGGCGGAAACGCCACTGTTCGGCCCTTGATGCGGGCATAAGTCCATAGCAGCGCCCCGGAAACCAGGGAGCGCAAGGCAGCGGCCATAAGTGGCGGCATTCCCTGGTTGCTGAACTTGATGCTCACCGCATTGGCTCCCCACAAAAAGCTGATCAGAATCAAGATGAGTCCGGCGCTCACCGGCAAACGTCCGCTGGTCCTGGTATCCTGCTGCAACACGAAAGGGCTCTGAATACATTTGTTATCACCCATGTTTTTATCTCCACAAATAACAATAATGGCGTTGTTTGGAGGAAAACTCAACAACAAGCGAATCAGCATTAAAAAGCGGACATGGCCTATCATTAGAAAAAATGATATTGTATTGACTTAACAGTGAGTTATGGTAGTTTGACCCAAGAATCAAGTTTAAACGCGCACTATTTTTACGTTTCTCGATAATGAACGCTTTTTTGCGCGAAAGCGGAAATCCGCTCAATAAATATAGTTATGGCATAAGTCAATTAAGAGAGGATATGATGAAGAGAGTTTATTATTCAATTTTGTTGATTCTCTTTTTTATCTCATACAGCTGTCAATCCGGCCATCATGTAGTCCTTACAGCAGAAAATGTTGTTTCCGACCATCTAAACACTGACCCTTCAGTGGGTTTAATCGTAATATCAGACGAACGTAAGGGACAGGCATGGTATAAATCTCAGAAAACTTGGCGTGTTGAAACCATTAAAAACATACCGGAAACAGCATTGCGTAACGTTTGGCAAGTCGAAATATCTCCGAAGGATGAATATCTAGCCGTCCTTTCCGAAGGCGAGGGACATCCTATTGTTGACATTTTTGAACTAAAAAAAATTTTTATGCCAAGAGATGGTTTGGAAGATGAAATGATTTCCCCTATTTTGACGGTTGATCCTTATCCGGGTACAATTTGGATTAAAGGCTGGCAAAGCGATACCCTTTTACTGATTGAGAGTGATGTTCCCTTAACTTTCTTGGATAAGAAAGAAAGAAGGGTCCCATTGCAAGATATGGGATTAGAAACTCAGACCTTTTTGTGGGACATTTCAACAGATACAATAATAAG
>JASFER010000432.1:0-3984 GCA_050124755.1 Desulfobacteraceae bacterium
AGCCACCCGCTTGAGGATGATCCTTTATTGAAAAGCGAAAACCATGAAAGATGTTCAGAACCAGCGTGACACCCGTAACATCCCCATAGACAAAGTCGGTATCAAGAATTTGCGCTATCCGGTTGTCGTACGTGACAGAAGGGAAGGGCGGCAGCACACAGTGGCTTCGATCAACATGTATGTGGATCTTCCCCACGAGTATAAGGGTACCCATATGAGCCGCTTCGTGGAGATGCTTCATTTGCTGAAGAGGGAAGTTTCATTGAAGAAGTTCTCTGAGATTTTGGAACAAATGAAGAAGCATCTCAATGCGGCCTCTGCGCACATAGAAATCACTTTTCCCTATTTTATTGAAAAGAAAGCCCCGGTTAGCGCCGCTCCCGGGTTAATGGACTACACCTGCCGTATTATCGGCACCAGCAACTCAAACAACGATGTCGATCTGGTCTCAGAAGTCAATGTGCCCATTTCCTCGGTTTGCCCATGCTCCAAGGAGATCAGCGATGAAGGTGCTCACAATCAGCGCGGTGAAGTGCGACTCCGAACGCGCTTCAAGCGTTTCATCTGGCTGGAAGATATGATCGATATAGTGGAGTCCTGTGCCTCATGCGATGTCTATTCGGTTCTCAAACGGGTGGATGAAAAAAGGGTCACCGAACAGAGCTATGGAAATCCCAAGTTTGTGGAAGATATTGTTCGCGACATCGCCGCTCTATTGATAAAGGATGACAATATCACCTGGTTTTCAGTCAGCGCTGAAAATTTTGAATCCATTCACAATCACAGTGCCTATGCGCACATTATCAGCGGTCCCGAACCGGCCTAGCGGAATATCGAATATGGAACAAGGAACCGCAGAATGCCGAAGTAAGGTATTCTGCCATTGATTTGAAATGACGGAGGGCAGCGAAGCCACAAATCGACATTCAACATTCCTTGTTCCATATTCTGCGGTTCAATTGCCCTTGAGGTGCCCGGTTTTATAATAATGAACCGGAGCGCATTGCCGCAATAAGGCATCTCGATGGCAGTGGTTTCAACCGGCCGGCACTTCAAGCCGGCCCTACGCTTGAAAGCGTTGGATCGTCCGTATGCCCGGTACGAAGGCAGTCGCTACGAATTGAAGTGCGGCTGGTAAAATGGTCTTCGTAGGGCAGGGCTCCGCCCCTGCCATGATCGTAAGAACAGTACCTTTAATGTTGTATCGTGACAAATCTAAAGGGCTGCCTTGAGTTCTTATAATTTCAGCAACCTTATCGTTCGATATATTGTCAATTTGAATGTCATTCATATTGTTTCACCTAAATATCAGTAGTTATTTCGATAATCCTATTTAATTCTTCATTTGAAGCATTTTTCTTGATATGCTCCCATAATGCTTTATGGTCCGAGGGTGGCACCGGCAACTTGTTGCCGGTGTTGCGAAGCAACAAGAGGTCATGTGCCGCCTTTTATAAAAGAATCAAATTTTTCAGGAGATACCCTGATTGCAAAGTCGATGTCAGAGGTTGCCTGCGCCCTAAAGTGGTCTTCGTAGGGCAGGGCTCCGTCCCTGCCATGATCATAAGAACCGCCGCTGGACTCAGTCGATTGGGCGGCAGAAATTATTGCGTTAAGTTTTTCGGATGGGCAGAATTCGATCCCGATCCCGATAGCGATTTCGATCCCGATGAGATGTAGCCGCTTATGTAATCAGGATCTGCGGGTGGCACCGGCAACTTGTTGCCTGTATTGCGAAGCAACAAGAGGTCATGTGCCGCTTTTTATAAGAGAATCAAATTTTTCAGTAGATACCCTGATTGCAAAGCCGATGTCAGAGGTTGCCTGCGCGTTTACTTAGGGCCCTGGCGGAAAATGTCGGCCCGGAAAGATCGGCGCGGCAAGGTTGGATCTTGGATCTCGTTTCAAAAGGGTATGTGGAAACGACGGATTTGAATATGGCTTTCATAAATTGAAATCCATATTGCATCAACTGGATTTTCGTATTATTTAAAGAATTAAGTAAGGTGTTCCCGGAATTCAGGAATTCAAGAAAATAATGAACATTTAAGATGTGACCAACCCTTTAATGGGTGACCCTCTGGTCCCTTTCTTCTAAACCCAATCTACACGCTATAAAATACTACATAAGGTTTGGAAAGAAAAAAACCTCTTTAGTTATAGTATCAACAAGCACAATAGTTGGCCCATCTAAGATTATGTCATCCTCAATTTTTGTCTCAAATGAAACCGCCCAGTGGCTCTTGGATTTAACATCTTGTTTATCGCCCTCATTACTGTCTTTTCTTTTATCAAAATCAATCAACTTTGCTCCGTACAACTTATGAGCCTGACCTGTTTCTTTTATGATGAAATCAGTTGCTATTTGAATTGCCTCCGTCTCTGTTACCATGCGACACCTCCAGAAGCCTCTACGTACCACATTGCATGATCCCTTTCTTCAGGAGTTAAGCGCTTCCAACGCCTATCATTTCCTCTGAGTTGATCATATACATATTGTTCTGGACCAGTTGGACGCTCAAGCTTCATATATTCTTTTTTACCTATCTTCTTGCGGTGCAAATAATGTGAGAGTTCATGCCAAACCTCATACTCTGTGGCATCGGCTCGCAAATACACTTTATTATCACGGCCATTATAAGCTCCACGCATTCTTGATGGAAGCTTCGGATCATCGATTGTTAATTCGGCATCCCTGCGATTCAAATATTTTTTTAGAGTGTTTAGTCTTTTTTGGCCATAAACTTCGCCGTTGAGTTTACCCTTTATCGAATCTACTTCTGTCTTCTTTGGTTCATCATCATCACCCGAATAGCCCTTTTTCCTATTTTTGTCAATCTTATCGGGCGCTTCTACCTCCGGCACGCCGTCCTTGCCTTTGGTCCTGGTTCGCCTTCTTTCAAGTTTAGATACTCCTTTTTCGATCAGTTTAGGCAGCTTAGATCGGTATGCCATGTATTTCAGCGCTTTATAGATTTTATCAACCACAGGCGATGCTTCTCTTAACCTTTTGATGCTAACCAGTAGTTTTCCGGCTGAGCCGGCCCCGCTGGTTCCGCCGGAGTAGATCATGGCAGCGATGGATGCAATGATCGTGATTATCACGCTGGCGGCCTTCAATCCATATTCGGCTATATCCAGCGGATGCATGGCTTTCACATAACGCTCTCCGAAATCATACAAAAGGTCGTAGGTCTCTGCATCGTTGAGCAGCACCTGCAACATGGCGGTGGCCTGCTTGGCTTGTTCCGCCGTTTCAACCAATGGCGCTACGGCCTGCTCGATTTCGCTTTGGATCGGCTCCATGCTGCCTGCGCGGACGGCATCTGTCACCGCCTCTAAGATACTGCCCCCGGTGGCCAGCAGCTTGCCCATGGTTTTTACCGTGTCGGGAAGGGCGCGCAGCGCATCCACGGCATTTCTTAAGGGCAGGTATTGGGGCGCGCTTTTAAACGTCCTTTTTTGAAGTTCCCACGATTTTTCAAAAGCATTCATCTCGGCCAGTTTGGCATTCAACTGCTCTGTCTGGCGCTGCCGGTCGGCCACCATGGCGTCCAGGTGGATCTTCAGCTCGTCGAGCAGGCCGTCGAGGTCCGGGGCGCTTTCAACGGCGATGGGCTGCACCGGCTTCTGGGTCTGCGGGTCCACCCACACGGCCCAGCCGATCTTGGGTTTGATCACCATGCGGTGGGCGTTCATGCACAGTTCGCGCGCTGCGGTGCGCATCACCTGGCGGTCGTTCATGCGGTGGACCTGGTATTGGGTCAGGCAGTCTGCTGCCAGGAAGGTGCGCAGCCGGCTGATGGTATCATACGGTTCCCATTGGGCGCACTGGGCCATCCAGTACTCGGCATCCTCCTCCCAGTCGAAGATGACGTACGCGACATCCAGAATCTCCGGGCGGCCCCACCAGTCGCTTTGGACGTAGTAGTCGCAGAAGCTGTCTTCGAGCCACAGCAGGTGCCGGAGAAAATATTTGTCGTA
>JASFER010000433.1:0-3981 GCA_050124755.1 Desulfobacteraceae bacterium
TGGGGTAGCGATCCTGAAGGCGTTCAAGCACTACTGTAATTGTCTGGCTGAAGCCTATGGTGAACCGACTTACGCTGGAAGTTCCCGTTATAAAGGAGAGGCGTACGCGCGTTTCTCAAAACTTGATATGCAAATTCTGACAGGAGAAAATTAATGGCTGAACCCATAAAAAATATGTTCAATCCGCAATATGTGTCAGATTTGGCCGAAGCGGTGCAAACACAATATTCACCCTTTGATAAGGGATCATTTATTGCCCGGGTACTGGATGATGATTGGACAGCCCGCGAGTTGAAAGAGCGGATGCGGCACATCAGCATTACACTGTACGATTTTTTGCCTGACGATTACCCTACCGCTCTGGGTATCCTGCGGCAGACCGCACCGCATCTGAAACAGTATGGCTTTGCCTGTATGGTTTTCTCGGATTACGTGGAGGTTTACGGCTTGGACGACTATGATGCCTCCATCCCGGCGCTGGAACAATTTACCCAGCAAATCTCCGCCGAGTTTGCGGTGCGCCCCTTTATCATCAAATACCAGGCCCGGATGCTGGCCCAGATGCTGGCTTGGGCCAAGTCTGACAATGAACATCTGCGCCGTCTGTCCAGCGAGGGCTGCCGGCCCCGCCTGCCGTGGGGTATTGCCCTGCCTGCCCTCAAAGCCGATCCCTCGCCCATTTTGCCGATTCTGGAACTGCTCAAGCAGGACGAGTCGGAGACGGTACGGCGCAGTGTGGCCAACAACCTCAACGACATTTCAAAGGATAATCCTGACGTAGTGATTGCGGTGCTGCGACGCTGGCAGACCGATGATACTGACGAGATGCGCCGGTTGATCAGCCACGCCCTGCGCACTTTGCTCAAGGCTGGAAACCCGGACGCGCTGGCATTGCTGGGCTATCCTCCCCCGGCGATTGCGGTCAAAAATCTGACCGTAACGCCGGAGACCGTACCATTCGGCGGCAATGTGACTTTTTCTTTTGATATCGAGTCCTTGGGCGACCAGCCGCAGGATTTAATGATTGACTATGTGGTGTATCTAATGCGGGCCAATGGCAAACAAACACCGAAAGTATTCAAACTGAGTAAAAGAACGATCCAGCCGGGCGAAGTCATCCACATCGATCGAAAGTTCAGCTTCGCACCGGTCACGACCCGTAAATATTATCCCGGCAAGCACGCCATCGAGCCGAAGATCAATGGTCAGGTATTTGGGCAGGCCGAATTTGTGGTAGATTGAAAACGACAGACAGATACAAGAACCGATGCCCAACTTGTCAAAATTGAGAAGTTGATGTTGAAACTTTTTACGATAGGCCACAGCGCCCACCCCATTGAAAAATTCATCGAATTACTGAAACTGCATCACATCCATATGCTGGTTGATGTGCGTTCTGTCCCGGCCAGTCGCTTTTATCCCCAGTTTCGTAAACGCGCTCTGACCCGGACCCTGGCCGAACAAGATATTCAGTATGTGTTTCTGGGGCAGCAGTTGGGGGGACGTCCCACCGATCCGACCTGTTATAAAGATGGTCTGTTGCCTGAAAAGCATCAGAAACCCTGGCCAAAACCGGATTATGCCAAAGTGATGCAGCGAGAATGGTTTATCGGTGGCATCGAATTTTCACAACCAATAGGAGGTATGATATGGGTGAAGTGTTTGAAGATCGTAATTTAACCGGAGCGGTGTTTCACCGAGTCAACCTGGGCGAAGTGTTATTCAATGACGTAAACTTGGGTGGAGCGGAGTTTGATAACGTGAACCTCGGCGAGGTCAAAATCCGCAACGCCAATCTTAGTAATCTATCCATTGATGGGGCCAGTATTGATGGGATGACGATTTATGGCATTCGCGTTGATGAACTCATCTGGGCTGAGCTCGATCGACGAGACCCTGAACGGGTCAGGTTGCGGATGCAAGACCCGCACGACCCGGAAAGTGTGTGGGTGGTCATGGAACGTCTCGAACAAGTGCGTCGCGAATTTAGAGAGATGCTTCGTGCCACACCGGCCAAAGTGCTGGTAACTCAGCCGGGTGAGGGCAAGTGGTCGGCCATTGAACATGTGCGACATCTGGTTTTTGTGGAGGAAGTGTATCTCAACCGCTGGATCATTCGCAACGACCAACCTTTGAGCAAGCTGGGAATACTACCGGTTTTTCTGGCCGATGATCCCCAGTACGTCGATGTAGGCAGCGAGCCAACGGATGATTTGGAGACTATCCTGGCCGCGTGGGACACTATTCATGCCAGTACGCGGAAGTTTCTGGCTGATCTGACGCCGGAGACGTTGCGGCAAGACACCAGTGATGTTGATCTTGGGCAAGGTACCGTGGGTCATGTTCTCCAGGGCATGGCCCAACATGACCTCCAGCATATCCGCGAGGTTGAAGCGGCGATTGCTAAAATCGAGGGGGAGTAACTGTTCAGCCGGGAGCCGGATCGTTTATGTACTACCACGGCGCACTATCGCTGCTATCACTCTATCACGGCAATGAGGAAGGCAGTTGGGATTAAGGAGATAAAGATGCCCGCAAGGAAATTCAAGGAATCCCGTGAGGAAATGGAGAAAATTCTACGTGAGGAAACAGTAGGGTGTCTGGGGCTGTCTATGGAGGACAAGCCTTACGTTGTGCCGCTGAATTATGGCTATGTCGAGGGCAAGATACTGTTCCACTGCGCGTTGACGGGGAAGAAACTGGAATATCTGAAGGCAAATCCACAGGTTTGTTTTACTGTAGGGCGACAAACCGGCCAGGTGGTCCGGCATCCCCAAGGGGCGCTGTGCCACATAGAAAACGACAGCGTTGTCTGTTACGGTCTAGCCCGAATCATTGAGAGTGTGGAAGAACGCAGGGAGATTCTAAATATTTTTAATCATTGTCTTCAACCCGACGCAGCAGAGATCACCCTCAAAGCTGCATCGAAATGTTATGCTGTTGAGATTAAGATCACTAAAATGACGGGTAGACAGCAGCGGGAAAGAAAACACACCTATTGGAGATACTATTTTGAGTAGTGAGCACAGGGAGGTAATAGCATGAAACTTGAGGAGTACAGAGAGTATCTACAAGGGCAGAACATTCCTGACGATACCACCGAGAAACAAATGGCGATTGTTGGAGATTTTCTCCAGTTTCTCACGGACCTGGGCCTGAAAGAAACCACAACTAGCGCCGGGAAAAAGGAAGTAGAGCAGTTTGCCCGGCAGCTTATTACTGAAGGGCGCAATAACCTGGAGAATTTTACAGCCCTAGGTGATTATGCTGACTGGCTCGATCATCGTCAGTTGTATGTGGCTCTGATAGAAGTGATGGATTGCCATAACGCTTTGGCGGTGCTGGCAGATGAGCTGGAAGAAAGGCACGGTCGGACGGTGCGAAACCGGATATTTAGTGAAGCGCTCCCCCCCCTGGGCGCCGCCGAAAAGGAGAGATGCGTCTATACCCAGACGGTTACGGCCCAAATGGCGCAACAGATCACGCCCAAAGAGGCGCGCGCGGCCTGGTTTCAGGTTCAGCACGGGATTCCACCCGAGGTTTGGCGTGAGAGTGATCTGGCAGATCAGGAGAAATATCGACAGTGTGGCAGTATCGATGAATTTTTAGCCCTCAAACGTCAGGAACGAGATACCCTGCTTACCCGGCTGCGGGATGAGCGTAAACTCTGGTACACCATAGAGATCAATGATGAAGTGCTTGAGTTTATCAAAAGTGATCCGGAAATGGAGGGAGGACGGCGAGAAGGGAATAAAGTCTATATCACCAAAGTGCCCTATAATGCCGTCCGTTATCTGCACGCAACCGAGGCGAAGATGAAGCGTTATTATGCCTGTCATTGCCCCCTGTTGCGGGAGGCGATCCTTAATGATTGGCCGATCTCTCCGGACGTTTGTCATTGTAGCCTGGGCCATGCCAGCCATTACCTGGCCGGACTGGGTCTGGAAGTCAAAGGCGAGGTTCTGGAGAGTGCGATCAAGG
>JASFER010000434.1:0-3925 GCA_050124755.1 Desulfobacteraceae bacterium
CAAAGCCACCTTCGAGCATGTGTTGGATCTGTTTCCTGAGGCGGTGGAAGTCCTGAATTGGGGCTTGGTTTCACATCAAAATGAATTGATGCAACCGCCTTCCCGTATCAAGGAGATCATTCAGAGCCTGGCCTTTGAACCGGATCCCCGTGCCTGTAAAAAAGATTTGGACGAACGCTTTCCATCCATCAAATGCAAACAAAGGCTGGCCATCTTTTTGTTGCCCGAAGTTTCTCCCCATCGTTTTTTGACCCGACTCTCGGCATTAGGCGATAACGGTAAAACGAAAAGGGAGCGGCTGAGCGGCGAACCCCTGCACACACTGGTTGGTTTGGTGTCGGACGGATAGGTACATGTTGAAAAAGCACCGGGTTTTAATGACCGGAACCGATGCTTAAAAAAACACGAACAAGACTTGACTGCCCAAAAATATTGGGGTATGGCGTTTTTCTGGTGCGCTGATAAAAGCTGTTGGATCTAGCTTAATGGAAACTATATATTGAAAGGAGTTAAAAACTATGGCTTTTAATCCGATCGTGGACGAAGACAAATGCGTTGGCTGTGAAGAGTGTGTTGACGTCTGCCCCGTTGAAGTATTTGAGATGGAAGACGGTAAGTCCAAACCTGTGAATGCAGAAGAGTGTCTGGGTTGTGAGAGTTGCGTAGAGGTCTGTGAAGAAGGCGCCATCGTTATCGAGGAAACTTAATTCTTCTTAAATAACAATCCCCCGGAAAAACCCAATCCGGGGGATTTTTTCCCGCCTGACCCCACTCGCTTGAGCTAAACCCCAATGTTGCATAAAAAAGATGGCAAAAGCTTAGAAAAACCTTGAGCGTATTGAAATCAAACTGCATTAAAGCACCTTGCGAGGAATAAACCAATGGTGAACTTTTTGCAACATTGGGGTAAATCCAAAATGCGTCATGTCTGCAACATCATCAGCAGAATTGCTTTTGGATATGGGGCACCATAGCATTCAAATCCAAACGCCAAAAACCAAATGTCAAATTAAGGTAAGCGATCACCTCAGCACCGGAAAGATTGCCGTGGCATGGGAGACGGATTCCTGCTTCTCTCCGGGTGGGCAGTTGGAATTGTGGGAAGACCCCAAGGGGTTGTTGTTGCTATGGATTTGATTACATATATGTTGCGTTTTGTAGCCAAACATGCTAGTTAGCGGTCATTATGAAGCAGTATGTCATTGATGAACTTCGGCCTGATGACTATCAAAAACTCAAGGCGTATTTGGATACCCATTTTGCCGCACCGGGATTCCAAGGGTTATACTGGCTGCCGTTGGATGAACAGGCTTACAGCGATGTTCAGAAGACGCATGCTGACTGCCAGCCCTATTACTTTGCCGTTGAACTGTCACCTGAGCGTTTGGCTTGTGAACTGTTGGTGCGAACGAATAAGCGGGTCCGCTGTAATTGCATTCAGTACGCCACTGAAAGCCAGCGAAACTGGCTTATTCGATCCGTGGACGACATTTCCGATCGTCTGGGAATCATAACCTGACGGGGCAACATCAGGGTATCATAAGCGGCTCCCTGATGAACGATATGTCAATTGGACACGTGCATGACACAAGCGGCTTGTGCATGAAAACCCAATGGATATTAGATGAAAAACACCTCAAATCCCAAGAATCTGTTCAATGTTTGCCATACGGCCTGCGTATACACATGGACCATCTTCGCCACCACCGTTTTGGGGATTCTGGCAATTGTGGTTTCCTTTTTTTCAAGAAACGGTGATGGCGTCCACCATGTGGCCCGTGTCTGGGGTAAGAGCATTCTCTGGGTGAGCGGGGTACGGGTAGAAACCAAAGGATCTGTTCCTAATTGGCAAAGCCGGTCCTATGTATATATGTCCAACCATCAAAGCAACTTTGATATCCCGGTTCTATTGAGCGCGCTTCCGGTACAATTCAGATGGTTGGCCAAAGCGGAGTTGTTCAAGATTCCGATTTTTGGACGCAGTATGCGCGGCGCAGGCTACATCAGTATAGATCGGTCCAATCGCAAGTCGGCCTTTAAGAGTTTGGCAAGAGCCGCAGCCATGATTCGTAACGGCACATCCGTGATGATTTTTCCAGAGGGCACGCGAAGCAGTGACGGCGTTTTGTTGCCGTTTAAAAAAGGCGGTTTCGTGCTGGCTGTGGATGCGGGGGTGCCGATCATTCCAATTGTCATAACGGGTACCCATGAAATTATGCCCAAGGGGCGAATGCTGATATGCCGCAGACGAGTGCTTATCGATGTGGGAAATCCAATACAAGCATCAGATTATACACGGAAAACAAAAGATGATCTCATGGCCCGTGTTCATGAGGCCATGTCCGAAGTGGGTACCGTAGCAGCAGAGGGGGGCGGTTGTGGTTAAACTGATTCCTCTGGGGGGATTGGGTGAAATCGGCCTCAATATGATGGCGGTGGAATCCGATGATACCATGTTCATCATCGATGTGGGATTGATGTTTCCGGAAGACTACATGCTGGGGGTGGATTACGTCATCCCGGACATGACTTTTCTCAAGCAAAAAAGCAAGAAAGTGGCGGGTATCGTGCTCACCCATGCACATGAAGACCACATTGGTGCCTTGCCCTATCTGCTTAAAGATGTTCCGGCACCCGTTTTCGGCACACCTTTCACATTGGGGGTAGTACGCCATAAACTGGAAGAATATGATCTGCTTTCCAATGCTGCCTTGCATGCCATCCATCCCAGAGAAACATTGAAGATCGGGCCCTTTGAACTTGAGTTTATTCGGGTCAATCACAGTGTGGTGGATGGTGTGGGAATTGCCATTCGGACCCCTATCGGTACCATCATCCATACAGGTGATTTCAAACTGAGCCATAGCTCCATAGATGGTATGACCACGGATGTGAACAATTTTGCCCGGTATGGGGAAGAGGGCGTTCTGGCCCTCTTATCCGACTCAACCAACGTTGAAAGCCGTGGCTATACGGTTTCAGACGCAGAAATCGGAGAAACACTGGCACGCATCTGCCGGAAGTGCCAGGGTCGAATTATCGTGGCCCTGTTTGCTTCCAATATCGGGCGCATTCAACAGATTGCGGACATCGCCGACAATACGGGGCGGAAGATTATTTTTAACGGGCGAAGCATCGAAATTTCGGTTAACATTGCCCGTGAGTTGGGATACTTAAAGATACCTCCGGGGATGGAGATCGACATTGAAGAGATCGACCAGTTTGCCGATGAAGAAATTTTCATGGTCACCACGGGCAGCCAAGGGGAGCCCATGTCGGCTTTGGCCAGGATGGCCGCCGGCACCCATCGGCAGATCAAAATAAAATCCGATGATACGATTATTCTCTCTTCGAAATTCATTCCGGGTAACGAAAAAGCCATCACCAATATCATTAATGATTTGTATCGTCGCGGAGCCAATGTTATTTACGAAAAAATAGCCCAGATTCATGTGTCCGGGCATGCTTTTCAAGAAGAACTCAAGCTGATGTTGCGGCTGATTAAGCCCACATATTTCATACCGGTGCATGGCGAATTCAGGCACCTTGTGTTGCATGCACGCCTTGCCGAGGAGCAGGGCATTGATAAAGAAAATATATTGCTGGCGCAAAACGGCCAGGTAATCACGTTTGACCACAATGGTGCCACCATGCTGGACCGAATTCCCACAGGCCGGTTGCTTATCGACGGCAAAGGCATTGGAGACGTAGGGCGCAGCGTACTCAAGGAGCGCCGCATGCTGTCTGAAGACGGCATGGTCGTGGTCAACATGGCCTTTGATGAAGAGACCGGTGTGATTATTTACGGTCCTGATGTGGTATCCAAGGGTTTTGTGTTCGAAACCGAGTCAGGCCATTTACTGTTGGATGCCCAGTGCGTGATCCTGGAGATCGTTGAAGACGTACCACCCGAGGTGCCCGACCG
>JASFER010000435.1:0-3924 GCA_050124755.1 Desulfobacteraceae bacterium
CCCGGCGCATGACATCGGCCGCAATTGATTTCGTCCGAGGCGGGGATCATGGCCCGGGTCTGAACCAGGGTCGTGCCGGCCAGATCCTTCACCGTGATCTGCGCCACCTGGTAGGGATCCTTGGTAGTGCTGCCGTCTTTAACCGGTGTCACGGGAATGCCGTCAGCCTGGAAATGATCGTTGACGAGCTGCATCTCGCCCGCCAGGCTGTTGTGAATATTGGGATCGGAAAGATTCAAACCCGTATCGGGGGCCAGCCCGGAAGCGCCGAAAAGGGCCAGGGCATCCGCATTCCAGAACTGGTCGTAGGAGAGTTTGTTCAACGAAGTGGTGTTATTCAGGACCTCATAGGAGACCCGCACGTCGCTGGTGACGATGCGGGGCGGATTGCCGCGCTCGATCACCTGGGCCCACAGCGTGTTGTAGGGTGGCAGGATGATCAATTGATCATAGGTCGGATTGAGGCAGTGCATGCCCAGGTCGTTCCAGGCCAACACTACGTAGTCGCCGCTGGCCACCCCGCCGCTGTTGCCGCCGCCGTCATCGTTACCGCCGTCGTTGCTGACGCCGTCATTGTCACCGCCGTCATTGTCACCGAGGTTGTCACCTGAATTGCCGCCACCGCCGCAGCCGAAAAATAGCACTATCAACAACGCAAATAAAACTCCGATTGTCCGCAACCTGCTGCTTTTTTGTGATCGAATGTAACCCGACATTTCATGACCTCCCGGCTTTTCACAGAGCGCAAATTCAAAATCCATTGCGTCCCGGCGCCTTCTTATCATATTTTTTACGTCCGGGACGGGCGTCCGTCACTACACTATCCGCGTTGCTGTCGATATGCTTTTTCACGTAATACCGAAGCATAATGGCCTTTCAGCTTCACCCTTCCCGGAAAACCTCCGGCAAACACCTTGACGTTGATGCTGCAACCTACATACCAACCAACTGCAGCTTTACTGTGATGATATCATACCTATTTAATATATATAAAAATAAACAAAAAAACAGACCTGTCCGGAGATCGAGGGTGTTGCGCCTCGACCGTTAACAAGGTTTACACTTGGGGTTTGCAGATGATAACCCTTTAACGACTGATGGCCCATGATGAAAAACGGTAGGCGTCCAATACAAAAAAAATAATACAAGTCTTTAATCTTTCCTTAATCCTGGATGATTTATCCTGCAGCCAGGTTCAGTCAGGTTGACTGAAGGCAACGACAACGCCTAAAATAAGGGGATAGCCATTAAAGAAGAGATGCACGGTGACCATGGGTTGTCGCATGCCCACGCTGAAAATTGGGATCGCAGATGATTAAGGAAGATGCCACCATGGCGTCGGCCAGGCGCAGCAAGCACGCGGCAGCTTGCCCGCCATAACCATGCAAGAGCGAGGAAGCATAGGATGAGGCTGCTGATCATCGAGGATGAAAAACCGCTGGCCCAGGTCCTCAAGAAAGGCTTCGAGGAACAGGGATATTCCGTCGAGCTTACCTTCGACGGAGAAGACGGCCTGTTTCTTGCCAAACACTATGCCTTCGATGCCATCCTTCTCGATATTATGCTGCCCAAGCTCGACGGGATCTCGTTGCTGAGGGCCTTGCGCAGGCGGGATAACACCACGCCGATCCTGATGCTCACGGCCAAGCGGGAATTGAGCGACAAGGTCACCGGCCTGGAAACCGGCGCGGACGACTATATCACCAAACCCTTTGATTTTCCGGAATTGCTCGCCCGGGTGCGTTCGGTTATTCGGCGCAGCAGAGGGAAACCCGCCCCCCAGGTCCGGATCGGCGACCTACTTATCGACATGAATACGCGGCAAGTCCGTCGTGCCGATCAGGAAATCTCTTTAAGCGCCAAGGAATACGAATATCTCGAATATCTGGCCCTGAACCGTGAAAGGGTGGTCCGCCGCAGCGAGTTGCTCGATCATATTTACAGCACTGAATACGATTTCGACAGCAACATCATCGATGTCTATATCAGTAATCTGAGGCGCAAGATCGACCGCGATTATCCGACCAAACTCCTGCACACGGTCAGAGGCGTGGGCTACCGCCTGACTGCGGACCTGGACCAATAATATGAACGCGCGGAATTCCATCGCCACCCGATTGTTTCTCTGGCTGTTCTGTTCAGGCCTGGCAGCCTTGGTGATCGGCGGCGGAGGGCTATACCTCGAAGCCCGCAACATCATCTTTTCAGGCCTCGATCACAAGCTGATGTCGGATATGGAGATTTTTACCGGTTTGCTGCATATGGAAAACGGTGAACTGGAATTCGAATTGGCCGAGGTAACCACCGGAAATTTCTCCATCCCGCTGTCGGGCCATTACTATCAGGTCCAGATCGACGGCCAACGCAAGGTCGACTCTGTTTCCCTGGCCGGAAAACGGCTTGAATTGTCGCCCGATCAGCTGGACATGCAGGATACGGACAGACATCTGAAAGTCTATACCACCGTCGGTCCTGCCGGAGAACCCCTGCGGGCCATGGCCAGATCGCTCATCATGGCCGGTCATGCCACCCGAATCATCGTCGCCCACAGCATGGAAGAGAGTATTACGACGCTGCGCCGGTTCCGGAATATACTCCTGGCTTTCGGTGCCATCGGCACCCTGCTCATGGCCTGCGTCGGCTGGGCCATCAGTCGTCGCGCCGTGATCCCTTTGCGGAATTTTTCTGGTAGAATCAACCAGATCAGTGAACAGACACTGGACCGGCGCATTGACGTCGAGCGGCAGCCTTGTGAACTTAGCAACCTGGCCGACGCATTTAACAGGATGCTCGACCGTCTGCAAAAATCACTTTCGGCGAGGGAAGAGCTGCTTTCCAACGTCTCCCACACGCTCAAAACACCTGTGACGGTCATCCGCACACACTGCGATGTTTACCTGCAAAAGGAACGACCGTCCGCGGAATACGTTGAGGCGCTGGGAATCATCCGCGAGACCGCGGACGCCATGGGGCAGAAAATAAGGCGCCTGCTGGCCATGGCCCAGACCGAGGCCGATCTGATGCACGGATCCGGGGTTCGATCGCTGGCCCTGGATGAATGCCTGCGAAAAGCTCGAGTGACCATTGAACCCCTGGCCCGTGAGCGACGGATTGAAATTAGCGAGCGAATCGCCCCCGGGCTTAAGATCCTCGGCCACGGAGAACGGCTCGTGGAAGCATTCTCAAATTTGCTGGAAAACGCCGTCAAGTACAATCAGCAGGGCGGGACTGTGACCATTTTCGCCGATAAGCGGGCTGACCTGATCCAGATCCGCATCGAGGATAGTGGCTGCGGCATCGGTCCGGGTGAGCTCGATCAGGTTTTCAAGCGCTTCTATCGCGGCAGCGGCGCAGGCCAAACGGAAGGCACCGGTATCGGCCTTTTTCTAGTAAAAAAAATCATCGAGGCCAACCGCGGCCGGATTGAGGTCGATTCCCGCAGGGAAGCCGGGACAACCTTTACTGTCAGCCTGCCGCCGGGCTGACCCCCAAGGTTACCACTGCAGGCGATTCTAATTGAAAGGCAATAAAAATTGGTGGAGACGGTGGGAGTCGAATCCTAAAAAAGGTTATTATATCAATGTGTTAAGAATTATACAGAGTGACTTAAAATGACAAAATAATTAGCTTTTTCCAGCACAGCTTTCTCGGTTCGGATGTCACCTATTATCACTCATAATCATTATTTCACATCATAATTAGGCACAATTTTGGTCACAATTAGACAGTCCAACCTCTCAATAGCTGAGGGTGGACTGTCATATTATCGGTGCCTAATTATTGCTAAGATATGAGTCTATAAAACGTATCAATAGCTTATCCATTACGACCTTATAGACATTTTTCTGTTCATAATCTAACTCTGTCATCACCTCATCAAAATATGTGATACATGGAGCCAGTTTGTCTTGCTTTCTAACGTAC
>JASFER010000436.1:0-3878 GCA_050124755.1 Desulfobacteraceae bacterium
GATCCTGGGCCAGTGTGACATTGTCGCGTTGAAGCACGTTCTTGCCCTCTTCCAGCGCCCGAATAATGGCATCGATGACCGTCTGGGCGGATTCGAACCGGGAAAAGAAGCGCTTCAAAGGCGTGCCGATGCCGGGTAAAAACCCCAGTGTGCGGGTAAACCAGCCGGCCTCGAAATCGAATCCGCCGGGATCGAGCTCCTCCACTTTGACCTTCAGGTTCACCAGCGCATTGGCCACTTCACCACCGTCTTCCCCTCTGGCGGCCAGCTTGCGGATCGGCTCCTTGAGCATGGCCGAGCGGTGGGCCGCTTCCTTCTGGCTGCCGCTGCCCAGCATTTCAACGGCGGCGGCGTTCTGCCGGCGTGCATCCAAGGCGGCCGGGTCTTCAGGGTTGATATTGAGCACGGTCTGTACAAAGGCCATGGCTTGCTGCTCCATCTGCGGGTCAGGTGTTTCGGGCGCCGCAATGGCCTGGGGGTCGATCAGGCCGACTTCGCCGCGGATGGTACGGGGATCGGCCGGAACCAGGGACTGGTTCATCTGGGTTGCAACTTGCGTCATGAAGAACACCTCCTTATGGGGTTATTTAATATTCTCGTATTCATGCGCCTGCAGGGCCAGGGCGTGCAACTGCTTGATGGCGGACTCAAAGTCACTGCCGGCGAATTTGCGTCCGGACTGCCATTGGGCCACGGCAGCCGAAATGCGTTCCATCTCGGTCATGGCTGCCTCGTTGCGGGCCATGAGTTGATCCACCTTTTGCAGCTGGCTGTTCCACAACGCTAAACGTTCCTGCAACGATTCGCGCTGATCCGCTTCCTCCTTGGTGGGGATCTTTTTCCCATTAGTCTCTTTCAGCCGGGCGTGAATATACTTCGGATCGATGGAGGTCGCGCTTTTCAGAAGGCCGACCACCGTGTTCAGATTGTCCAGCACGCTGAGGGAAACCTGTTCAGCCGCACCCAAAAATCGGCCGTAGGTGATTTCATTGGGCCTCAGTTTCATGCCCAGCAGTTCCTGGACATTGGCCAATTTGATGCGGACGCTGTTGAGTTGGGCGATGCCGGTTTGCGCCTTGTTGCTGAGCTCGTCGGTTCGGGCACACGCTTTCAGGCCGGTTTCGATTTGGTCCACCAGAAAGGTTTCATATTGCTTCTGTTTCCGGTGGAGCGTCTCCAGGTACCGGCTGCCGACGGCCTCGTGCCTGAAAAAAATTTGCAGGACCGCCCAGGCAGGTCCCACCAACCCTATTCCTATGGCGGCGCCCAGCAGTATAGGCATGTTGAAAAGCATGCCCACGACGCCCGCGCTGACCCCCAATGCCATGGGATACAAGGTGACGGGATGCTTCATACCGGTCTGAACCACGGCCTTCTGAATGGCTGCGGGAAGATACTCATCCGGTTTGGGAGGTGATTTGCGCACGGCTGTACCTTTGGGTTTGCTCATTGACCTGTCATCCGGGCGGGTTTGTCCGATCCCTATCGCGTGATGCTAAAAATCTTCCCGTACAAGCACCAGCTCCACCCTTGGCAACCGGTACATCCAGGCACGTCGAGACTCTCCGGCGATTCGGGAAAGCGGCTCGGTGCCGCCCAATCCGATCACCCGCAGGCGATTCGAATCGATATTATAAACGACATGTAAATAGCGTGCAACTGCATCGGCACGGTCTTTGGACAGCATGACGTTTTGCCGTTCATCGCCGCGCACATCCGTATGCCCCTTGATGACAATCCGGAAATTGGGATAATGCCTCAACCGTTCCACGGCATGGTCGATGACTTTTTTGGCGATCATATCCAGCTCTGTGGCCCCTTGCTGGAACACAATGGGATCGACCTTCAGGGTCCCGACTTCCTTTAAAGCGTCCCATTGCTTGTCGCTGAGCGCAACAAAGGGTGCCTCCAAAGCGTCGATGGCGCCGGCGGCGCCGGAGGCGCCCTTGCCTGACGTAAACGAGCCGGTCAATCCTTTGGCAAACAGGGTTTGCAGAAACCTGGAATTGGTCAACCGGTAGGGATCGTCGTCCGGTATGGGCGCGGCACTGAAATCACCGGCATTTTGAAGGATTTGTGCACTGGCCTCGATGGTTTCGATCAGCCCTTCATCGGCAAATTGACCCGGTGCAGAGATGCCGAACCACTTTTCACAATTGTCGCTGAAATTGACCCAGTAAACGCCTTTGAGCATGGCCACTACGGCATCTTTGGACAGACCGGTATCCTTTTTGACCTGTTGGGCAAGCAGTTCGGCATTCTCCCGGTATTTTTTAAGAACCCGGAAATAGGTATTGATCAGAAGCTGGACGACTTCGGGTTTTTTTTGCAACGTCCTGCGGCCGGCCACCAGGATGTCCACAATGAGTCGTTCGGTGTCCTCGGTACCCAGCAGTTTAATGATGCCCTCATGGGCCAATGCCCGCGAAACATCCGGTTCCCAGCAGATGGCCACATCGGCCTGTCCGGACAGCAATTTTTCCATGGCCTCTTGAGAACCATTGGTTTCGATGCGCAGTTTGCCGCCGGGCACCAACTCGGCAACGCTGAAATGGTCGGCCGCCGCTTTGGCCAGATGATGGCTGGGGCTGTTGGGCGTAAAAGCCACACGGATATCGCCGCGTCCTTTGAGGGCATCCAGACCCGGCACTTTCGCTTTGCGGGCCAGAATGGCATCGCCGCCTTTGGATTCATCGATGACCATGATGATGGCGCCCGGGTAGTTCCTTTCAGCGCCGTTGAGAATGAACGAATCCACGGTGGCCACGGCAAAATCGATTTCGCCCGCTTTAAGGCGGTCCATACGGCGCCCGTAATCGGCCTGGTCATCCTCGCAGACCAGGGTGTAGCCTGCCCGGCGCATGGCGTTTTCCATCTCGGGCGACCGCAGGATAAAATAGCCCACCCAGTTATCCAGCGCCACCACGATTTTTCCTTTGGTTTTTGTGGCATCGGTGGTGGCCCGCTGCTGGCTTTTTTCAAAATAGGGCAGAAAGAACTTCACCCCCAAGGCGCCAACCACCACGATGACAACGATGAGCAAAGCGCCCACAACACTCCGATTCATTGCCCTGACTCCTGAGATCGATTCAACATGTTAGTTTGCGTGACAGCTATTTTGAAAATTCTTGCTCATCAAACGATTCGGATTCCGCCAAAACTTCCTGCAGCCCTTGCTTTAACTGGTCGGGATTGTCGGCGGATTTATACATGGTGCGGCCCGGCTGGTTCAAAGAGTGGTGTTCGCCGATGCAAAATCCGATGCTGTAGATGGTGATCGGCGTCTTGGAAAGAATAAGATCCGCCACCTTCTGCAGACTCTCAATGGAGTTGGCCATCCCGTCCGTGACCACCACGATGGTATACTCGCCGTAGCCCAGTTGGCGCTGTCCCTGTTTGGTTAAAGCATCATAGGCATAGAGCATGGCCCTGGACAAGGGCGTGTTTCCACCGGCCACAATCTGGTCCACCGCCTCCATGAAACCGTCCCTTGGGCCGGAGGTCATGGACAGGGTCACAATCCCGTTGTTGTGAAACGCATACAGACCCAAATTGGCATTGGCCGGCACGCTTTGAGACCAGGCTACCACGGCCTGTTTGGCCACATCGATTTTACGGCTTGAACCGGCGCATTTGCTCTCCCGCATGCTGCCCGAACCGTCGAAAATCAGCAAGTAATTTTTAGCCGTCAGGTTATCGGCCAAAACACCGGCGGGTTCATCCGCGTGCATAAACGGCCACGTGCCGCGCGGTTTGTCCGTCTGCGGCGGGGGTGGTGCGCTTGGCTGGGGCGCAGGCGCAGTGGCGGCCGGCTGGGAAGCGGCCTTTTGAGCCGGCTGGGGCTCTTCACCGCATCCGGTCAGCATCCCGGTCAGCAT
>JASFER010000437.1:0-3866 GCA_050124755.1 Desulfobacteraceae bacterium
ATCCATTTCCAGAGGTGATGAAAAACCCGATTTGGGTCCCAGTCCCGCACCAAACGATCTCTATGCCGTGTACTATACCGAGACATCGGACAATAAGAACGAGGACAATATAGGCGGATTCATACAGTACGAACATACCATTGGGGAAGGTACGCTTTATACCGGGATCAGCCGATCGGTCCGCACCGCCGACGCAACCGAACGCTATCTGGCAAGCTTTTCGCGGAATATGGCAACCGGCATGGACAATAGCTGGGTGGGCAATCCGGAACTGGAACCGGAAAAGCACCATCAGATCGAGGCCGACTACAAATGGGCCGGCAAAGCATGGTCAACCGATCTGGCCATCTACTACAATAACGTGACCGATTTCATCCTACGAGATAAAGCACGGGGTCAGGACGGGGTGCTCGTGTCAAATGGTACCGCAACCATCTATCGAAATGTGGACGCTGAGTTTTACGGTATCGAATGGGAGACCGGGTATCGGATTACCGACGCCTTGAGTATCCGGGCAGGCCTGGCGTATGTACATGCGGAAAATACCACGGATGGTCGCCCCATTGCCCAGATCGCGCCTCTTGAAGCCAACGTGGGAGTGGCATACACCATGGATGCCTGGAATGTTGGCGGCAGTCTCAGAATAAACGCCAAGCAGACTCGGGCGGATATCGAAAACGGCAGTGGGCAGGATGTTCAGGAGACTCCGGGTTGGAGTGTGGCGGATCTGTATGGTTCCTGTGAGATTTCGAAGAATGTGGAACTCAGCTTTGGTATCGACAATTTGCTGGATGAGACCTATGCCTACCATGTCAATCGGGCAAATGTGGATCCCTTCAACTCTGAAGCGTTACAGGTAAATGAGCCAGGCCGTCTGGTCTGGATTAAAGGAGGTATCAGGTTCTGACCGTATCGTTGAAGGAGGTATCCGATGGAAGGGTATAAAAAACTTGTCAACCCTAAGCTTTTTCAATTCTGCGTGAGCGCCCGTCTTTTTCAGGCAGAACAATGCCCAGTTTTTTAATTTTTCGAAACAAGGTACTTCTGTGAATACCCAGTTCCCTGGCTGCCGCAGAAAATTCTATATATAACGCCTAAAAAATCTAAAGGTTTTCAGAATGCCCAAGTTTGATAGCAATGATCCGCCAGAAAGGCCCCTCACCAAGCCGCAAAGAACTCCAAGGGGCTCATTTACTTGGATATTTTTAGGTGCTTTTCGTCTTGGCAAGAGATATTTTTTTAATTTTCAACACCACAGATCAACTGGGCTACAGCGGTTGCCGGCTCGGTTAGATCCTGCACAACAGGCTGCATTGACAAATTGACACACAAGCATCACTTTGGCATACTCACATGCGTAAAAAGCAAATTCCCATTTTGCAACCCTTCCAAATGATGGAGAGATTATGAATGTCTATGACGTAGCGATTGTCGGCGCCGGGCCGGGCGGTTTGGCATGTGCCATCCAGGCGACGACCTTGGGGCTGAGCTATATTCTCATGGAAAAGGGCGCCGGTTTTCTTCAGGGGATCATCGATTCATATCCACGGGGCAAAAAGGTCTATCCGACCATCCCAAAAAACGAGAGCGGCCCGTTTCCCCTCGAGGATCTGGCACCGGCCCCCGGCAATGAGCCGGTGGAGGAATACCTGGTTAAAATTCAACGCAGTCTGGAAAAGCACGCCATCACCATAGCGTCGTCGGAAGAGTTCCAGGAAATCCGGAAATCCGGGGATTATTTTACCGTGGCGACCTCGCACAACAGCTACCGTGCAAAGCACGTGGTGCTGGCCTTCGGGAGCAATATACCGGTGGATCTGGGCGTATACGGAGAGGCTAAGACCATAGCCCGGAAGCTGGAAAATCCTGAAGACCATTTCGGGGCGCCCACCTTGGTGCTAGGCGGCGGCAATGCGGCGGCCGATGTTGTGTCAACCCTTTCCAAGGCCAAGCGCGACGCCAATGATCCCACGCCGGTATTCTGGGGCAACCGCATGGAGCATTTCACCACCAACAAGGATGTGGCCCGGGATCTGGGCGAAGAGATCCTGCTTGGCGGTAATATCAAAATCCTGCAGGGCGTCATCCCCAAGATCGGGGAGGTGGACGGGGACGGTGTTGATCGCCTGCTGGTGCAATCCCAGGGTGTCGATCTCGGCCAGGGGACCATGCTGCAGCAATGGATGAGCTTTCCCATGAAGCATGTCATCGCCTGCATCGGCACCCAGGGGCCTTCGCCGGTATTCGACCGGCTGGGACTGCAGCAGATAACCTGCACCGAAGGTATCTGCAAGCTGGGAAAAACGGGCGACCGGCTGATCATGCTCACCCCGGACTATCAGACCAGCGAACGCGGTATTTACGCCATTGGCGGGGCCATCAGCCCGGTTTATATCGAAATCCAGGAGGAAGGCACTTTTCGTGAGCGTAAACACTCCAACCTGATATTCACAGCGATAAAGGACGCTGTACGGGCGATGACGCATATTGCCGCCACCTTGGACAAATCCGATAAAAATTAGCGCAGGGTAGACAGGTCAAATCTGATATAAAAAACGGACCAGAAACTTAAGCACCTTGATATTTCCGACTTCATGCCGCTCGATAATATCTTTGAGCAATACTGAGTCTATATACTCCTGTAGTATCTCCATTCGCGGTGGGGGACCGATTTTGGGAAGACCATGGGGTCACCCGTCTTAATGGGCTGTTGCCCAAATCCCTCTAACAATGCTATTAATGGTTCTGCCCCCCTTAAAAGTAATTTCAAAAGAAAAAATTTTGAACCTTTTTTGTATAATCGCAACTTACCCTATTGAACCGGATATGGAAAAGCTCCTATTGTTAAGAGGAGATTGCTGATGAAACCTTGGATTGAATGTAGAGCTTTTTTTACCGTAATGCTCATTCTGCTATGTTGCGCTGCCACACCATGCCATCTCTATGGAGCGAGTTCAAAAACCTTGAAAAATCAGACCTCCCCGCTAAAAAGCACAAAAGTCCGGTCGGCCACATCAATGGCAAAGCCGGCAACCAAACATGCCGTCTTAAAGCCTGATCTGTATATCATTCAGTTGACAGCGTCTCCAAGAACGGTTGTTGACGGAGATACGTTAAGGTTATCCGCCAAAATTAAAAACAGCAGTAAAGAAACGCTTCAGAACGTCAGGGTCAGATTTACCAGCATGAGCAGCAGGAAGGTATTGGGCGAAAAGGTATTGACCCTTGGGGCTGCAAGGACAAAAGAGTGCCGCATTGAAATACCGATTACGCCAAATAAACGGGTCACCATGCTTACATTCAAAGCATCACCCGGACGGAATAGGCCAAAATCGGAACGGAAACCGGTATGCGCCGGCATGACGTCGGAACGTTAAGGGGATTCGCTTTTTGTTGAACCTTTTTCCTGATTCCAGACGCTCAATGAATAGAATCTGACCAAAAATAGAAGGAGAATAGAATGAAACGGCTCAATCCCTCCATGGTAGACCTGATGAAACTTGCTGCGCTGTTCCTGTGCATGGCTTACTGGAGCGTCGGCTCCCTTTACGCGGCCTCGGATGTGAGCGTGTTAAAAGATGTGGGGTCCAATGCGGCCAAACCGGCAACCCTCAAAAAGAATAACGTCCGTATGGGCCCATCGCAACTGTCAACCCACGGCCCTGCTTTCCCTGACCTGATCATTCAAAGCATCTCCATATCCCCGCGCCGCCCGACCACACGGGATGAGGTCCGCCTCAGCGTGACGGTAAAGAATTCAGGCACCGCAGCGTCACGCATGTGCCAGCTTGAGATAAAAATCGGCGGCGAAGCGAGGGGACATCGGTTCAAGGTTCCTGTACTGGCACCCAAAAGAACCCACACCG
>JASFER010000438.1:0-3857 GCA_050124755.1 Desulfobacteraceae bacterium
CCGCAGCCGCAGGATCGGATGTATACACCGGATAGAAGCTATGGCTGTAAATGACTTTCATCGAATATTTTTCCAACGCCGAGCTTGGGCACGAGGGGAGGCTCTGGAACAGTTTTTAACTAATGTCCATAATCTTTACCTCAACCTCCCTCACCCGATCCCCCCTGAGGACCTTGAGGATAATGGTTTGGCCGATCTGGTGCTTTTGCATCGCGTGTACCAGTTCGACAATATTGGCCACCTCCTGTCCGTCAATGGCCAGGATAATGTCGCCCAACACCCGGTTGCGGTAATCGATGCCTTCCAGGCCGGCACGGTCGGCCGACCCCCCGGGCATGATGCGATCGATGACGACGCCCACCACCCCCAGGCTGGCACCGGCCTCTTCAGACAGGGCCACGATGCCGATGCCCGGCCGGGGGACTTTTCCCTTGGAGATCAGCTGGGGCACCACCTGGTTGACCACATCCGCCGGAACGGCGAATCCGATGCCTGCAGAACTACCCGACCCGCTGATGATGGCCGTATTGACACCGATTAATCTGCCGGCCGAATCGATAAGCGGTCCACCGGAATTTCCCGGGTTGATGGCCGCATCGGTTTGAATGACGCCCACAACCTCACGTCCGGCCGCCGTCGGTAATCGCCGGTCCAGTGCGCTGATGACACCGGTGGTCAATGTGCGGGATAAACCAAACGGGTTGCCGATGGCAAAAACCGCCTGGCCCACCTGAAGATTCTGACTGGACCCCACCGGTATGGGCTGGATCTGGGTGGGTACATTCCGTAGACGGATCACCGCCAGGTCATAATCCTGGGTACCTCCCACATAGGTGGCTTCGATGGCCTCTCCGTCATCCATTCGGACCTGGATACGTTGGGCACCTTGAATGACATGGAAGTTGGTGACCACGTGACCGGAGCGATCCCATAGAAAGCCGGAACCGGCGCCTTGGCGCACTTCACGTGTTCCGAAAAAGCCGCGCACCGCATTTTCCGTAAAGATATAGGCCACCGAAGGTGCAGCGCTGTTGAATATGTCAATGGTGGCTTTCTCAAAGTTGGCCAACTCCCCGCGTGGCTCAATGGTGCGTGGTCGGCTTTCTATCAGTCGGCTTTGATCTGTATAGCGTTCGAAAAAGGCCATACCGGTCAGAATGATGAGTCCCACCACCACCCATAACCATTTTTTGCGTGTGCTCATACTGAGATTAACCCTTTCAATCCCAATGCGAAATATTGAAAATTGTTAGTGATGACTACAATTACTAATGGCTTGGCTCGCTAAAGTCAACGTTCGACGTTGGATATGGGATTTTATACCAGGCCGGCGCAGAGGCCGGCCCTGCGCTAATCGCTTTTGCTCCGGGCGTCACAGGGGGGTGTAGGGTCGGGCTCTGTCCCGACCGGTTCAGTAGGTGATATTAGCTAAACCTAATAATTCTGCTAAATATCCTTATTTGAGCGCTTATGGGGTTTATCCCCGCCTCCGCGTCCGCTTCACCGACAATTGCTGGGTACTTGGATACCAAATCGTTTCTAATATTCATAGCACCCCATGTCGATTCCACCGCTTCGGGGGCGCCCAACACCGTCTAAATCGACATCCGGCGCCGATTCACTGCTGCCTTGATCGATCACGTCCGTGGCATCGGATCGCAGATGGTAGTCAAAGATGTCCGGGTTCTCAAACAGATTGTCCGAGGCTGCCAAGAGATGGTTATGGTCTTCCACGGTATCGCCTGAGGCCACGATGGTGGGGGCGATATTGTTGCGGATCACGCACCCCCGGCTGGGGGTGCCGTCCTTGTGGGGGTTGACCCGAATCCAGGGCGGGCCGGGGGATGCGGTGTTGATATCCGCCACCGTATTGTTGACGATGCGGCAGTTAAAGGCCCCGTACAGGGAAATGCCGTGCCAGTGGTCGGTGACCACCAGGTTGTTCTCCACCACCCAGTCCACATAAGGGCCGTCAAAACAGCCGATGCCCTGGAGCGTGCCCCGAAACGGCTGGTTGGGGTCTTCGTAGTTGATGAAAGTGTTGCCCCGCAGCACCACCCGCTCGCGGGGAGGATCGTCGTTGATGGACCACGACTGAAATCCGTCGTCATGGTTGCCGTTCACATCGTAGCAGTTTTTGACCACATTATATTCGAACACCAGATCATTGCCCAGCCCGCGCAATCCATCGCCGGCAAAGTTTTCCACCGTATTGCCGCTCACCAGGGTGCTGTTGCCGCTGACCGTAATGCCGAAATTCACATTGCGGCACACGTTGTCCTTTACGGTCATGCAGTCGCCCGATACGGATATGGCGCTGCAGGCCAGGTCATTCCAGTCGTCCGCACTCCAACCCGATGCATCCGCCACTGAGTAGAGCTCGCAATTATCGATCACCACCCGGCTGCTGGGACCAAGCCAACCATGGGATTCCACTCTGACAAGGGTGTTGGCGGTGTACACCGGTGCGGCCGAGGGGGTGACCACCACACCTTCAAAACGCCAGTTGGCGGCGGCTGATAAAAAGATCCGCGACAGCACCGGCCGATGACCATCCGCGGCCTTTATGATGAGTTCATAATGTTCCCATATCAGCGACACAAAAATGCACTCATCCTGTCACGGTTGACACCTGGCGCCGCCTATCTTATTAATGGACAAGCCTATGATATGGTTGTGTTATCCGGTTGAGCAAGGGCGGCACGGCAGCGACGAATGATTGCATCAAACCTCGCTTTGGCCGTTGACCCCCATTATGAAGTTAGGAACTTCGGTAGTTTGAACCATTCTCAAGGACTTGTCAAAGGGTGCCTAATGACCCACCATAAACCGACCGCCGTCATCGTGTTTTTGGTTGTTACGATGATCCTATGGGCTTCTCCTGCCTTTGCCTATGAGCGGTATAAGGCCGTGGTCAAATTCGATCCCTATTTTAAAAAGTACACCAAACGGTTTTTTGGACCGGGATTTGACTGGCAGCACTTCAAGGCCCAGGCCGTGGCCGAATCACGCCTCAAAGCCAGAGTCCGCAGCCGTGTGGGGGCCGTTGGCGTGATGCAGATCATGCCGCGTACCTTCAAGGAGATTATGCGTAAGAATCCCGCCATAAAAGGCAGCCGCGCCCAACCGCGCTGGAACATCGCTGCGGGTATATACTATGATCGTCTCATCTGGAAAGTGTGGCAAGCAGATCGCCCCTTTCAGGATCGCCTGAACTTTACCTTCGGCGCTTACAATGCGGGCAAGGCCAACATCTTCAAAGCTCAGCGACTGGCCAAATTCCGGGGAATGGATCCCAACCGGTGGCATTCCATCAAGCGTGTCCTGCCCGACGTCACCGGACGCCACAGCCGTGAGACCATCGGCTATGTCCGTAAAATCACCACCATCAAGGAGGCACTAAAGTAGTGGAACTGACCATCACATTGATGAACCTGGCCTATGCCGTGGCCGGGGCCGTGCTCACATTGTGTTTCATGGCCGCCGGTTACAAACTCTTCGACAAGCTGACCCCTTTCGATACTTCCAAACAACTGGCAGAGAAAAACACCGCCGTCGGTATTGTGGTGGGGGCGGTTTTTATCGGCCTGGGTGTGGCCATCGGGTTGGTCATCGGCTTGGGCCTCAACTAGACGCTAACTCGCTTTGATCAAATGTTTGAAAGAATAACCTTTTGGAGCGGCCGGGACAGAGCCCGGCCCTACGAAGATCATTTGTCCGGCCAATGATGTCACATGGGGCTTAGGGCCAGCCTCTGTGCCGGCCGGGCATGGAATTCAATGCATGGTAAAACTGGGTTGCGCTGTGTCCCCCGGTGCAAGATAGCCCAATGAGCTATTACGCCAGCACTTTTTGCA
>JASFER010000439.1:0-3852 GCA_050124755.1 Desulfobacteraceae bacterium
ATGGCAAACCATTATCTATTGTTCGCCGGCATCGCCTATTTGTTCGTCGGCGGCCTCGATCTGGTTCACACCTTGATCTATAAGGGCATGGGGGTGTTTCACGGAAACGACGCCAATCCAGCCACCCAGCTCTGGATTGCCGCGCGCTATACAGAGAGTATCTCCCTTGTGCTGGCGCCCTTGTTTGTAGACCGAAAATTGCAAGTCAAACCGGTCTTTGGGATATATGCAGCCATCTTAACCCTATTGCTCGCGGCAATCTTACAAGGCCGGTTTTTCCCCGATTGTTTTATTGAAGGCACCGGACTGACCCCTTTTAAAATCATCAGTGAATACATCATTTCCCTCATTTTACTGGCCGCGCTGGCTTTTTTGTTCATTAAGCGCCAATACTTTGATGGCGCAGTGCTGCGCTTGTTAAGCCTGTCCATTCTTGCGACCATCGCCGCAGAAATCGCATTCACCTTCTACATCAGTGTTTACGGGCTTTCCAACCAGATCGGACACTACCTGAAAATCGTATCTTTTTATCTGATCTACAAAGCGATCATCCAGACCGGCCTGCGGCGGCCGTATGATCTGTTGTTCAGGGATCTGAAGCAAAGCCGGGAAAACCTCCAGACGGCCCATGATCAACTGGAACAACGCGTGCGGGACCGCACCGCCGAGCTCGTTGCCGCCAACCAACAACTGCAGGCTGAGATTAAAGCGCGCAAACGCGTGCAGCAGGAACTGCTCAAATCAAACCGGATGCTGAAAATCCTGAGTGAATGCAACCAATGCCTGGTGCATGCCACGGATGAAAAATCATTATTGGACACCATCTGCCGGAACATCATCGAACACGGCGAATTCCGATTTGCCTGCGTGGCGCTGGCCGAACGGCACCATGGCAAATTGTTGCGCCGGGTGGCCCATGCCGGATACGATGCCGGGTTTTTTAAAAAGGCCAAGGTGATAGAGACCCAAAGCAATGGGGCCGGCGATCCGATCAGCACCATCTTTTGGACAGGGCGGCCCAAAGTTGTGAACAACATCCAGGAGGATGGCGACGCCAATGCGTGGCTCACTGCAGCCGCCAAAAGGGGCTGTGCCTCCGCAATCATCCTTCCACTGAGTGACAACGGGAACATCATGGGGGCATTGATGATTTATTCGGATCAGCCCGAGGCTTTTGATTCACAGCAGGTCGAGTTGCTGACGGAGCTGGCCAGGGACGCCGCTTTTGGAATCACCACGCTTCGAATGCAAAACCGGCGCGAAACCATTGAAGCGGAACGCCAGCTCCTGGCGACGGCCATGGAACAGGCCAGCGAATGCATCGCCATTGCCGATCGCGACGCTATACTCGGATATATCAATCCGGCGGTTGAACGCATCACCGGCCTGCGGCCCCAAACCTACATCGGCCGGCCAATCGGAGATTTATTGACCGATGACCGCACAACCGATGTAGATACCATTCTACACCAGGTGAAAGCCGGCAAGCCCTGGAGCGGGCACATAAACGGCAGGACGCTGGAGGGTAATGTATTGAAGCTCAATGTCGCCCTCTCTCCGGTCAGAGATGCAGCTCAAAAGATCGATCATTTTGTGGCCATCATCCGGGACATCACCAGGGAATGCCAAATGGAGCTGCAGTTGATACAGAGTCAGAAAATGGAAGCCATGGGAACGCTGGCCGGCGGCATTGCGCATGATTTCAATAATATTTTGGCCGCTATCAACGGATTCACGGAACTGGCGCTTGGCGATGCCGAGGAGAATTCGATGGTCCACAAAAACCTGAGTGAGGTTCTCAAGGCCGGGCATCGGGCCGCGGAGCTGGTACAACAGATTTTAGCTTTCAGCCGTCAAACCATACCGGAGTGCAGACCGGTGGAGGTAAAGCTTGTTGTTGAGGAAGCCGCCAAGCTGCTGCGCTCATCACTGCCGGCCACCATCGAGATTCGTCAAAACCTTATCAGCAGCGGCATGGTGACGGCCGATCCGACGCAGATCCACCAGGTCGTTATGAACCTGGGCACCAATGCGGCCCACGCCATGCAGGAAAAAGGCGGGGTGCTGGAATTTGATTTAAGGGACGCATTTGTTGACAGCGATTTGGCCGCCCGTTATCCGGAAATACAACCCGGCCCTTTTCTGAAGTTCACCGTAAGCGATACGGGGCATGGAATGACCCAAGAAATCATAGATCATATCTTCGAGCCTTTTTACACGACCAAGGCCAATGGTGAAGGCACAGGCATGGGCTTGTCGGTGGTTCACGGAATCGTATCCAGTTGCGGTGGCATGATCACAGTCAGCAGCGAACTGGACAAGGGTTCCAGCTTCAGCATATTTTTGCCGGCTATCGAGCACCCTTCCGGCCTAAAAAGAACTCAGCAGGTTCCCATTCCCATGGGCAACCAGGAACATGTCCTTTTTATCGACGATGAACCGTCGCTGGTCAATATGGGCCGGCAGATTCTTGAATCTTTGGGCTATCAGGTAACCAGTCAAACAGATGGTTCCGAGGCATTGAAGCTGATCAAAGCCCAACCGGACCGATTCGATCTGGTGGTTACAGACATGACCATGCCAAAAATCACCGGTGATAAGCTGGCGTTAGCCATCAAGGCGATCCGTCCAAAGCTTCCGGTGATCTTATGCTCCGGGTTCAGTACACAGATGGATGAAAACAAGGCTGCGGCATTGGGCATCCGGGCCTATGTTCGCAAGCCTGTTTTAAGAGAGCAATTGGCTCGCATTATCAGAGAGGTGTTGGACGGGAAAACGAAGGCGGAAATCAAGGATGACGATAGAAGCATGGCTGTCATTTCGAAAAAACCGAAGTAGTTATTTACTATAACCAAGATGGAGTATGGACAGCCATAGATATATGACAGGCATCTGTTTAGGAAAGCTGGTTTCTTCTTGCCTGCCGCTTTTTTCTCTCCGTCTTGACCAAGCCACATGGCCGGCTCACGCCCGAAAAAGACCGGACCGCAAATAATCCATACAGAACCGTACTTGTCGGGCCAATCCAGGCAAGGCCCTTCCAGCTTTTTCCAAATGCCATTGTTTTGCCATTGGAGCTGAGGGCAGGCGTTTAGCATGGTGTGGGTTTCTTGTGCGGCTTTTTCGCTGATTCGTTCAGCGGTATCTTTCGGGCACATATGTCCACGAACAAAGCGGTCATTGGAGAGATTTGATGTATTATAGGATGGTTAGCCATGGCTAACATGAAGGGCCTTTCCGATGTACGCAACCAAATACAGTAACGCTTTTTAGGGATGGAAATTCAGAATTCTTTCAAGAATGTTGGTGTTGACACAAACTTAAAGGCAGGGTCAAAATGGACCCTGCCTTAATTGCCTGTATTCTGCGTTCTAATTCTGCTCTATTCTTAAATCATCATCGTCCCCATCGTTATCCCCTAAGTTGGAATGGTACGGATAGAGGACTTGCTCAATCGGCAGGCCATCGCGAGTCCATCCGCTGGCCTCCAGGCTATCCGGTGGCCGGGCTTTTTCAACCCACATTTCGAGAGCCCCCAGGACGTCAAAATTGTCCAGTCCGATCGACGTCCCCAGTCCACTGAACTCCAGTGATTGTGCTGTCGAGCAATGGTCCATACCCGGCACCATGAAGAGACGGAAAAATTTTTGGGTTTTTTTCACAGCGCCCATTGCAGCTGCCACCCGATCATAGTAGTCCAGGGAATAGAACGGCGGCACTATGGAATCCGCCCAGCCATGGTACATAATAATTTTTCCGCCCGCTTTTTTGAACTTGCCAAGGTTCGTATCTGTGGCGTTGTAAATCCGGCCCATGAACTCAAGCTGGTCCGGGGTGGTATCAAAATCGAAA
>JASFER010000440.1:0-3806 GCA_050124755.1 Desulfobacteraceae bacterium
ATCGTTTCTTTTTCAAGCCGGGCGGATTTGCCATTTTCTTGAATTCCTTCCTTACACGACCGGGCAGGGTATCCTCTCTGCCAGGATACCCTGCCGCCGTGCAAGGAGTGCTGACCGGCATCGTTTTCAGGCCGCTGAAATCGAGGCCGGTGGTCTTCTATTCATTGGAAAAGCGTGTGGCCGCTTCCAAAACGGCCTTGCCGGGAAGTCCTTTGGCTTCCATATCTTTGACCCATTGATCCTTCAGCGGTTCGGTGAGTTTGATCAGCTTTTGCATTTCGCTGTCCGGAAAGGTGACTTCCTGCATACCGGTTTTCAGGCAAACCTGCTTCATCCCCGCATAGGTTTGATCAAAGGATTTCCCATGCGCCCTGGAAAACGACAGGCCGCTGTTTTCTTCGATGATCTTTTTCACATTGTCGGGCAGGGATTCAAATTTCTTCTTGTTCATGGCCACCCAGAAAACCATGGAATAGAAGTCCGCCGGGGTATAATACTTCAGCAGTTCATTCAGTTTAAAAATGACGATACCGTCGAACGGCATCACCACACCGTCAAGGACGCCTCTTTCCAGCGACGTATAGGTTTCCGTGACCGGTTGGGTCACCGGAACCGCATCAAACAACTGCAGCGCATTGGTGGTAAAACTGCTGGCCGTTTTGATCTTCAGCCCCTTGAGATCGACCAGACTTTTCACCGGTTTTTTAACCGTGGCGAAAAATCCCGGGGCGTGGGCGCTTAACATCAACAGCTTGGTATCGGCATACTCTTTTTGAAATTCAGGAAATTTCTCATAGGTCTTCCAAATCGCCACCGACGCTTTCTCGGCGGTTTGGACCATGAAAGGCAATTCAATGACCGTGGTCAACGGAAATCGTCCGGGGCTGTAGTCGGCGATATCCCAACCGATATCGGCGATATTCTTTTCGACCATGGCATAAGCCTGCCCCGGTTTTCCCAACGCGCCACCGGGAATGAATTTAATCTGCACTGCACCGCCGGAGGCTTCTTCAATTTTCTTGGCCCAGGGGACAAGCACCCCCTTGTGCTGGGGATGCATGGGTGGATAAGGATGGGCAAATTTCAGCACAATGGTCTTTGCCAGGGATACATTCGGTCCTGCGACCAGCAGCAGGCTAAAAACCGCCATACAAATCAATAAAAATGAAATCCGTCTAGTCATAACCTCTCCTCCCTCTGTTTTTGCCTGCCCACTGTTAGCAACGACTATAAGACAGCAATGGGCATCGGTTCCAATTACCCCACCGCCTTCTGTGAATGGCCGTTCTTCCAATTTGAGGTAACAAGAACCTCAACTTGGGAAGAAAGCGGGGCCCTATTCTGGAGTACCACGACCATTTCAATCTTAAAGCCGTTTTTGCTCAAAAGAGCCGTTACGGCGGCTCCCTCGGCAGCGACGGCTAAAGATAGAACTTGGTTTACGTATTATAATGTAATATAGTCTTATAGATGATTAAATATCAAAATTCAAGGAAAAAATTTCCTCCAAGGGATGTCTTGTTTGAATTTCAAAGCCATCATTGGAAAAGGAAGGGCACATGCCCTTAAACATCAAATCAATCCTGTTGCTTCTATGATCTAACGCTCATGGAAAAGAAGCGCGATTCAACTTTACGCTTATTTCGCCAATTTATTGAGAAGCTCCACCGATAGCATCGCATTGGGATGTTCTTCAGATTGCACCTGATTATAGAAATCGCAATTCACACAGCCTGCGAATTTCTTGGTAAAAGCCCCTTGTATATCCCCTTTACAATACGTCCCGGTAATCACCCAACATGCCCTTCCGCCGTTCTTGCCCGAGTGAACGCCATCCAGTTTTGTCTCGGTGAAGGCCGGACATATGCCGAATTCTTCGACTTTATCGCCACCCTGCTCTCGTCCGCACTTTTTAGCTTCCCAGCAATTTTGTTTCATTTTTTTCCAAACTCCTTTCCGTCTAAATGAACTTAATGATATGTAGCAATATTCATGCACATTATTATGCATTGTCCATTTTTGACGGTTGAGTGGTTATCAATATATTCGGCGGCAGGGAAAAATTAGAATGACAATTTACGGGGGCTTCATGTTTGAATGCAGAGAAGATTCAGTCCTGGAAGAATTGCTCCAGGTGCTCAAGCTCGAAATAATCGAAGAGAACATCTTTCGCGGTCAAAGTCAGGATCTGGGGTTCGGCAATGTATTCGGCGGCCAGGTCTTGGGCCAGGCGCTGTCCGCCGTCTACCGGACGGTGTCCAGGGAGCGCAGCGTGCACAGCCTGCACGCCTATTTCCTGCGACCCGGGAATGCGCACAAACCCATTGTCTATAATGTGGATTGCATCAGGGATGGAAAGAGCTTTACAACCCGCCGGGTGATCGCCATCCAGAACGGGAGGGCCATTTTCAACATGGCCGCATCCTTCCAGATCGACGAATCCGGATTCGAGCATCAAGCCGCGGCGCCCACCCCCCCCGGCCCCGAGGGCATCATGTCCGCGCATGAACTCGCCTTGAAGGTCGCGGATCAGATTCCGGAGCCCATCCGTGAAAAGATGCTTTGCAGGAAGGCCATCGAAATCCGACCGGTGGATCCCGTCAATCCCTTTGCTCCGGACAAGCGCGAACCTGTGCGCTACGTATGGTTTAAAGCCATCGGCCGGCTGCCGGACGATCCTGTTGTGCATCAGTCCATGCTGGCCTATGCATCGGATTACGGTTTGGTCCTCACCGCCCTTTATCCTCATGGAAAAAGTTTCTGGCAGCCCCGGATGCAGGTCGCCAGCCTGGACCATGCCATGTGGTTCCACAGGGCGTTTCGCATGGATGATTGGCTGCTTTATGCAATGGAAAGCCCCAATGCCGGGAAAGCCAGGGGGTTCGCCTCCGGCCGGATTTTCACCCGGGACGGCAAACTGATCGCTTCCGTGGTCCAGGAAGGGCTTATCCGCTTTCATCCTTGAATGGCATACTTGATTCCAAGAATTAGACAAGGAGGAGACCGCATGTACGATTTTATGCTGACACCCAAAGAACAAGCGCTAAAAAAGGAAGTGCGCCGATATGTTCGGGATGAAATCACCACCGATTTTTTAAGAAAAATGGATAACAACGAAATTACCTATCCAAGAGATTTTGTGGAAAAACTAGCGGATAAAGGCTTAATCGGTATACGATTTCCCAAAAAATACGGCGGGCGCGAAATGAGTTGGGTGGCCGAAGTCGCGGCCATCGAAGAGATTGGTTGCCTGGGTACGGCCTTGGGATGTGCATTTGTGATGCCCTCGATTGTAGGAGAGGCGCTGAACGTGTTTGGCACTGAGATGCAAAAAGAAAAATATCTCAAGCCCTATATCGAAGGCAAACGGGTGGCGGCTGAAGCGCTTACAGAGCCTAGAGGCGGATCTGATTTCTTTGGAGCCATGACCAAGGCGGAACTCAAAGGAGACCATTTCGTATTAAACGGCATGAAACGGTTTGTTGTGGGCGCTGAAGGTGCTGATTTTTTCCTGGTCTATTGCAAAACGAATTTCGATCCCGCAGCCCATAAGTACGGACGTCTCAGCCTGCTGATCGTGGACAAAGGACCCGGCGTGAAGACGGAATATCTATACGGGCTGCTGGGGTGTCGAGGCGGCGGTACAGGCAGACTGGTATTCAGGGATGTGAAAGTGCCCAAAGAAAATCTTGTTGGAGAACTGCATGGCGGAGCCATCTGTTTCAACCAAATGATGATTCCTGAACGTCTGACTTCCGCGGCCGGATGTCTTGGCGCCTGGGGAGCCTTGGACCTGGCGGTGCGCT
>JASFER010000441.1:0-3798 GCA_050124755.1 Desulfobacteraceae bacterium
GGCGATGAAAGCGGGAGTTGAACTCCTGAAACCCAAATTGGTCGAAGCGGCCGTGGAGCCCATCGGCAAGATCGTTATTGGAACAGTGAAAGGCGATCTTCACGACATCGGCAAAAACCTGGTGGCAATGATGCTGGAAGGTGTGGGTTTTGAAATTATCGACCTGGGAACCGATGTGGCCCCGGAAGCCTTCCTTGCGGCCATCAACGAGCATCAACCCCATTTGATCGGCATGAGCGCTTTATTGACCACCACCATGCCGGCGATGGGTGCGACCGTCAAGACGCTCCAGGACGCCGGTGTGCGCGATAAGGTTCGGATCATGGTGGGCGGAGCGCCCATCACCCAGGCGTACGCCGATGAAATCGGCGCTGATATTTTCGCCCAGGACGGAGCCGCCGCAGCCAGGGAAGCCAAAGCGGCCATGACCAAGTAGCACGGGGGAACAGACATGATCGTGATCGGAGAGTTAATCAATGCCAGCCGCAAGGCGGTCAAAGCGGCCATTGAATCTCGGGATAGAGGCGCCATTGAAAAAATAGCCCGCGAGCAGGCCGAAGCCGGCGCCGATTACATTGACGTCAATGCCGGCATTTTTGTGAATCAGGAAGCCCGGTACCTTACTTGGCTGGTCAGCGTAGCCCAGGCGGCCGCAAACAAGCCTTGTGCCATCGACAGTCCCGATCCGCAAGCCGTGGCGGCAGCCCTGGAAATCCACCAGGACACCGGCAGTGGTTCTGCTGCCATGATCAATTCCATTTCCTTGGAAAAAGAGCGTTACGACAACCTGATGCCCATCATCAAGGGGACGGATTTGAAAGTCATTGCGTTGTGTATGAGCGATGAGGGTATGCCCGAAACCGTGGATGACCGGCTTAGGATTGCTGATAGGCTCATCAACGGACTGCTTCGCAACGATGTGCGCATCGAGAATATTTTCGTCGATCCGCTGGTCCAGCCTTTGTCCGTCAACACCGACTTTGGTTTGGAATTTCTCAATGCCGTCGAGGGCATTATCAAGGCTTTTCCCGGCGTTCACACGGCCTGCGGGCTGTCAAACATTTCCTATGGCTTGCCTACCCGCAAGCTGCTGAACCAGACGTTTATGGTCATGGCCATTGCCAAGGGATTGGATGGGGCCATTGTCAATCCGCTGGACCGCGGGATGATGGCCAACATCGCGGCCGCCGAGGCCCTGGTGAACAGAGACAGCTTTTGCGGGAATTATCTTAAGGCGTACAGGGCCGGCAGGCTTGACCCCAATGTTGCATAAAAAAGATGGCGAAAGGTCGGCAAAACGTTATGAGTGTTGATTCGATGATACTGGTACCGATTCACAGCTTCGGAAGTAAATGATAAAATGCCCTGGCTAGCCATTTTTCCACTGGGAAAGAAGATAAAGGTTCAATCTGGAACAGTACTGCTGGACGCCATTCGCCAGGCGGATATTGAAATTGCTTCTCCCTGCAACGGCAGGCAATTGTGCGGGAAGTGCAAGATCCATGTCCAGGATCCGAATCCTTCATCAAGCCGTTCGACGACGGCTCAATCCCAATATGAGTTTTCGGACGATATCGTAGCAGATGGATCCGATCAATTCCTGACGCCGCAGGAGTGGGCCTCGGGTATCCGCCTGGCTTGCCGGGTGGTTATCCGGGAAGATATGCGTATCACCTTATCCGATGACTACTCGCTGGGTACGCGGATCCTGGAAGGCGACCGCATTAAAAATACCATGGTTGCACCGGCGGTTGCCGTAAAGGATATCAATGGGAGGTATGCGCTTTATTACCGGCATCGGGAGCCTGCGCCGATGGAGATTTGGCGGTCAACGTTCTCCCCCAAAGGCATTGCCATTGATCTGGGAACCACCACCATAGTGGTCACCCTCATGGACCTTCAAACAGGCGCCGAACTGGCCACCGCCTCGGCTCTCAACCCGCAGATACGGTTCGGCCACGACGTCGTGACACGGATTCACAAGGCGTCCACCGGTGCCGGCTTGATGGAGCTGTTCAAGCTGATTTCCAGCGGTTTAAACGCACTGGTGGAAGAGACGTGTCTTGCTTCGGCCACCCATCGGCATGAAATCGTAGATGCTGTCATCGGTGGCAATACGACCATGCTCCAGATTGCTGCAGGCATGGACCCCTCGCCCCTTGGGCAGTTGCCGTTTACTGTCGGGATACAGAGTGGATGCACCTATCCGGCAAGCCTCTTTGGTTTGAATTTGAATCCACTGGCCCAAATATATGTGCCGCCGGTGGCCCACGCCTTTGTGGGATCCGATATCAGCGCCGGGCTTTTGAGCATCGGGTTTTTCAAATCCAAGAAACCCACTCTTTTTATCGACATGGGCACAAACGGTGAAATGGCTGTGAGCGCCGACGGGCGCATCGTGGTGACATCGACGGCCATCGGCCCGGCTTTCGAGGGCATGGGCATCACCTATGGCATGCGGGCTGCATCCGGCGCTATCGAAACGGTGTGGACCAACGGCAAGTACCTGAACATCAGAACCATTGACAATGCACCGGCCAAGGGCATTTGCGGCAGCGGCATCATGGACATTATGGCCTGTCTGATCCGCTTGGATGCCGTGGAATCCGGAGGCCGGCTGAAAAACCCCCACCATGATACCAACAAGCCGGGTCTGTTCGACGATCGCTACCGCATTCGCAATCGCACAGCCGCCATCCAGTTGACCGAGCATATTTATTTTACCCAGAAAGATGTCCGGCAGTTCCAGCTGGCCAAAAGCGCTATCCAAACGGGCATCCAAATGCTGCTTGCGATGGCCGATGTGGACTTGGATCGCCTTGAAAAAATCGTGATCGCCGGCGGTTTCGGATATCATCTGAGACAGTCAAGCTTGCAGCAGATTGGCCTTATACCGCGGCATTTTAAGGGACAGACTGATTTTGTGGGCAACACCAGCAGAACCGGGTGCGCGCGCATGCTGGTGGATGCAACTGCCCGGGACTATATCCAGCATAAGATGCAGAAGGTATCCCACGTTTCCATTGCTGAGAATCCCGATTTCCAACCCACGTTTGTGCGTCATCTGGCCCTGGATCGTTGAAAAGGAATCGATGTGAGACAGGCGAACGTGAGAAGGTTCAAACCCTCTTTACGGAACACATCATTTTTTTTGGTCGATACAGCTATACCACATCGGACTTCATCCCCGGTTTTTATAATTCCTGCCAAAGACGCTGGATTGTGTCTAACGCTTCATCAGAATCATGGAGCGGGAAAAACTCAAAACCCACATACCCAGTGTAACCGCACTGCTGGATCAAGCGGAGCAACGCCTTCCAATCTTCGGAACCGGTTCCCGGTTCATGCCGGCCTGGAACGTCTGCGATGTGAAAGTAGCCGATATCAGAAAGATAGGTAGTGATGATTTGTTTAAGGTCACTTCCCATCACACCAAGATGATATAAATCACACAAGATTTTTAGCCGCGGATTCCCGACATCTCGAACAAGCGAAGCGGCCGTCTGCATATCGGCCAAATAGTATCCGGGATGATCGATGGTGGTGTTGAGCGGTTCCAGGACAAAATTCATCTCTTCAGGCGCGGCGTCCAGCGCTTTTTTGAGACCGATCACAGCGTTCTCATATTTTTGCGCATCGGGAATCCATTCAAAATAATCCGTTACACTTCCATCCTCATTCAAGGCGTTTGTTAACAGCATCAGGGTTTGACAGCGCAATTGTTCGGCTGTTCTGACAGCGTCAGCCAAATCCTGAAGAAAAAGCGTATGCGTCTCCTTTGCAACGGGACTCCCTGCC
>JASFER010000442.1:0-3768 GCA_050124755.1 Desulfobacteraceae bacterium
TGCTCTCCATTGAGTTCGATTGGAATGGGATCGAAAACCACCTCTTTGTCGGATTGCATTGTTTCCAGGTAGTAATCACCCTTTCCCGGCACATCGTAATCCTCGAGCGGTTCAACATCGATTTCACCGCTCAACCGGTTCCAATAGGGTATGTAGCGACCTGTGGCGTCATGTCCCACGGCATTGCTAAACTGAAAATCCTTGCCGTCCAGGGCGTTGGGTTCCCAGCATGTCCACACCGCCAGAAAATTGGGATATTGTTCCAGAAGGTTTTTAAGAATACCATCCATCATGTCTCTGGGGGGTACGCCCCTGTTTTTCATACCCTCAAGTGATTGCGCCAGGGTTCGCGCGGCGTCAATGGCCACCTGAAGTTCGCCCTGGACCACATTGCCCCAGCGACGTGCGACTTCAAATGCCGTGTTCTGTGCCTCTTCCAAGGCCACTTTGCGGGCTTTGTAACCGATCCAGGCCACCGCAGTAAAAATGGCTACCGCTGCAACCAAAAGGATCAACAACGCCATTTTGGGCCGTAATCCCAAGTTTCTTAATTTATCCCACATACACTATGCCTCCTGTCCAAATTTGCCGAAATAACCTGTCAGATCATTTTCACAGCTTAATTCCGGTACAGATTGGTAGCTCTGAACGATTTTTTCTCCTTGGGCCAAAGCCCAGATATCGTTATGTTCATGCGCGGATACGCATTATCATCATTATCGACAATCTCTATGGCAACTTGAGTTCTTTAATGCATGGAACTAAAATCCAGTATCTGCCTACCTAACCGTCCGTCAAACGACCGTCCCGAAAAGCCGGTCGTCGTCCCCATAAGCTGTTTTAAGTGAGTTATCGCTAAATGAAGGAAGTTGGGTCTTAAAAAATTGGAAATGGCCGATTGGCAGGCTGCTGAAAAATGATTCCCGGCCCTGTTTGCAGACGTCTTCACTTTTTCACTGCTGTGATCAAGGTAGCGCAATAGGGTATCCATGTTTGTTTCCGGCGTAACCAAACTGTCCATCCGCACAGACTTTAAGTTCAGCTCATTCGCTATCACCATTGCAATATTGCCGCATCTCACCTTTTTTACAACTAAAATCGCTATCCGTCAACCCAAGGGTCAAGATAAATGATTCTTCCGGTCTGCCTGCCATCTTTTTTCAGTCGCCCTTGATTAATTACTCACCGGATGGCATCAGATAATACCATTGTATCCATGGGGCATTTGCTTGAGTCATCGCTCCCGTTTTCCGTTAACAAGACTACAGTGGTTCCAAGCTAGTCGGTTTTCCCGCCCCCTTACGGACGGCATTCCATTCCGACCGGGTGCGAACCGCTTCGCTGCCTTGAAGACTACCGATGATCCTGAAATAATCCAGATGGTGCTTATTTTCGAGCACGTCTGCGGCGGGCCTGCAGCGGACGGTATAGACGGTTTGAACAGACTGATGATCAAAGCTGCGCCAAATTTGCCGATCCTTCAAATACTGATAGGAATGACCCTCCAACGCTTTAACCACAGCGGCGGCCTCAAAAGTACCGGCCCGCTCTACAGCCGCTTTATATTCGTGCATGATGGTATAGGCGGATGCCCCGGAAGTACTGGGGTATCGATTGAAGCGTTTGGTGAATTTTTCTACAAAATCGATGCCCTTTTTATAACTGAATTGATATGGCACCTGCCAGGTCCAGGGCAGCGCACCGATAACGCCCTCCATGGATTTGGGTGTTCCACGCTCTGCCATACCTAATGTTAAATTCGGCACAACGATTTGCATTTGGCTTTTCATTCCCATGGCATCCGCCATCCGGACGGCGTTGGCCATCTCCTGCCCGAACAGTACAAGCACCAGCACCTGCGGTTTGGCCCGTTGGGCACGTTTCAATGCACGTGAAAAATCATTTGACGGAAACGGTGTGCGGACACCCGGATGCTTACTCTTGTTCTCTGTTCCGGTGAACTTTCTTAAAGAGGCTTCAGTAGTCCAACCCCAGGTATAGTCCGCAGTAATATAGAAATATTTTTTCCCCGAAAAATTCATATTCAGATAAGATGCCAGGGTCTTGGCTCCCATCCAGGCGTTATAGCACTCACGGAACGTATAACGATGGGCATCTATGCCAGTGGTGGCTGTAGAATAGGTCAGCGTACCGAAAAATGGCACTTTTTTGGCCTGGCAGATCTTCCCTGCTGCAATGGCCACCGCACTGGACGACCCTCCGAAAACCATTTTCACCCCCCCCGTCATCGATGGCGTCGGTCACATTCTTTATCGTTGTTTCCACGTTGGATCCGGAATCATAAAGCCTGAACTGAACTTGTTTTCCCAGTATGCCCCCGGCTTTATTAATCTCGATGCGGGCCAGCTCCGCCGCCCGCCATTGGTCCAAACCTTGCGCAACATAGGGTCCGGTTTCAGGATAGTTGAGTGCTATCCAAACCGTATCCTGACTTGCAACGGCATTGGAAAACGGAAAAATCCACAAAAGCAATGTGAAGGCAGCAATAGTGACAGTATAGACAGCATAGATGGTTTTCATTTTCAGCTCCCTTTCCGTAGTTCGATTCGAGGTGTATTACATACCGATATTGAGTGCGGGGGGCTTGATCCACCGATGAGTTTTAAGGGTTAAGTATCGGATAACCTCCTTTTTGTTTTACCGATCAAAAAACATTTTTAGATGCCTACACACCAAAAAAATCCTTTACCATTACTACAAATTGCTCTTGCGCTTCCGCGGGGATAGAATGCCCCACTCCTTCAATCTCTTCGTGTCGGCCGCCGCAGATGCGTGCAATCTCCTGCCCACCTTCTCTGGTCACCAGGGGATCGTCCTCTCCGGTTATCACAAGCACTAAAAAGTTTGTCTTTTTCAATTCTCCGGATAAGGGAGGGTAGAGCTGCATTGCTTTCAAATGTGCCCGTAAACAATCGGTTTTATTGCGGCGCACAATGGTTTTAACGATACGCTCGATCACTTTCACATTGGCACGGAGATAATTGCGCCCGAAGACGTGGGGCACTGCCGCCCATACCATGGCATCGAGACTATGCCGCAGGAGAATTTCATACCAGGAACGCACGATCATTTTGGCACGGAAGGTCGATAGGGTCGAAAGGCTGCATAAAATGACACGTGCCGCCAAATCGGGATATGTATTGGCTAGCATCAAGGCAATGCGCGCACCATGGCTGATACCGACCAAATGGGTTTGGTGGATTCCCAGATCATTGAGCAGCGCCATCAGGTCATCACAATGACATTTGAGGGTCAGCGGTGATGGGCCCAGCTCGCTTTCCCCCTGGCCGCGCGCGTCATATAATAACAATCTGAAATGATGTGATAGTTGTTGGGCAACGGCTTTCCAATACATGGTGGTCTGCAGCGTGCCGTTGACAAATGTGATGGTAGGCTTGCCGGATCCTTCCCCCAGGAGCTCATAGTACAGGCTGCATCCATCTGAGGTTCTAAAGTAAGGCATACGAGGTTCCGCTCACACCAAATACCAGGCCATTAATTGCACATTAAGCCTTTTTCATGGCACATAGAGTAGCCTATCTTGCAATTTTGGTCAATTGTTCTTATGGAAGCATCGTCTAAAGTGTAAGCTGAGGACTGGAAGATAATTTTAATGAAGGCAATGCTGATGCTTCACTTTTTTAGACAGTAAGGTGCCTTGAACACCGGTCGTCCGTCTGGCACAACCCCAGGCCGCAGGAGTTGTGCCAGACCCTTGGATAACGCCGGCGAATGGCAGTGGTACCC
>JASFER010000443.1:0-3765 GCA_050124755.1 Desulfobacteraceae bacterium
GGCGGTGTACCCACATTCCTGACTGCCAACCGGGCCATGGTCTGCCTGAATGCCTTTGTACGCTATCGAATGCTGCATCAGGGCGGGGCGCTTGGTGAATGGCTGAAATAGGTTAGGGTTGTGTCCCGGAACTATGTGACATTTTCTTGTTAATATTTCGACCAAAATGTCAAATGACAAAATCCAAATGTCAAATGGTGGATGGGGTCCGATTGAATATAAAATCGGCAGAATACCTTCATTTGACATTTGGGCTTTGAAATTGGGATTTGAATGCTGTGGGGCCGAATCGGCTATCACGCAGTCCAATCCATTTTATAATTTATGTACGGGACACGACACTATATTCTTATTGAACCCTGCGCTTTCCTCACTGCTTTTTCTTCATAGTGCGCTTGTGGATTTTATGAAAGTTAATTGCCCTTTGGATTGCTATACCGCTTTCTTCTGCCATAGTCATTGCAAAATTGATTTCTACTTCAGAAAAATGGTGGGCCTCCGCTGTGAGAATTCTCAAGATACCGATAATTTCGTCATGAACGGATATGGGTACAGCTAATATACTACCGATGCCCTCGGACTCGGCCTCCTTATGGTATATGGTATGGATGTCGCTTTTAGCATCAGGGATGACAACAAAATCTCCCTTCTTCAGATAATAGGTGGCCAGTTCGTGATCCAGAGGTCCTCTTTCCAAATATGCCTTGCTTAAACCATATGCTGCCTTTAACTCCAATACACCTGTTCCCTCTTCAATCAGTCTTATGGTTGCCGCTTTCTGGTTCATGACAGCAGGTAAGCGGGCAACGATAAGATCCAGGATTTTGTCGAGTTCATAAGTTGAGTTGATCATCTTGGTGATTTCATGAATGGCTTTAAAGTAATGCAGCTGAATCTGCTGTTCTTTAAATATACGCGCATTCTCGATGGCGATACCACATTGTTCGGCCAGTAATGTTATAAATTCAATTTCTTCCTCAGTATATGAATGGGGGTTCTTGGCCAAAATCCTCAAAATGCCATTAATCTGTCCTCTTATGGGAATAGGGACCACCAATATGTTTTTCACACCCTCTTGTTTCGTGGCCTCTGGATAATTTATGCGGGCATCATTTTCAGCATCCTCAATGAAAATGGGTTCGCCTTTCAGCGCCTTGAAAACAGGTTCTTCAGTGTCGATCGTTCCACGGTTAAGGTAATCTTGGCTTAAACCATGAGCCGCCATGAGTTTAAGATTTTTTCCAGCCTCATCCAACAAGCGGATGGTGGCTGCCTCCACATTTAAGATTTCAGGAACCTTTTTGGCAATGAGGTCAAACACTTCATCGAGCTCGAGGCTGGACGTAATGATTTTGGTTACCTCGATAAACAGATTATAAAAAGCAGCCTTGTTGTCAGTCGTCATTGATTCATTCTCCTTGAAATTGTGGTTTGAAAATAATATTGAAATTGTACCTAAAAGTCAAATTGCTAGGACCTTGAGGATTTTTTCACTTTGGGGCATCATTTCCATAACAAATCAAACACCAAAATAGAGAAGCTTAGATTACTTTCGATGAAATTCCCATTCATAATTCGATGTGCGTCTGGTGTATTCATCTGAAAAAGAGGGTCGACACCCGCCGCTGACCATAGTAGGGCCAATGGCGTCGATCTCTTCGCATTCCTCGGAAGCGGGGATTTGCGTGCTTATTGTTTTACGGACCTATAACCCAAATTAAGGTGGACCTGCGTTGAATTTCTTACCCGAGGCAGTTTGTTAGCTGCGCCAGTTAAAAGTGCAAAGTGTAAAGTTTTAAGTTAATGTATTCTGTCTATTTAAAGAGCTTAAACCAGAGCATAATGTCCTGGTGGTATCTATTGGGATGTGTTCACGTGTTTTTTCTTAAATCGATTCCAATCCTCTGCGACTCCATATGACGGTATATTTTGATTCGAGTGTCGGCAGGTAGACCCTGGTGATCACTTTGGTTGATGATTGAATCGGACCGGGATGGGAGTCGCACGCTCTTTTGCATAGCCGACATTAAAAGGCTTGGGTTCGAAATACATGTAGACGAAAAAGGCCCGGCTGCCATGGGAGTTCTTTTTATTGAGCCGTGCCGGATTTATTCCCGGCGATAAATTCCAGATCCAGCTCTCCGTTGTCATCGGTCTGGGGGGCTCGTGTGACATTTAAATGCCCAAGCGTTGCAAAGGGCGCAAAAAGACGCCCTCTCAGGGGGTCACCGTCACAATCCTGCAGGCGATATTTAATCTTGACCGTTTCGTGAGGTTTGATGAAGTTGAACAAGGCATTCAATATGCCGCCGCCCACCAGATGCATAGGCATCCAATCAGCATAACTCAGCATACCGTCCTGTTCAACCGGCGGTACGGCAATTCCGAAAACAGCGATATCCCTTTTCGTCGGTTCCGGCGCTGTAGACAACGGCTGTTGAGTAAAGCGCTTTATGGTTGCCGTCCAGGCTTTTGATATTCAGTTTGCTTTCGGCAAATACTACCTCTTTTTCTGTCAAACGGTTTTCTTCTACAGTCACATCCTTCAAAACAATGGTTTGATCGAGGGGGTGATGGCGAACCGTGACGCTGTAACTGCCGGTCGGCAATGAATATCGCAGGGTACTCCCCGAGCTGCGGGCAACCTGTTGCCCTGCCTTCGATATCCTGACGGAGACGTAAACGGGCTTGTTATTGGCATCCAGACCTTTGACAACAAGGTTGTGGGGCAATGAGACCGTCACCACTTCGGTGAGCGCCGACTTGATCTCTTCGGCATTTCGAGCGCCCACCAGCAATCCGCCGGTAGGTTCTGCAATACACTTCAGTTGAGCCATGGCCTCGCCCGCAAGGTCGAAGCCGAATTCCAGGTCTCCTCCCCTGATAGAAATGCTTGCAGCTCGGATTTGCGGGGACGGATTTTCTTGTACGCCTCTTTCCTGACGGCTGTTTCCGGATCGGCCTCAACGATCTGTATCAATTCCTCGGAGGTTTTGAGCGAAAAATCCACCGGGATCCGGAATCGGGTCTCCGCAATGGGTGCTTGCCTAATGTTTTGAATCAAAACGTACCAGTCGTTTCTGCCGGGTTGCACGATCTTGATCGGGAAGCCAAGCGCTGTCGCTGTCCAGAGACGCGTGTGTTCGAACCCATGCTGATCAAAGACTTGGCGGTCGCACTCCTGGCCTTGAATTGCAGTGTTCAGAGCAAAATTTTGCCTGTTCAGTAAAGCATCGGGCCTGAGATATGATCCGGAATCGATAGAAAATTTGGGTTCGCGATCAATCACACTTGCCGATGCGTTTGCCTTTGATCGCAGTCGTTATGGTCATGCCGCCAGCTTTCGGCCCCATAACCGTCTGGGAGCTGCCTTCGAAGGTGTCTCCGTTGAATGTCATGCGGCCGGTGCTTTTTATCACCATGCCTTGTTGGTTGCAGGTCATGGCGTAGGTCACGGTGTTGCCTTTGGTCTTCATGTCTGTGACCGTGCAACCCTGGCTGTCGGGGTTTGTGTTGGGCACCGGATTCTGTTTGTCAAGGCATTGGGTCATTGTGTGCGGCGGCATTCCCTGGGGCATGCCCGGCATTTCAACCTGGGCTGCGATTTCGTACTTGCCCGGTATAAGATCCAGTCCCCAGGCGGGAAGGGCCGTGATCAGCAAAGCCAGTATCAATCCTGCGAAAGTTCTTTTCATCATCTGTCTCGCTCCTTTCGAATTAGGGAATCCGGTTATCCGGCTCGTCTAGGCTGAATTGTAAAAAACG
>JASFER010000444.1:0-3741 GCA_050124755.1 Desulfobacteraceae bacterium
ACTGGGTCAGGTCATTGGTCCCGATGGAAAAAAAATCCACAACCGCAGCAAGCGCACCGGCCGTCAACGCAGCGGACGGGACTTCAATCATCACCCCCAGCTCCACTTCGGGAGCGCTTAACTCGCTGCGCACTGAATCTACGATGGTCCGAATTTTTTCGAACTCGGAAAGATCCGTAACCATGGGAAACATAATCCGCAGCGGACCAAAGGCGGCTGAACGCAATATGGCCCGCAATTGGTTGGTCAACAGCTCCGGTTTGTTGATACAAAGCCGAATACCGCGTTCGCCCAGAAATGGATTTTGTTCCGATGCCATGGGCATATACGGTAGGGGTTTATCGCCGCCGATATCCAATGTGCGAATAATGACCGGTTTTTCCCGCAAGGCCTGCACAATATCGCGGTATACTTCAAATTGCTCTTGTTCCGTTGGTTCCTGTTCTCGTTCCAGAAATAGAAATTCCGTGCGCAACAGGCCAACACCTTCCGCCCCGGATTCGGCCGCCTTGCGGGCTTCATCCAGACCGCCGATGTTGGCCGCGATCTCGACCCGGTGCCCGTCTTTGGTAATCGCCGGTTTTGTGGCCAGTTTTTCAGCGGCTTTGCGCTGACGGTGGGAGCGTTTGACCGCACCTTCAGCATGTGAGCGTGTTGATTCATCCGGATCAACGACGATGGCGCCGTCGTCTCCGTTCACGATAACAAGCGTCTGGTTGGCGATCTCCAGCACTTCGGGGCCGGCGCTGACCACAGCAGGAATCCCCATGGCTCTGGCAATGATCGCCGAATGCGCGGTCGGTCCTCCCGCAGCCGTGCAAAACCCGCAGACCTTTTTCTTGTCTAGGGTTGCCGTTTCCGAGGGGGATAGGTCGTGGGCGATGATGACGACGGGCTGATCCACATCGTCCAAATGCTGATCTTCAGCTCCTACCAAACACCGCAAGACGCGATAACTGACGTCGTGCAGATCGGCCTCACGCGCCGCCAGCAGAGGATCGTCCAGTTCTGAAATGGCCTTGGCACGGGCCTCGATGGTCGTTTGCCATGCCTGCGCTGCGCTTTGCTCGGTTTCAAGCTTTGCCAGCACCTGCTCCAGCAACTCCGGATCGTCCAATAGTTCGAGATGTGCATCAAAGATATCGGCCTCCTCCGCGGAATACTGCGACATTTTATTTTTCAAAGCAGTCAATTGACCGCGGGCCTCTTCAATAGCCTCTTGCAAGCGGGTTTGCTCCACCGAAGCACCGGCAAAGGTTTCTTCGATCTGAATTTGCGATCGCTTCAGCTGGCGAACCGGGGCGATGACAACGCCTGGTGCGCCGCTGATGCCCTTAATCACATGAGCGGTTGATCGGGAATCGACTCGAATTGGAACGGCATTTTCTTCCGATGGTTGAACGGGTGCCGGGCATGCACTATTTTGGGCTTCATCCTCACCCAGGTTGTCGTCAATTGCGGCTTTTAACGCATCCAGGGCCTGATCTTCATCCACGCCTTCCACTGCGATTTGGATCTCATGCCCGCACTTGACGCCAAGGGTCAGTATGGAAACCAGGCTTTTTGCATTGGCTTTTTTACCGTCTCGCAACAGGCGGATATCCGACTTGAACTTTTTCGCGACTTGAACGAAATATTTTGCGGGACGCGCGTGTAAACCGGTTGGATTGTCGATTGTAATATCGAGTTTTTTCATCGAACATTTATTATCCCTGATGCCTGAATGACATCGGCCATGGGAGCATAGATATTGCCCAAGGCAATGATGCTACTTGGCCGAGCCGCTGAGCATCTTCACAATCATTAACGCATCGGTGGCTTGAATCAGACGATCGGTGGCCTCTTTGTCTTCAACAACTTCGGAAAGCGCCGACAGGACATCGATGTGCTCGTCGCCCGTGGCGGCGATCCCCACGATCAAATAGGCCATTTCACCGGGCTCCCATTCCACTCCCTGCTGCAGCTGCACCACGGATATACCGGTTTTCAGGATATGATCCCGATTGTCAAACTGTCCATGGGGTATGGCCACACCGTTATCCAGGTAAGTGGACATTGTTTTTTCTCTGGCCAGCATTCCATCCACGTAAGCCGGCGTCACACATCCGCTGCTGACCAGCAGATCGCCGGCCAGGCGAATGGCGTGATGCTTGTCTGTTGCAGCAGCATTAAGCCGAACTCTGTCTACGGATAAAATCTGCATCGTATTAACCTGCAGTATCAACGATTTCGGCATTGGTTTTGAAGGCATCGACCAGTTTATCAAAAGCCGGATCGTTGAAGAAATTGTTAAATGTCACGACGATGGCGTCAGGGGCCTTCCCGTGGGCGACCTTGGCAAGTTGCTTGTGTACAACCACCAGTTGCGCGGTAACCGGTATCTCGCGTGCTGGTTTGTGGACGACCTGTACATTGTTGATCTTCGCTTTTTTCAACTTTTTCTTGAGGGCGTTGACGCTCATCAAGCTTGAACCCATACCGGCCTCGCAGGCCAAAATAATCGTCTTTACTTCAGATGAAAGAATCGATTTTACCATCGTAAACTCCTTGCCTCATTTGGACATGACGCCGGGCGACATCGGATGGTCCCGGCGCCTGTCCTCCCAATTTTATGTTTAACTACTTACAAGTCCGGGAACGCTTTCAGTCACCCCTTCGTCTTCTTCTGATTCTTCTTCTCGAACCGGCCGCACTTTCAGAATAAACGAACCGACCAAAAAGGATACCACGGCACCAATGGCCACACCGCTCAACACTGCAAAATGCTGACCTTTGGGAATAACCGCCAGATAGGCAAATATGGATCCCGGTGAAGGCGATGCCACCAGGCCGGCATTCAGCATGGCGAACCAGAGATCGGCAGCCATGCCGCCGGCTATCATTGACAATATCATTATCGGGTGCGCCAGAACATATGGGAAATAGATCTCATGGATACCACCCAGAAAGTGAATAATCATGGCGCCGGGCGCTGAATCTTTCAGCATGCCTTTGCCGGCAACGTAATAGGCCGTCAATAGCCCCAGACCAGGCCCGGGATCGGTCTCCAATAAGAAATGGACGGCCTTGCCCGTGCCCTCGGCCGCGGCTGCACCCAGGGGGGTCAAGACGCCATGGTTGATACCGTTATTCAGAAACAGCACTTTGGCCGGTTCGATGATCAAAGCGGCAACCGGCAGGAGTCGATTGTTGACCAGGGTATCGACAAAGGCACCGGCGACCTTGCTTACCGCCTCGACCGCCGGACCGACGACCAAGAGGGCGCCCAAGGCCAAAATGCCGCCAAGGATACCCGCCGAGAAGTTGTTCACCAGCATCTCAAAGCCTGTCGGTATCTTTTCTTCCAATGCATCATCGATTTTTTTTATCAGCCAGCCACCGAGCGGCCCCATGATCATGCCGCCCAAAAACATGGGAATGCCGGCCCCCACGACAGCCCCCATGGTGGCGGCGGCACCCACCACCCCGCCTCTGACGCCGTGAATCATTTTACCGCCCGTGTAGCCGATAAGGATGGGCAGCAAGTAATTAATCATCGGCCCAACCAGAGCCGCAAATTTCTCAGAAGGCAACCAACCTGTTGGAATAAACAGGGCTGTGATCAAACCCCACGCGATAAATGCACCGATATTGGGGATGACCATGCCCGCCAAAAAACCGCCTAGCCGTTGTAGCTGCTCTCTCATTTGAAAACCTCCTGTATGTGAAAAATTTCCTGATCTGGCAAACCCAATATCTGAT
>JASFER010000445.1:0-3704 GCA_050124755.1 Desulfobacteraceae bacterium
TCATTATCGGTTCCCTCCTTCAATCCAGGCGTCCACGCACAGCCCGGCGGCCGGATCGTATTTTCTTTTAAAGGCCTCGGGATAGTCCCTTCTCCATTGATCCCACTCCTCGCCCGTTACCTTGGCCACCTCCACCAGGTATCCGCCGGCGATCTGGCCTACGCAGTTTTCTGATGTAATGGCTTCCGGCGTAATGGTGTTGATGGCGCCGCCGCGCTCCACCTGTCCGGTGATGATCGGATCATGCCGTGAACCGTGGTCCATGTAGACCACGCCGGGGCGCAGGCGTTCGGTGACGTAGGCGCCGCCGAGCACAATGCCGCGTTCATTGAAAATCTTGACAATATCGCCGCTTTTAATGCCCCGCTTTTCCGCCTCGGAGGGGTGCAGCCAGCACGGTTCGTACTTGTATCCGTCCGGTCCGGTGACTTTGCAGGTGGGCGCCTCGCGGGTCCAGGTGATGTCGTCACACTGGGCGTGCACCCGCCAGCGGCCGTGGTTGGACATCATCAGCATGGGGAACATATTGGCCCGGTGGCTGGAGAGGCGCTCGTCGTGATTGTGGCTTTTTTCGATCCATTTGGGGATGGGCGGCCGCTCCTTGTCGTCCGGATAGGCCTTGGCCAACGATTCCGAGTAGAACTCCAGCTTGCCGGTGGGGGTGGCCAACGGAAATTTCTCAGGGTCTTCATAGAAATTGCGGAATCCGGGAGGATCGTCTTCCCAGTCTTCGGCCGTGTTGTAGCACCAGTACTTCTTCTCCCAGAGCTGCTCCCAGCTGACCAGTTTCTCTCCGCCCATGTATTCCCAGATCTTCTTCTGCATATCGAGGATGGTCATGCCCTCGGTGAGGTCCTCTTCCAGATCCTCGAACTTTTTGCTGACTTCCAACACAATTTCGGAATCGCTCTTGGACTCGCCGATGGGCTCGATGGCCTTATCGGCGATCATGATGTTGGGCTGCTGGGTGCCCTGGCGAATGTTGGTCAGAATATCGTCCACCTCCATAAAGGTATTGGCCGGCAGGACGATGTCGGCATAGAGGCAGTCGTTTTCGAACCAGGGGTGCTGGGCGACGATGGTCTCGATCCTGGGATTGCGCATGGCCAGCTCGGTTTTGTTTCCGTGGTTCCAGCAAGTGATCCGGCAGGGGGAATCGGTCCAGATCATGTGCAGCTCGCTGCCGCCCTGTTCTTTGGCGATGGGGAAGGTGTGCTCGTTGAACTGGTCGAGCACCAGCGCGTTCTGGGCACCTGTGCCACGGAAGGTGATGGGGCCTTCGTGATCGATGGCTTTCTGAATCAGGGTCTTGGGAATCACCTGCTGCTGCCAGGCGGTTACCGAAGAGAGCACCGGTAAGGAGAGCCGCTCTTCGATCTCCGGGTTCCAGAAGAAGGTGCCGGACATACCTTCGGCCCGGGGCATGCCGAAATAGGTCAGTTGGTGCTGATGCACACCCGGTCCGCCCAGGCCCTGCATCCCCAGGAGGATGCACTCCAGGCGCGCCGGTTCATGGGAAAAGGGCCCGCGGATGAATCCGCCGCCGAAGTAGTGGGCGATGGAAGTGGCTTTTTGGGCAAACTCCCTTGCCAGGGCCTTGATGGTCCATTCGGGCACACCGCACTTTTTGGAGGCCCACTCCGGCGTCTTGGGAATGCCGTCCTCCTTTCCCAGAACATAATCTTCCACCTTGTCCATGCCCACGGCATGGGTCTTGACGTATTCCTTGTCGTAGGTGCCTTCGGTGACCCACATATAAATGATGGCCAGCTGCAGGGCCGCATCGGTGTTGGGCAGCACCGGAATCCATTTGTCGGCGTGCACCGCCGCGCCGTAGTTCAGATCGGGGCAGATATAGACCTGTTTGATGCCCACTTCGGACCAGAAGTAGCACAACCGGCTGGCGAACTGGCCGGTGAAGCCCCATGGCGTGGTTTCGGGATCGCAGCCCCAGAACAGCACCATGTCGGCGTTTTCAGTGGTGTCTTTGATGATATTGGCCGCCGGAAACATGATGCCCTGGGCGCCCTGTCCCCAGACATGCTTGGCGCCCCAGTACCAGCCTTCCCAGCTGTCGGGATTGCGCACCTGCAGGGTGAATCCCCCCAGGTACTCCAGCAGAACCCCTGGATGGCCGTGGGGCGTGTTCAGGGTTTTGCACTCGCCATGGCCGTCCCCCTGAAGCAGAATGGCATGGGGGCCGTGTTTTTTATGAATCCGTTTGATTTCGGATGAGATAAGATCGGTGGCCTCGTCCCAGCTGATGCGCTTGAACTTGCTCTTGCCGCGGTTCCGGGTGTTGCGCTCGCCGTTGGGATCCCAGTCCACCCGTTTCATGGGGTATTTGATGCGGTTGGGGGAGTATACGCGTTTCTTATAGCCCAGTGAAAAAGCGCCGGGCAGGGACTGCCACGATGGCTCGATGGATTTGCCGTTGCGGGAAATCTTCCATTGGCGAACCTCCGACTTGTCATACTTCCAACCATATTTCATGGGACGGACGCGCACGATCTTGCCGTCTTTGACATCCACCATGCCCTCGGCGCCGCCGCCGAAATAACCGCCGAGGCCGAGCGCCCTCAATACTGTCTTATCTTTGGTCTTGATCGGTTTCATATTTTAATGGCTCCTCCTTTGGCATCCATGTTACGTATAAAGCACGGACGTGCTTATCGTTTTCTTGGGCCTATGGCCCCGTGAATCCCAGCCACCCGCTTTCCGGGTGGTCGTTGACTCACCCGCCTTGGCAAGGGCATGCGGGCCGCTATGATGACGGGAAATCATCCATTTTCAGGTTTGCGAACGAGGACAAACGGCTATTTAATGCAAAATTACATGCAATTTAAAAAGTGTCAACCCTTTTTTTATAATGGATCGCTTTTTAATGCGATTGGCCGGTTTACGGTTGGTGCGTGGACAGGGAAGGCTGCCAATTCGGCCAAGGAAAAGTGCCAAAATAGGGCTTCAGTGCGGATGAAGCTGATTGATGGGAATAAGCGCCACTGGATGACATAGAGGTTGTGATACATCCGAACCTTATGTTGTCATTTTTATTATGTTGTGCGTTTAATTCCCAACGAGCCGTATAACAAGTTTGAGATGCAACAGGCCAACCACTATATCTTGTGGTCAGCCGTTTGATTCAATTAGTTCGTTTTATAGCAGATTCCGCAGGCTCCAGAATTTGTGTGATACGTTTTGGATGTACGAAACGAACAGATTTGAGCAGTAATGCAAAATAGCATAGAAAATGCGTTTGTTTAGCCTTTGGTTATGTGCCTCCGAAGGAGGCATAGATTATAGCCCCGGGTGTAAACCCGGGGACTCAATACCCCGTACCCACAAGCTCCGAAGGAGCGGCACAAATGCGTTCAATCCCACAAATATTTTGGATCATAATTGACGCCATGTTTGTCTAGTATTTCGATCAACTCCTCTTTAAATGTTTTTGATTTATGGTGTTCTGCCTGGTTTTCAATATAGTTTCTCACCTTATTGATTTGTGACGCACTCACCGAAAAACCGCCATAACCGGTCTGCCAATTAAATTTGTTCCCACAGAATTGATTCTCGTTTATCCATTTCGATGAATTGGCCTTTATTTTTCCAACCAGCTCGGAAAGGGGTTGATTTGATCTGATTTTCACTGCCAGATGGATATGATCCGGCATGCCTCCGATGGATAGGGACTGTGCGCCACCTGT
>JASFER010000446.1:0-3700 GCA_050124755.1 Desulfobacteraceae bacterium
ATTTATTCTCAGGGGCACATCCAGCATATTTTTGGTTTCATACTGCGTCTGTTCATCCACTTCTTTATGGGCGAAGGGGCTTTTAGGGTAATCAGCCACGATCAGCGGCTTGCCCGTCCGGTAAACCTCACCCGCCACTCCTTTGTCGGATGAGAATCGGATGGTGGAGATCCTGCGTCCAGCCTCAGCGTCTTCATACGATGCTACGAGAAAGTAAAACTCTTCCTTTTCGGCATCCAGTAAAATAACCGAGGCTCCGCCCACCTGCATCATGCCTTGGATCAAACGCGTGACATAACTGAGCAAGCGATCCAGTTTGCGGTAGCGATGCAAGGCCTTGCACATCCGCAATAGGATCTGTCGGCTGCGTTCGGCACGCGGCGTATAAAGCAAACCTTCATCTGTTTTGAAGGGGGTGCCATTGGTTTGTGAATTATGTATTGTCACAAAAAAGATATTGTGAAATTTGCACCCAGGTGTCAAGCCTAAGGTTCACATTTATCTCGCGTCTTGACATCCACCCCCTTTGAAACATATAAGCGTTTGATTTAGAAAACGCCTTAACCTAAAAAAACCGGATCGGTCATTACATCAACGCTATCATGCTATTTTCCAGTCCCATATTTTTATTTGCTTTTCTGCCGGTGGTGATATTCTGCTATTTTATCGTTCTGTCGATCTTTGGTAATCGCGGGCGGAATATGGTTCTGCTTTTGGCCTCTTATCTGTTTTATCTTTTCGGAGCCGGCCATTTTGCTTTGTTTCTATTGGGATCTACGGCTGCCGATTATCTTTTAGGGCTCCTGATCGATCGTCACCGGCCTTTTGCCAAGGGTTACGTCGCCTGCTCCGTCCTGATCAACCTGGGATTGTTGGCTTACTTCAAATACGCCGACTTTTTTATTCAGGAAATCAATTCCGCCATCACCGCCTGGGGGTATGGCGCCGTCGCCTGGCCTAAAGTCCTGCTCCCCATCGGCATCTCCTTTTTTACCTTCCAGAAAATCAGCTACATCGTTGATGTCTATCGCCGCCACACCAAGGCTCTGGCCAACTTTATCGATTTTGCCCTTTACGTGGCCATGTTTCCGCAATTGGTTGCCGGCCCCATCGTGCGATTTAAAGATATCTGGGACCAGCTCAAGCTGAGGACCGAAACATGGGAAAATTTTTACACCGGCGCATTGCGTTTTTGTTGGGGTCTTTCCAAAAAAGTGCTCATTGCCGATGCCTGCGGACAGATCGCAGATGCGGTTTTCGGCCTCGATATATCCCTGCTCGATACAAAAACCGCCTGGCTGGGTGCTGTGGCGTATACATTTCAAATCTACTTCGACTTTTCGGCATATTCCGACATGGCCATTGGATTGGCCCGTCTTTTTGGCTTTCAATTGCTTGAAAATTTCAATCGGCCATACGCCGCTGTAAGCATCACCGATTTCTGGCGTCGATGGCACATCTCGTTGAGTCGCTGGTTTCGGGACTATCTATACATACCCCTGGGCGGCAACCGTTCCGGCCGGTTTAAAACATACCTCAATTTGATGATTGTGTTCACTTTGTGCGGGTTATGGCACGGTGCCGATTGGACCTTCGTCTGTTGGGGGCTTTACCACGGTTGCTTGTTGATTGTCGACCGTGTGACAGGGCTGCGCCGGATCTCTGAACAGAGATGGGCCTGGTTGCGCCGCAGCACCACCTTTATTCTAGTCGTTTTCGGATGGGTCCTGTTCCGGGCCGACGCGCTGCCTGCAGCCATGGCGTTTGTTAAGGTTATGATCGTCCCGGTCAACCTGCCGCTCTCCTATGAACTCTATTCGGTGTTGCACTATCGAAACATCACCTTTTTAACTTTAGCAGCGGTCACAACACTGGGGGCCCACTGGTTTCCAACTTTTGAGTCGCTCATACAACACCATAGGCCCCTTCGCACGACTCTGAGTTTTGTCTATATTTTAGTCGTGCTGCCCTATTGTGCGGCATTTATCATTGCGGGAACACCAAATCCCTTCATCTATTTCAGGTTTTAATCAATATGGCGGTGGAAAAATCCCATAAAAGCATGCCAACATGGACACGACCGTTTTTCAGCCTGGTGTTCGTGTTTATGCTCACACTGCCCACCTTCTTGAACTTAATCCATGCAAATGGCATGCTGTCTAAAACCGGCCGGAAACCCACCCCTCCCGGCTTTGATGTCAAGGTCATGCTCGAACCGGAATACTATCAAGCGTGGACCCACTTCGCCAATGCCAGTTTCACATCGGACCCCAGGTTGACCCAAATCAAAAACTGGCTTGATTATCATCTATTTGCCATGACCGATGCCAAAGAGGTGTACGTGGGAAAGAACGGGTGGCTTTTTGACAAAAAATCCATTCAGGATTTCCGCAAGACCGGCTGCCAAAAACAAGCAGCGCTTCAACAGCTCATAACGGATCTGCGTGCCATGGCGCATCTATCGCTCGCTTCGGGCCGCCGTTTCATTATGACCGTTGTTCCCAATAAATCCACCATCTACCCCGAACAGGTAGGCGCCGTGCCCCCAGAAAAAGATTGCAGCCAGAGCATTTACGATCTTTTTCTCGCGGAACATGCCCGACAACCCATTAAAGGATTTGTACAGCTCGATGAGATCCTGCGGACTGCAAAAAAAGACCAACCGGTTTACGACCCTTCAAGCACGCATTGGAATCATCATGGTGCCGCTGTGGCGGCACAGGCCCTGCTGAAGGTCATCAGCCCCAACGGCCTGCAACCGGACTCAGCCGAAGGCGACCTGGCACGGTTCATCATGAATCCCCAAACAACACCGCCGCCTGAAGGCCATGCCCATCAAAAAATGGATCAAAACAAACGCCAAGCGGCGGCGGTGATCTATGGCGGGCCGGCCTTGAAATTGATCCTGCCCCAAATCATGCCGCGATTTGAACGCCTGGATGTTATTGCCGCAACAACCCTTCCATCCCTGAATCTCGGAGAGGATATCGCCAACTATGAAACCATCATTGCGGTGGTCAGCGAATCCCGGCTTCTGGATTTGAATCTGAAAATCAATCAGATCTGTAAGACGCTGGAAGCAGACCTCTCGGCCACGTCCAGGCGGGAGATAAAACTGGATTCCTTGACCGCCGGGCACGGCGCGGCGCTGAATCTCGAAAACGGCCATCTGTCCGTCAAATCCATGGGATCGGTTGCATTCATAGAACTTCCGAAACTTCCCGGTTCCGATCCACAGGCTTCGCGCCTGCTCAAACTCGATGTCATCGCCCCTCACAACGACACTTTCACCTGGTCTTTTGACGATGGCCGTTTATTCGGCGGAAATCGACAATTGCGGCCAGGTTTGCGGACATTGTATCTGCCACTGCCTCAAAAGCCTTGGATTCATATGCGTATCAATATCGGAAGGCTTGCCGGAATCTTCAAACTTCAGGAGGCGGTCTTGCTGACGCTTGGCAAAGATGACAAGGAAGTTATCATCGCAAGCCAGCCTCCCACTGCCGAGCCGTCTGCGGCCATGAAGAGATCCGCCCTGCCGCCTCCGCCGCCGGATCCGGTGGCGTCGCTGCCGCCGTCCATCGTTCTGAATGACTTTCAATCCAAGCGTATCTTCCAGCGCAGGGGCCGGGCCAGTGATGTTTTCATCTCAGGATCTTTCAGAGGACGGCCCACCGCCATTGAGGCCCAGGTCCTGCAC
>JASFER010000447.1:0-3674 GCA_050124755.1 Desulfobacteraceae bacterium
GCATTTTGAGCCGGGAAAAGGATTTTGAGTCCCAGGCCGTGGTTTTTTTTGTACGGGACTACTCCGGTTCCATGGCCGGCAAAACCACCGAACTGATCGTCTCCCAGCACGTCATGATCTACAGTTGGTTGCTTTATCAGTACGCCAACCAGGTTGAAACCCGGTTCATCCTGCATGACACCACCGCCAAAGAAGTGAAAGATTTTTACACCTACTACAACTCCAAGGTTGCAGGAGGAACCCAGGTCTCATCCGCCTACAAACTGGTCAACGAAATCGTTGAAAATGAAAGCCTGGAACGGGATTACAACATTTACATCTTTCACGGCACCGACGGCGACGATTGGGATACGGAGGGCCGGGAATCCATTCCGCAACTCAAAATCATGCTGCGCTATGCCAACCGTGTGGGGATTACCATTGCCCAGCACAGTGCCGGCACAGCCACAGAGGTTGAAAAATATGTTAAAAAATCAGGTTTGCTGGAACAGGCACCGGAGTTGCTGCGTTTGGACCTTATCGGCGACGAGGCCGATGAATCACGGCTGATTGAAGGCATCAAGCACTTAATTTCGCCGTAAAACAAAAGCCTTAAAAATATAAACCGGCAACGTCAGGGTAACTCCGGCAATCATGATTTAAGCACAGAAAGCGACATGCATGGACCTTATCGATCAACACACCAAAAATATCATGGAGGGCTGCAAGGAGCGTGCGCGGGCCGCCGGTTTACGGTTCGAAGACGAGTCTTTGGAGTATATTGTCACGAACCGGGACTTGCTGGAGCTATCACCGAAGATCATGATACCGACCTTGTACGATTACTGGGTCCACGATCTGGAAGTTCTCAAGGGCAAGGGCAAATACGAACTATATCCCAGCAATCCTTACGAAACCGTCATCAACACCCGCCCGGCGATCTCTTTCTATAACGACAACAACCCGGATTGGCTCAATGTCATGATTTTTTATCATGTCTTGGCCCACATCGACTTTTTTCAAAACAATCTCTACTACCGTCATACCTGGGATTACGACTTTGCCGGGGAAGCCCTGTCCGACAAACGGGTGATTGCAAAACTCAGGGCTGAACGGGGCCGCTGGGTGGACTATGTCATCGAGTTCTCCCGCGGAATCGACAACCTGGTGGGATTCTATGCCGAGCTGGAGCGGCTTTTTCCCGTCCCCACCAACGACCTGCCCCTGCGGGTGGATTACTATTTCGATATTTTTTTGCAAAGCGTCAAAAAGGCCAAAACAAGTGAATACATCAAAGAGATCGAACGCTATAACCAGTGCAAGTTAGAACAGAAAGAACTGTGCGAGGAAGCCTTCTTTGCAGAGGTGGAGCGCCGCTACCCGGAGTTCAGAGCGATGTTCGAAAAATACAAAGAGCACAAAAGCGCCCCCCCCTGCGACCTGCTTCAGTTCATTATGGAGAACTCGCCTTTTCTGAACAAAGAAGAAAACAAATGGATGCTTACCGTGATGCAGGTGATCCGCAAAACCGGTTTGTTTTTTCAGCCGCAGATCCGGACGAAAATCATGAACGAAGGCTGGGCCAGCTTCTGGCATGAAACCTTGTTTCTGCAGGATGACCGCATCAACGGCCATGAAGTGGATTTTGCCCGGGTCAACGCCGGCGTTACCGCCATGCCGCGGGTCGGCTTAAATCCCTATGCGCTGGGCATGCGGCTCTTCTACTTCATCGAAGAGATGGTGGACAGAGGGCAGCTTTCCTGGGAGTTTCAGAACCTCAAAGATACCCATGCCCGTAAAAAATTCGACACCCACACCGGAAAGGGCCGCGATTTCATTTTCGATATCCGCCAAAACTACAGCGATTTCACCTTTATCAACCAATTCGTCAACCAGGATTTCATCACACGCAACAAGTTGTTTGTGGCCGGCAGACGGCTCAATGAGGCCAAGATGGTCTGGGAATATTTCGTCAAAAGCCGCAAAGCCGATGATTACCGCAACATGCTGTTTGCATCCCTTTATCATCCGCCGCATGTATCCATCGATCACGAAAAAAGCAAGCAAGCCGGCGCCCTTTACCTGATTCATCAATTCGAAGAAAAACCATTGTTCAAGGATTATATTCCCAACACCCTGCTGGGCATCGAATATCTCTGGGGAGCACCGGTGGAACTGGAAACCCACGAGGTGAAGGCCATGCCGCCCAGAACGGATCGACCGAAAACATCGGCCGCAGCGGCGGCGCAGGAGATCAAGTGGCAGAAGGTGGTTTATACCATGAGAGAGCGCAAGCTCAGTCGAAGAATAATTACCTAATGGCGTAAACGTCACGAAAGGCCGGCATGCAGGAATTGAACAATATACAAAAAGCCATGCAGCACATTCATCGCACCAAAGCGTCCAAAGAACGACAGGCGCCTATTCCCTTTGATGCGTTCCTGGAATTGGTCGTACAGCGCCCGACCCACCTGATTCGAAATGTCTTTCAATTTTTCCACGATATGATCAATGCCTATGTCGGTGAAGGCTTCGATGAATATCCCGACGATCCCGAATCCATCCGGTATGTCAATTACGATTGCACGCGCCTGTTCGTGGAAGACTCGGACCATCCGTTTTTCGCTGACCGCCTGTTTGCCAATCGGTTGATGAAACAGGTAGACAGCATGCGCCAAGGCGCGCAGCAAAATAAGATCTATATCTTCGACGGCCCCCACGGATGCGGCAAAAGCACCTTCTTGAACAACCTGCTCACCAGGTTTGAGGCGTATGCCAACACCGACGAGGGACGCCGTTATGAAGCGGCGTGGCGGATCAACGTGGCCGACCTTGGAAAGTCATCGGTGGGCAGCGATACGGTGACCATATTGGAAAAGCTCCTGCAGCTTCAAAAGGAATCCCAGCAGGAGCAGTACGACCGCTTTAAAACCAAAGTCCTGGCCCAAAAAAAAGACAGCTTCATTGAAATCGCCTGCCCCAGCCATGACAATCCGCTGTTGATCATCCCCAAATCCCAGCGGCGTGAATTTTTCGACGACTTGTTTAAAAACAATGCCTTCAAGTACGCCTTGTTCACCAACAAAGAGTATGAGTGGGTTTTTCAGGACATCCCCTGCACCATCTGCAGCTCCATTTACGATGCACTGTTGAACCGGCTTCACGACCCGGTAAAAGTCTTTGAATCGGTGTGGGCCAGGCCCTACGTATTCAACCGCCGTTTAGGCAACGGCATCAGTGTATTCAACCCGGGCGATCCCCCTTTGAAGCAAAGCGTTTTAACCAACGATATGCTGCAACGGCGCATCAATCGATTTTTTGACGACAGCAACCAGGTGCAGTACCTCTTTTCACGCTACGCCAAGACCAACAACGGGCTCTATGCATTAATGGACATCAAGTCTCACAACATTGAACGGCTGATCGAACTGCATAACATCATCAGCGAAGCGGTTCACAAGGTCCGGGACATCGAAGAGAATGTCAATTCCCTTTTCATGGCCCTGATGAATCCGGAAGACAAAAAGAACATTCAGAATATTCAATCTTTTTCAGATCGCATCGCCTACGTCAACATATCCTACGTTCTCGATATCAATACCGAGGTGGATATTTATCGGGATATCTTCGGCCGCCATATCGAAGATGGCTTCCTGCCCCGGGTTCTGCACAATTTTGCCCGGGTGATCATCTCC
>JASFER010000448.1:0-3664 GCA_050124755.1 Desulfobacteraceae bacterium
ATGGGGACAATCTGTTCACATTCTCTTTGAATCCCATACTAGCCTCTTTCAGCCGACGAGGTAACACATTGACCACCTACAATGTGCGGGACATTGAGCGTGCTCGCCGGGCCGGTCAGGTGACCTCCGATATCAATGGTCAAGTCATTGCCTTTGTTGAAAAACCATCCCATCCCGCGAGCATGGAAGTTTCCATCGGTATCTATGCCCTGCAAGCAGAGATTCGTGAAGTCATCAGCGAATATATTAGCCTCGGCCTGCCCACCGACCGCTCAGGGGACCTGATGACCTGGATGCACCGCAAGGTCACACTTTTTGCGTATCCTATACCTCACGACAAGGGATTTTGGCTCGATATCGGCACACCCGCCGACTATCGGCTGGCCAGGCGCCATTTTAATTAGCTAATGCTCGGCTATTAAGGTTGTAATTTGGCCTTTTCCTGACTATAGTGCCATTTAAAGCCATAAAAACAATGAGATGGGATATGTTCAGCAACGCCGTAGATAAACCCAGCCATGCTGGGCCGTCCTCTTACGGGAATGTTTCGCTACAAAAACTGCGCATGCGCATGATACTGCTGTCGTTCGCAGTGAGTGTCATACTCATGGGCTTGAAGTTTCTCACATATCAGCTGACCCACTCTTCGGCTGTTCTATCCGATGCCCTGGAATCCATTATCAATGTGGTCGCCAGTGCATTTGCCACCATCAGTGTCTGGATGGCGGCCAAACCACCCGACCTCGAACATCCCTACGGTCATGGCAAAATCGAATATTTCTCGGCCGGGTTCGAAGGCGCATTGATCATATGCGCGGCAGTGGGCATCTTCTATACCGGCATTCAACACCTGATCCATCCCCATGGTCTGCCCCATTTGGAAGAAGGATTGGCCATCTTGGCAGGCGCCACGTTTGTGAACTTTCTCCTTGGAATCGGTCTGTTACGGGTCGGCCGACGCACCGACTCCATCACCCTGGTTGCAGACGGCAAACACATTATCACCGATGTCTATACTTCGGGAGCCGTGGTGGTGGGCTTGGCAATGGTTTATTGGAGCGGCTGGCTTTGGTTGGATGGCGCCATCGCTTGCCTGGTGGGCATCAATATCCTCGTCACCGGAGGGCAATTGGTACGGCAATCATTTGCCCGACTCATGGACGCATCGGATACCGACCTTCTGGACATCATTGCGACCGTTCTCGAGCGCCATCGTAAGGCGGAATGGATTGATATCCACCAGTTAAGGGCTTGGAAGGCCGGCAATTTGATTCACATTGATCTTCACCTGATGCTGCCCAAAGATCTTTCAATGGACGCCGCCCATGCTCAAGCCAAGGCTGTAGAAATGCTGTTGATAAACCACTTTGACGGCAATGCCAGCGTGTTGGTGCACATGGACCCGTGCGAGGTCCGCGATTGTCCCATCTGTCACCGGAAGAGCTGTCAATGTCGCTCCTTCGCACAAAGCCCGAAGATTGCCTGGGACCGACATCACCTTGTCCGCTCTCTGGCCGATCGATTAAAATAACGGGAAGCACACCGGAAACAAATCGAAACCATTCCCAATGGCTTGACAACCTTCCGAACCACAAATAAACTGTTATTAACAGACGGGGATAAATCCAGCGAGACCTCAACCATTCCCGGTTTTGTTCTTCTGCCTGCCCTTCATCTCCAGCGGCTTTGACGCTTGTCGTTTTCCAGTTGAAACACACTGCTCAGAAGCCAATCCCGCGCGATCCCAGTCCAGTTGTACAACCCACCCCTGGTTTCTAACGTTGCCTAAAAAAGATGGCGAGGGATTTAAAAGTCTTATGAGCGTTGAAAAAAGAGCCTATCAGGAACCCGGCCGGACAATAAACCACGGGTGCGCTGAAGGACCGAGTCTATCTTATGCCATCTTTTTTAGGCAACATTAGGGTTTATCCAAGAAAGGAGGTCATCATGATCGCGCGCAGACGCTCCATCGAACAGATCGTGGACGAGCAAGTAAAAAAATGGGGGTTCGACCATAAAGAACGACCTGCAAAAACCACTGCCGTGAGTATGGTCACTGTTTCAAGGGAACCTGGAAGCGGCGGAAAGCTGATCGCCAAAGGGATTGCCGAGTGCCTTAAACTTGACCTCTTTCATCAAGAGGTCATTCATGGGATGGCCCAAAGCGCCAAGGTAAGTTCAAGGGTTCTGGAAAGTTTGGATGAAAAAGGAATCAGTATGCTTGATGATTGGATTTCTGCCGTCGTGCACAAGCGTCACCTGTGGCCGGATGAATATCTCCAACATCTGCTCAAGGTCATCGGAACCATCGGTAAGCACGGGAATGCCGTTTTGGTCGGCCGTGGTGCTAATTTTGTCCTCCCTCGAGAGTCCACTTTTCGGTTAAGGGTAATCGCCCCGCGATCTTTCAGGGCCCGAAAAGTGGCTGAAGAATTTGATATACCGATCAAGGATGCCGAGCGCCGTATTCTTAAAACTGAATCGGACCGACGTGCATTTATCCGCAAATATTTCCACGCCGATATCGAGGATCCAAATCTGTATGACCTCGTTATCAACACCGGCACCTTGAGCCTTGAGGAAGCCATTGACGGTGTGTGTCATATTCTCAAAAACAAAAAAAAATAGAAGCCACCATCAACCCCAAATCGATGTGGGAATCTCAAAGCACCTTGCATCTTCCTTGCAGGGTGCTTTAATGTTTGATAAAACACCAGGAAAAAACGCTGCTCAGGGATTGTGGATCAATCCTGTTCCAATGACCGCTATCGATGCCTTGCAAAAGGAGGAGCCCATGCCCACGATTTTTTCGAAAATCATTTCAGGTGAAATTTCAGCGGATATTGTCTACCAAGACGATCAGGTGACGGCATTTCGTGACATCAATCCCCAAGCACCGATTCATGTTTTGATAGTACCGAAAAAGGAAATCCCGACCGTCAATGACATTCGCATCGATGACGAGCAGTTGATCGGCCATATGTTTACCGTCGCACAACAGATCGCCCTTAGGGAAGGATTTGCCGAGGATGGCTACCGCCTTCTGGTCAATTGCAATAGAAACGGAGGACAGGAAATCTTCCACATGCATATGCACTTGTTTGCAGGCAAACCCCTCGGTCCCATGCTAACGAGAAAATAAACCGCAGAATATCGAACAAAAAAAATAAGATATACAGAGAAGATTGCAAGCCTATTTCCACCCCATCGTCTAGCCCGGAAAGAGCGCCGTGAAAAAAACCGTTCTGCAAACGATTCACAATCTGTTAAACCCCGAGTGGTGGCACTTCGAGTACCGCTACTGGCGCCGCAAAACGCCTTGGGACACCCAAATTACACCGCCGGAAGTGATGGAATATATTCGTGGAACGCAACCCGGGAGAGCGTTGGATCTGGGCTGCGGTACAGGGACCAATGCCATCGAGTTGACCCGCCACGGTTGGCAAACCGTTGGAGTGGATTTTTCACCCAAAGCGATCGTTTCCGCACGCAAAAAAGCTGCCGGAAACAACCTGAAAATCGATTTCCATGTGGGGGATGTGACGAATCTGAATTTCCTCAAAGGGCCCTTTGATTATGTCCTGGATATCGGCTGTTTTTTCACACTTAAACGAGAGCAGCAAATTCGCTATGTATCTGAGGTTTCAAGCTTAACGCCATCTGG
>JASFER010000449.1:0-3650 GCA_050124755.1 Desulfobacteraceae bacterium
AGCGAAATATTGACCGGTTTAAGCTCCTGCTCAGTCTCCCTGCTGAACATCAGTATCTGGTTCACCAAATCCTTGGCCCGGGAACTCGCCTCCAATACGCGCGCTAAATATTGTTCCAATTGAGAGCCATCAGCTAAATTATCTTTGGTAATCTCCGTATATCCCACTATGGCCGACAGGATATTATTGAAATCGTGGGCAATACCTCCTGCCAAGGTTCCAATGGCCTCCATCTTGTATGCCTGGCGCAGTCGATCTTCAAGTTCCTTGCGTTGGGTGATTTCCCGACAGGTCCAAAGCTGGGTGCTCTCCTTGATGGATACCGATCGGATATTGATCAAATAAACCCGCTTCTTGCCGGATCTATCGACGATCTCCTTTTCCATGTCATAAATACCACCTTCTCTCTTCAGTTCCTCAATGTCGACCTGCAAATCTCGAATAAGCTTGTCCACATTCCCCATGGCCAGAAGATCATCTATAGAATATCCGGTGATATGGGACACGTTGGCACAAATGAAGGTAAATTTGCCGTCATCATCCGTCATGAAAACCAAATCCAGGATGTTTTCCATAACGACGCGCAGCATCTCTTCCGACGCTTTGGCCTCGTCATGGGCAACGCGCAACTCCGCCACTTGTTCTTTGACTTTTTCTTCCAAGCGCTCGTTGAGCTCTTTTAGATCAATGGCCAGTTTTTCACGTAAGTCGATTTCCTTTTTCAGTTTTAAAATTGTGGCCACCCTTGCCCGTACCACTGCCAAATGAAAGGGCTTGGTGATATAATCCACTGCCCCCAAGGCGAATCCTTCGGTCTCGTCCTGCTCTTCACCTTTTGAGGTGATGAAAATGACCGGGATATCGCGGGTATGCTTGTTATCCTTCAGACGGCGGCACACTTCATGACCGCTCATTCCGGGCATCACCACATCCAATAGAATCAAATCCGGCCGATTGGCTGCGACACGTTCCAGGGCCTGCGGCCCGTCCGTGGCCGCAAACACTTGGTAATCAGGCTGCAGCTCTTCGCTTAGGATACGAATTGCATCGGCATAATCATCGACGATGAGAATTTTGGCCTTTATTCTGTTTTGGTCGATCATCTTTTCCGCACATTCCGCTGTAATCTTTTAACAATAACCTCAAAACCTTGGAAGCTCCCGAAAAATCGAGCCGGCTGACCTTTTGATCCAAATCCGCCACCAGCCCATCTTCAACGGTCTCCTTTAATGAGCCCTTCACCTTCTCCCATGCGCCCACGGCCTGCATATCACCGACTGCCAAGAAATCGGCCAACCGGAGAAGTGAACCGTCCGCTCGAATATCCGCTTTATTTATTTTTTCCGATGGGGCGGTAATCGATTGAGTCGTACTCGCTTTGCTGTCCAAATAAGCGCTGATTTCGGTATGAACATTTTTCAGCTCATTTTTCACTAACGCCAACGCCGCCTGCCGATCCGCCTCCTTGCCTGCCATAGTCTTTTCAGCCTTGGCAGCCGCTTGGGAAAGTGCCATGGCGCCAATTCCGGCAGCCGCACCTTTTAAACTGTGTGCTGTCCGTTCAGCAGATGCCATGTCCCCAGCGGCCAGGTAGTTGGCAATAGCTTCGGGAGCATTGCCGAATTCAGGCACAAATTTTTGAACGACTTTAAGATAAATATGCTCTCGTCCCCCCAGCCGTTTCAGGGCACCCTGAACATCCAAAACGGCGAGATCATGGGATGGCCCTTTGTCCTGTAATCTTTTCACAGTATCTTCTCTTTCCTTTTTAAGTGATATCCATTTGTGCAACACCCGTCGCAGGTGGTGCTCATCTACGGGTTTGGCGATATAGTCGTCCATGCCGGCAGCCAGACACTTCTCTTTCTCCCCTTTTAAGGCATGGGCTGTCAGGGCAATGATCGGTATTCGGCGATCGGTGATCGATGGTCGGTTGGTTAGAAAGTCAGAGGATTCATTTTGAACCTTGAACTCCCAGGCGCGGATGTACCGGGTGGCTTCGTAGCCGTCCATGACCGGCATCTGGATGTCCATGAGGATTGCATCAAAATATCCCATTGGCGCATCGGTCACCTTTTTCACGGCCGCCCGGCCGTCTTCCGCAGTCTCCACAACCGGTCCCGCTTCCGCTAGCAAAGCCACCACCACATCGCGGTTTAAGGTACTGTCTTCCACCACCAGTACTCGGCGCCCGGCCAGTGATGGGTGGTTTTCTGCGCGTTTGGTCTCGAGGTGCGGCAAGACAGTTCCGGTCCTGTTGAACATTTCCATGATGGTGTTGAACAACTGGGAAGGTTTGATGGGTTTCAACAGATAAGTGTCCACCGGTGCCATGTCGATGCGTTCTTGTATCCGTTCAAGACCATAAGCAGTAAGCATTAGGATAATCAGCGCTTGTGGCTTCCGGTTTGCGGTTTCCGGATATTGATGCTCCAGCTCGCGAATCTGCTTGGCCGTCTCTATGCCGTCCATACCTGGCAACTTCCAGTTCAGCAGCACCAGTTGATAGGGCGATGCGACCCCGGTTTTGCGGAATGCTTCTATGGCCTTCTCGCCGCTGCTGACGGATGATACATTGAATGTATAAGATTTCAGCAGATCTTCCAAAAACTGTCCGGCCGTATCGCTGTCCTCCACTACCAGCGCCTTTAATCCATGAAGGTTGGCGGGGATGGTCAATTGCGGTTTATCCTTCTTTTGGGTACCCATTGTAACCGTAAAATAAAAAGTGCTGCCTCGGCCCGGTGCGCTTTCGGCCCAAATGCGACCCTCCATCAATTCCACCAAGCGCCGGCAGATGGCCAGCCCCAGACCGGTGCCCTCATGTTCGCGGGTCAGGGAGCTGTCGGCCTGGATAAAAGGCTCGAACAACGTAGGCAGCACATCGGCGGAAATGCCCATTCCAGTATCGCTGACACGGAATTTGAGAACCACCTGCCCGCTGGACGTGCCGCTCTGATCGGCCAATTCAACCCCCACAAAGACCTCGCCGGTCGAGGTGAACTTGATGGCATTTTCAATCAAATTGGTCAGCACCTGATTCAGCCTGCCGGCATCGCCCTTTAGCATTCCGGGCACCTTTGGCGACTTGGAAAAAATCAGCTCGATATCTTTCTGACTCCCTCTGCTGCTGAACAGATCAGCCAGATCTTCCAGCATTAGGTTAAAATCGAAGACGACTGAATTCAGGGCCATCCGGCCGGCCTCCACTTTGGAAAAATCGAGAACGTCGTTGATCACCCGCCTCAGATTGTTGGAGGCCAGCAGTACCTTTTCCAGATAATCGCGCTGATCGGCTGTCAAATTGGATTTGAGCACCACCTGTGTCAAACCCGTCACCGCGTTAAGTGGGGTGCGGATCTCGTGGCTCATGCGGGCCAGAAACTCGCTCTTGGCCCGGTTTGCAGCCTCGGCCTGCTCCTTGGCGGTTTTCAGCGCGTTGGCGTGGGCCGCCACCGTGGAGATCATGGCGTCGAAGCCCCGCTGGATGTCTCCCAGTTCATCAACGGGGATGGGGGCGTCGGAAGGATTCAGGTTCCCCTGTTCGGCCTGTTTGATGTTGCCAACGATAGCGTCGATGCGTTGCCGGAACGATCCGGCCATCCAGGTGGATAGGATCATCACCGCACCCAAGATCAAGAGAAAGAAAA
>JASFER010000450.1:0-3607 GCA_050124755.1 Desulfobacteraceae bacterium
CATAATGACTAGCAACAGATGCTCATCCAGGCGTTTCAGGCTTCGATAAAGCGCTAATCCGTCCATGCCGGGCATTTTCAGATCGGACAGCACAATGTCGAAATTAAGATGTTCTCTGAATAATTCCATGGCCATCTGTCCGCTGTTGGCGGCAATGACCTCATACCCCTCTTTTTCAAGAAAGGTTTGGATGGCCCGCAGGGCGCTTACTCTGTCGTCCACAAGTAATATTTTAATCGGCTTCATGGGATTCTTTTCCTATATTGGATATTCTTTCAGGCAAATGAATGCTCGCTGTGACACCTGAATCTGCATTTTCTTCCAAAGTGATGCTTCCGCCATGGGATTCCACAATGCTTTTGGTGAGCGAGAGTCCCAGGCCGGTGCCGTGATCTTTGGTGGTATAGAAAGGTTCGAACACCTGCTCAATCTGTTCGGTTTTCAATCCTATACCGGTATCGGAGACAACCATCCGGATAAAACCGGGACTGCAGTCTTTTATGTCAGGGGGGGTATGGAAAGTGGCGATCTTCAGCCGCCCGCCCCGGGGCATCGCATCAATGGCATTAAAAACAAGGTTCATCAGGGCGCGCTCCATCTGAAAGGGATCCATCCCGGTCGCAGGCAGTCGTGGATACAAATCAATTTCCACATAAATATTCTTCTTTGCCATGTGCGCGGCGGCCCCATCTACCGTGTCGGTCACAAACTGGTTCACATCGATCTGGGTATAGTTCAGCGGTGGTTGACGCGCATAGGTCAGAAAATCAGTGACAAAATTGTCAAGGTGGGCAATTTCACCGGATATCAGGTTGACCAATTCGTTGATCTCTTCCCGGGTCGGTTGCTTGTTTTCCAAAATTTCCGCGGCAACCTTCATGGAATTCAAAGGATTCCTGATTTCGTGCGCCACGCCGGTGGCCAATCGCCCCAATGAAACAAGTTTTTCCGATTCTACCAACTCGGCCTGTATGCGACGCAGGTTGCGCACCATGTGATTAAAGGAGCGGGTCAAAATTCCCAGTTCATCGTTGGAGATCACCTTGATTTGAGGTGGCAGCTCGCCCGCGGAGATCACGTTGGTGGCCTGGGCCAACTGTTTAATGGGTTGAACAAAATGCCACGAAAAAAGAATCCCGCCCCCCACCGTAATGAAGCCCGCCAGCAGCACCACCAACAGTACACGCTCACGGATAATGTTCACCCGTTCGGCAAACTCGCTTTCCGGTAAACTGACGGCGACAATCCAGCCGTTTTGTTCGACTGTGGTAAAGGCGGCAACCCGATGGCCCATGTAACGGTAGGACACCATTCCCTGGTGTTCGGCAAGCATTTTGGCAACCACGTCGGCCAAGGCTGAAATGCCGAGTTGGTCGAATCTTTTTTCGCGGATCCGACGATCCGGATGGACTTGAATCCGACCGTCGATATCGATCAGCATGGCGTACCCTTTTTCTCCAACGCGACGTGAAAGGATGTGTTCGGTGATTTTATCAAAATCCAATTCCAACAGCACAAGGCCGGAACGATTGTTCCATACATCAAACAGCGGCTGGACAAATCGCACAACCCGTTTTTGCTCATCATCAATAGCCATCACCGATGACACCTGCAGTTTATCCCCGCTGCCGAACGCACCGCCATCCGGATACGTGATGATGGACGACAGGCCTTCGCCGCCCTGAAGCCGGCCCTGGGTAATGTTGACCACCTGAACGCCCTCGTCATTGAAATAGCAGATTCGGTAGTAGAAATTGGATTTTTCGGCCATGTCCAAAAAAAACGCTTCAATCTGTTTGCGGCTGATCTCTGCTTCGGAGTGCAGGCTGTAAAAATGATTATAGTAGTAATCGGATAACGCCGGAAGGGCCGATAACATTTTCGTATCGGTCCGGGCCGTTCGAAACAATTGGCTGACCTGTTCGGCAATTTCACGGGCCAGTGTGATTTGAGATTCGTTCAGCAGCTGGGTAACGATTTCTTTGGCGGCCTGGTTGGCCAGTATACCCGTGGCCAGGATGGGCGCTATCACGAGAATAACGATGATCAGAATCAGTTTTTTGGTAATATTCAACTTCACGATAATTACTCTCGGCGTTTTTCCGGATGCATGCGTTGCAGGGACTCGGTTTGCCAATAGGCCTCCGGCAATGTAAAGCCATAAAGCGAATCGGTGGGAGGCAACTTGATTTGCAACCCTCTGCGCAGCGCGATGGTCCTGACCCGCTGGGCCGTATAGATACCAAAGGCCTGGTCGAACATGTAGGCTTGCAATCGAAAGATACACGTGCGCACCGCCTCCGGGTCCGAGCTGTGGATGAAATCGTGATAAAGCCGATCAAATTCAACATCGTGCATAATCGAGTAGGGCGATCCGGAATAAAAAATGACCACCGGACTGAAAAAGGCGTTCAGCGTGGGGTTCGGCGTCAGCCAGATGACCATGTCGCCATCAAAGGACGGCTTGCCGCGGGCCATTTTGGGAATAATGGTCCGGCGCAGGTAAGCTTCCCTGCTTACTATTTCGATATCCAGGTCCACACCGACCATATGAAGCTGTGCCTTGAGGGCATAAACCATGTGTTGGGTATCTTCCGAGGCGAGCACCCGCACCCTGAATCCATTGGCGTAACCGGCTTCTTGCAGCAGTCGACCGGCCTTTTGGGGATCAAAGGGATAGGGGTGCAGATTCGGATTAAAACCGATTTCCATGGGATTGGTCATGGATGGCACCTGTAAGGAGTTGCCCTTGGCCACATATTGGATCAGATGACGTTTGTTGACCGCATAGTTCATCGCTTGTCGGACTTTTTGCAGGGCAAAAGGACTGCCGTGGTTTTTCATCGCCGCCCAAAACACTGCGGCAACATGGCGTTTTTGCACCTTGGTGTCGGGGGCTTGCATGACCTTGAGCGTATCCTTGCCCGCCAGCTTGGTGACCAGATCGGCTTGTCCCTTCAGGAGGGCGGGAATTTGCTCGTCTTGCCTGATAAACAGAAACTTAAGCTGTTTTATGCGGGGCAACCCCGGTTTCCAGTAATCGGGATTGGCCACCAGTTTGATGTATCGACCGCGTTTCCATTCAATGAAGCGATACGGACCGGTTCCGGCCGGTTTGCGTTCCAGCACGTCATTTTCACGGATACCGGCATACTGAGAGGGGATAATCTTGAAGAACATGGGCAAGGTATACGGCAAACGGGCATCGGGTCGCCTTGTGACCAGATCGACCACATAGGCGGATACGACTTCGGCGTGCATATCGTCATAGAACAACCAGGCATTGGGCGCTTTTTGGCGACCATGCAGTTGTTCATTCAGACTGTCCCTTACGGAGAAGGCATTAAACGGTTCGCCGTTATGAAATACAACTCCTTTACGCAGCCAAAACCGGTACCGGGTACGTGAGATCTTTTTCCACCGGGTGGCCAACCGGGGTATTAATCGGCCTTCGGCGTCAAAATCGATCAGTCCTTCATAGATTTGACTGATAATAAGGTCGGAATTGGGATCGAAGGATCGGTGAGGATGCAGGGTCATCGGATCTGTGGAAGAGTCGACAATTCGCAATATTTGGGAGCGTGCCATGCCGGCGCAGCCGCCCCCC
>JASFER010000451.1:0-3568 GCA_050124755.1 Desulfobacteraceae bacterium
CGAACTAGTACTGCGAGCCATCCAATTGTAGCTTGAGATTCGATTGCTTTTTTACCTGGCAAGGAGGTTAATATGCCGCTTTGGCTTGAAATTGCAAAAGGTCCACTCTTTCGATTTGCGCTGGCCGTTATGATATTAGGACTGGCCCGGTTAATCATTCTGGCACTCTGGGGCATGATGAGCGCTATACGTCGAGCGGGAGACCCTCACCTGCCTTATCCGCAAGTCATCAAAGAAACGTTGAGTTGGCTTTTCCCCTTTCATCGCTTACATCGCGCGAAACCTATCTACAACTATGCCTCGGTTTTTTTGCATTTAGGTATTATTTTCAGTTTGCTCTTTCTGCAAAACCACATCGACATCCTGCATTCAACCATCGGGATAGCCTGGCCGGCCGTGCCTCTCCTCCTTCTGGATGGACTGACCATAGCGGCCATCATTGGTGGCGCATACCTTTTGTTGCATCGCCTCTATGTGCGCAGTGCGCGTGTGTTAAGCGGCGTTCTTGATTATTTCTTGCTGCTGCTCTTGTTGGGCATCATCACCTCCGGGTATGTCGCCGGACGAGCCTGGAATCCAATTCCTTACAACGGTTTGATGCTGTTTCATACCATTTGTGGCCTTATTCTCATCATCTTGATCCCGTTTACTAAAATCGCGCACTGTGTACTGTTTCCTCTGGTCAGATTGGCCTCAGAAATTGCCTGGCATCTTACCCCAGAGGGTGGCAGTAAGGTGATCAGAACTCTGTACGGCTCCGAAGGAAGGAAAATATGATTGGCCTGTTGATTGACACAACAAAGTGTAACGGCTGCCAGCAATGTGTTAATGCTTGTGCCCAAGCCCATAACTTGAGACCAGATTTGCCTACCGCGCAAGACTCGCCGGATGGGCTCTCGGCCCGGCGCTGGATAACAGTCCTGGAGCAACCGGCGGGTCACTATGTACGTAAACAATGTCGTCATTGCCTGGAACCAGCTTGCGTATCGGCCTGCCCGGTGGCAGCAATGCAGAAAACAGCGGGCGGGCCTGTCGTTTATGATAGCAGCAAATGCATGGGCTGTCGCTATTGTCTGATGGCCTGCCCCTACGGAATTCCCCGCTATGAGTGGCATACGCCCGTACCCTACGTGCGCAAATGCAATCTCTGTTATGAACACCTGCAAGCCGGCAACAGGCCGGCTTGTGTCGACGCCTGCCCTGAGCAAGCTGTTATTTTTGGCGAGCGAGAAGTATTGCTGGCCGAGGCTCGTCACCGGCTTAAAGCGGAACCTGGCCGGTATATCCAAAAAATCGATGGTGAGCATGAGGTCGGCGGCACCTCCATACTTTACATTTCTGATGCGCCATTAGATTTCCTGGGCGTCAACAGATATTCGGGGCAAAAAGCCCTACCCGAGCTTACCGAACCCTGGCTCAGTCAAGTGCCCCTCATCGCTTTGGGAATGACCACCCTGATGGCAGTGCCTTATTGGATTATCAAGCGCCGTATGCGCCTTGCGGCAGCCAGGGAAAAAGTCGGAGACGAGTCAGTGGCCAAGACGGACGACGAAGAAAGGGGCGAGATCGATGAATAGACGCACCTTGATTAAGGATATTCTCTGGATCATCGTCTTTGTGGGAACTGTAGCGGCAGTTTTTCGCTTTATCCTGGGATTGGGGTATACCACCGGACTAAATGATGCTGCACCCTGGGGGTTGTGGATTGCCCTAAAACTGGCCTTTATTGCGCTGGCCGGGGGCGGATTTACGTTAGCCGCCATCGTCTACATTTTTCAGATTGAAACGTATCGCCCCATCATCCGGCGGGCCATCCTGATCGCCTTGCTGGGCTACGGGGCTTTCGTGACTTCTCTTTTGTTTGATTTGGGCCTGCCCTGGCGCATCTACATGCCCGTTATTCACTGGCAACCGCACTCGGTTATGTTTGAAATTGCCTGGTGCGTGATTCTCTATTTTACGGTTCTAAATTTGGAGTTCGGTCCGGTCATCCTGGAACATCATTGGTTTCAACACCCACTATTCCAGTGGATATTACGCACCCTGCACCGCCTAACCATACCGATTGTGATTGCCGGGATTGTGCTATCAACCCTACACCAATCCTCTCTGGGATCACTCTTTCTAATTATGCCTTTCCGGGTTCATCCTTTGTGGTATAGTCCCCTGATTCCGGTCTTATTCTTCATCTCTGCGATAGGCTTAGGCTTAATGGCCGTGATTCTGGATGGTTTCACAGCCAATTGGTTGTTTGGGCACGACTCGCATCCAAAGTTGCTCTCACGGCTAGGCCAGATAGCTGCCTGGGTGCTGTGGATTTATCTCATTGTACGTATTAGCGACCTGGTCTGGCGAGGCATCTTACCGGCTGCGCTGGACGGTTCCTGGCAAAATTTCCTGTTTATGGCTGAGATATTAATAGGAGGTGTCCTGCCGGCCACGTTGCTGCTGATTCCTCGCGTGCGCAATAGCCGTGAAGGACTAATTACGAGCGGAGTGCTGGTTGCTTTTGGTATCATCAGTCAAAGGATGTCTTTGAGCCTGTTAACGATGCGCTTGCCGGAACAGACCACCTATCTTCCCTCATTGTTTGAAATAGCTATCGCCGTGGCTGTGCCAGCCGCTGCCGGTTTGCTCTATTTCTTTTTTGCTGAGAACCTGGCTGTTTTGCAACAGAAAGTTCCCGAACATCGCCGTTCACCTTACGCCGGACCTCAATTCAACCAAAGCACTCAAGTTTATATAGAGAATTCTTTCCGAAATACGTTTATCCGGCGCTCTACCCTGGCTATATTTTTTATTGCGCTCACTATGGCCGTCTTACCTTCGAGTATTGTAACCGGCCAAACATTGCCGCGAACCCCCATCAAAGCGGCACTGGGCTGGGAAATAATGACTATCAACGGCAACCGTGATCAAAACCGGGTGGACTTTAACCACCTGGATCATCAAGCCCGGTTGGAGGAAAAAGACCCCGATAACAAGAATATCTGTTCGACCTGCCATCATCTGAGCATGCCCAATGACGAAGCCACGGCGTGTTGGGAGTGTCATCAGGATATGAACCGGTCAACGTCTATCTTTGACCATACCCTGCACCAGGCATACTTGGGAGGCAACGCATCCTGCATCGAGTGTCACCAAGGAGAGCATACGGCTCAGACGGCCAAAGCATGTGGAGAATGTCACGAAACCATGGAACCAAAGGCAGGAGAGACAACTTTTAATGACTCCGCGCCTGGTTATGAAGAGGCTATGCACGGCACCTGCCTGACCTGCCACGAGCAGGAAGCCCAACAACAGAATCGACCAGAGTTAGGCCAGTGTCCTGCGTGTCATACAGTTGAGTACAATTAACCGCTAATTATTCACTATTTTTCCGGGAGGTAACTATGAAAACAATTGGCCTTTGTACCCATTTTACGGAAACAGATGAGTGGGCATTTGCGTATGCGCTCAACCTTGCCCAAACACGTCAATGCCAATTGAATATCTGTCATTGGTTAGAATCGCCATACAAGATCAGGCGAGATATTGTTTACAATGATCTCTTCTCCCATCAAGAAAC
>JASFER010000452.1:0-3564 GCA_050124755.1 Desulfobacteraceae bacterium
ACCATGGAATACGAACCTCAGGGCGACGATAGCGTCCGTCGCCTTGAGGCCGGATGATGATGATAGGAGAACGGTCATGGCTGCATTAGAACTCATCTCCAGAAAACAATTTGAACGGGTCATTTTAAATGGGGTATCCATCGTTGATTTCAATGCACATTGGTGCGGACCATGCCGCGCCCAGGATCTGATTATCGATGAGATCAACGATACCTATAAAGGGAAAGTCACCGTAGCCAAATTGGACATCGACGAGAATCAGCCCATTGCAATGGATTTGGGCATTCAGAGCATCCCAACCATTATTATATTCAAGGAGGGACAAGAAATAAAACGCTTTATCGGCTTACAGGAGGAAAAAACCCTGGACAATGCGCTGAAAACAGTTTTAATGTGATTCCGATTTGAACCGTGCGGACACCTACCCGTTTATAAAAGCAACCAAGAAAGGGCCGATATGGGATTCTGCGTCAATCATCCCGAGCGTGAAACCAGCTACATTTGTATGAAGCATAACATCCATCTGTGCGAGGAGTGCCTCGAGTGCAGGGATCCTGAAATTTACTGCAAGTTCAGGCCGTCGTGCTCCATATGGTTTATGAGCAAACGAAAAGCGAGGCTGGTGCGCGAGGAGGAAGAAAAAGCAGCGGCGCTCCAGACCGGTCTCCAGGTCAATTTCGGCCCCGACGGGAAAACGGTCCGCGTTCCCCGGGGAAGCACGCTGCTCGAAGCGGCCCGGCTGGCCGATGTGCATATCAATGCTTCCTGCAACGGCAAAGGGGCATGCGGCAAATGCAAGCTGATGGTCACCGCCGGCAGAACAGAGCACCCGTCAACCCCGTTGTTGAGTGACACTGAAAAGGAGAAAGGATATATCCTGGCCTGCCAAAGCAAGGTGGCGGAAGATGTAACCGTCGAGATCCCTCCGGAGATCCTGGAACGCAAGCTGAAAGTGGCCGGCATGGGCAAGGAGGCCACCGAACGGCTCAAAGGAGTTGTCAAAGCGATTGACCCCATCCTCAAGGAAATCCCGCTTGAGCTGTCGCCGCCCACCATTGAAGATTCGGTGAGCGACCTGGACCGGCTCAATCGTGGCCTGAAAAAGACGGGCTGCGATGTGACCCGGCTGAATGTGGGCATCAAGGTGGTGCGGCAATTGGCCGAAGCAGTGCGCCGGGAAGATTGGAAACTGACGGCATCCGTTATTCATCGCAAGTGCTCCAACGAGATCCTCGAGGTCAGGCCGGGAAACGGGAGCATATCTCCTTTTGGCCTGGCAATTGATTTGGGGACCACCACCATTGTCGTTTACCTGGTCAATATGATCGATGGGCAAATTGTGGCGGCTGCATCGGGCCACAACGGTCAGGCCGAGTGCGGCGATGATGTGATCAACCGGATTGTGTGCGCTGAAAAGGACGGCGTCAAGAAACTGAGCCGTATGGTGCTGGCCACCATCAACGCGTTGATCGGCGACGTTGTGGACAGTGCCGGCATCCATGCCGCTCAAGTCAAAAATGTGGTGATCTCCGGCAATACCACCATGGCCCATCTTCTGCTGCGGATTGAACCGCGCTATATCCGGCGCGAACCCTACATTCCCACGGTGACCGAATTCCCCATCCTCAAAGCCGGCGAGATCGGCCTCGAAACCAATCCTATGGGGGCTGTGTTCACCATGCCCGGACCGGCCAGTTATGTGGGCGGTGATATTGTCGCCGGCGTGCTGTATACCGGCTTGCACCGCGAAGATCCGTTGACCCTTTTCATCGATGTGGGCACAAACGGCGAGATCGTGCTTGGAAACAAGGAGTGGATGATGACCGCCGCCTGCAGTGCCGGTCCGGCTTTTGAGGGCGGCGGCATTCGTTGGGGTATGCGCGCTGAAGAGGGTGCTGTCGAAAAAGTCGCCATCGATCCCGAAACCTATGAGCCGGTTTGGGCGACGGTGGGTGACCAGCCGCCCCGGGGCATCTGCGGCTCGGGAATGATCGATCTGATATCCGGGTTGCTCAATGCCGGCATCATCGATCGCAGCGGCAGGTTTCAATCAGACATGGATCATCCACGCATCTCCAGAATCAAGGACGAAGCGGTGTACATCCTCGTGCCGGCCGATCAAACACCGATGAACGAGGATATCGTATTTACCGAGTCGGACATTAAAAACCTCGTATACAGCAAAGGGGCCGTATATGCCGGTTTCACAACCCTGCTCAACGAGGCGGGCATAGATTTCTCCATGATTGACCGCATCATCATCGCCGGAGGATTCGGTCAGTATCTCGACATTGAAAAGGCGGTGGGCATCGGCCTGCTGCCGGATATCGAACGCTCCAAGTTCACCTACACGGGGAACAGTTCCATCGCCGGGGCCTACATGGCGCTGCTCTCAAGCACGTACCGTCAAGAGGCACTTCTGATCAGCAACGCCATGACCTATATCGATTTTTCCAGCAACAGCCGCTATATGGATGAATTTACATCGGCCCTCTTCTTGCCTCACACCGACCTGGACATGTTTCCCAATGTTAACACCAGGGTCGCATAAAGCAAAAAGCCGGATCCAAAGGACCCGGCTTTGGATCAACCCCTGGAAGGGGATGGATTAATCGAAAGCCATTTCCGTTTTCCACACCTCCCAAACTTTGCCGACAAGATCCGGGCCGGGCTTTAAAGTGACCTTGCCGGGACGCCAGCCGGAAGGCGTCGCCTCTGTTCCCTTGCTGTCCCTGACCAGTTGAAATGCCTGTACCTGGCGAAACGTCTCGTCCACATTGCGGCCCACCGGCGGGGTCAAGACTTCATACCCTTGAAGTACACCCTCCGGGTCGATAATAAAACGTCCGCGCGTCTCTACACCGGCATCTTCATCAAATACACCGTATACCTTGCCCACACGACCGCCTGCATCGGACAGCATGGGAAAGGGGACCCCGCCCTGCACCATTTTGGAAAGCTCATTGTCGTCCCACATCTTGTGTACAAAAACGCTGTCAATGCTCATTGACAGAAGCTCAACACCAAGCTTTTGGAACTCTTCGTATTTCCCGGCAACTGCCGAAAGTTCCGTGGCTCAGACGAATGTGAAATCCCCTGGATAGAAGCACAGCAGCACCCACTTGCCTAAATATTCCGACAACTTGACGGATACAAACTTACCTTGCTGATAGGCGGGTGCGACAAAATCGGGTACTTTTTTACCGACTTGAATCATGGGTTTCACCTCCTTCGAGCCCACCGGCTCACTTTCGGTTTCTTTGTCAACACTTTCTCCAACAGGGCCGCCTGTCGGTCTTGCGCAACCGACATCCATCTCTTCCGGCATCATATCCTCCTTTCGTTTTTGATATTCCCATCCCCTCAATCCCCTCCCGCAAGGAAAGAGGAAGCCGTTCTGCGGGCGGGGATGAACCCCATAAGCGCTAAGTTATCTTTACCCAAGAAGGAACTGAAAAAATAAACATCGAACGTTGAACGTCGAACGTCGAATGATGAGATCGCTGTGCTCCGCCATTTTATAAATCGACAGCATACCTTATTCATACTTCGACGTTGGACGTT
>JASFER010000453.1:0-3529 GCA_050124755.1 Desulfobacteraceae bacterium
CCGTGGCCTATGATAAAGACCGTCGCTACGCAACCTGCGGAGATTTTGCAAAGGATGTCGATGCGTACATCAGGCAATACCATAAATGAGTCATGAAAAATAACCCGCAAATGTTAGTCAGGGGTCTCCTATGAACCCACCCATGGTGCATCACAATACCCTTAAGGATCAATTGGGCCATTTCGGACGCGTTTTGTCGCTGCTTCTCAACCGGTCCATGATGTATCAAAAGGATCATCCCTTGATAAAGGAGTCCATCGACAACGTCTATAAAATTGCCGGTATGATCCTTTATCGACTGTCAACGCTGGTATTCATCCTCAATCGCGGCCATTTCTACGTGGATGAGGAGGCCCTGGATCCGCGGATCAATGTGGCCCGAATAGCGGATCTGTTCAAGAATGTGGGCATTCAGTCCATTTCCTTTGAAAAAGGCTTGAGCACCACCGAGCTGGCTAATTTCCTGGTGTTGTTTTCCAAATTGACCAAAGCGTCTGAAATCGAGGAATTTAAAAAATCGCTTTTCAAAAAAGGGATCTTCAATATCAAAGTCAATCATGTGGTTTACAAGAAAGTGACCGAAGACGATCAGGTGGTGTCGCGGGAAGCCCTGAAAAAAGTCACACCCATGATGGAGACAGATGATCCGGCAAGTCGGAAGAAATTTCTGGATGCGCTACTGGAAAGCGTCCTTTCCGAAGAATTGTCTAAAACGTTGAATATCGGGACCTTGATGGAAAACCCTTCGGCCCTGACACAAAATATGATCGATGCTGATTTAGCGGGAGCCCGACATCTGGCCGACCAGGCCGGAAAGGAAGGTCAGCCGGGCGGTTTCGCCGGAGAAGGTGCTCCGCCAGGTGCAGGGGCGGGGGCCGGCAGTGGTCCGGGAATCGGTTCTGGAGAGGCAGCGGGTATGGGGTCGGGCTCCGGTCCCGGAATCGTGTCCGGGGGCACGGATGATGCAGTGGCAACCGGAGCCGGGCCGGAACGGCATGCGAGTCAACCCTCCGCGGCGCCGGGGGCCGGAGGCGGCGCCGGGACATTGCTGGTGCACCAATTGGACCTGATGCAGCGGGAGGTGGCGCGTCATATCCAGGGGCAAGGTGACGTAGATTTGTCGGATCTGGCCTTTGCCATTTTCGACATGAAAAAGCAGCTGTTGGAAAGCATCCAGACCCAAAAAGCCCTGGGGGTGGCGTATGCCAACGAGGCGGCAATTATAGATAATGCCGACCAACTGACGGATAATGTTATTATCGAACTGATTAAGGATGAATACGCATCCGGCAAGATCACCACCCCCCGCCTGGCCATGATCATGCGCCGGCTGATTCCCGACGCCAGGGAGCTCAAGCGGTTGATGCCCAAGATCAAAGTGGCTTTGCTCGCTTCAGGCATGTCCATCGACGATTTCATGGGACTCATCAATGAGCTCCAAAATGAATTGCAAAGCGAGGAACTCACACGCATCCTGCAGGAAAGCTCGGAATCCATCGGCATGGACGGCAACGAATTGATTGCCGAGTTCAAACGCAATCCCACCCAGGCCGCAGAATTGATCTACCTGGCCTCCGAAATACGTGCCGGTGCCGGGGATGCAGAGGCACTGACCTCTATATTGGTCGAATATGTCGAGCAGCTTAGCGGGCAAATGGTCCAGGATGAAGCGGGAGCGGAAAAGGGCGCCGGTGAAGATCATTTAAAGAATGTGGTCGCGGAAATCGAATCCGGCCTTCTGCACCAGCTCAGCCGGATGAATGTGGATGCCGAAGTGCTGGCCCGCATGGAGACGCGGATCAACGAACGCATGGAATCCATTCTGGATAAAATGCGCGTGGACTGGCTCCAGCATAAATCGGCTTCCGATAAAAAAGAACCCATTAAACCGCTCACCGTGTTTCAGACCTTGGAGAACAACGTCGGCGATGATGAGGAAATGGGACAGATCATCAAGGCCGTCCGGAAAAAAATTGATAGTGGCGATATCGAGGAAAACGATTTCGGTCAGATCTATGCCGAGATTGACCTGCAGAAAAAGCGTCTCAAGGATTCGTCTGCGGGCAAGCAGCTCAATGCCGATATACTCCAATCCGAGGAATTGATATTCATTCTCGAAAAGGAAGTCGCCAAGGCCAAACGCTACCCGGCATCCTTTTCAGCTTTGGCGTTTTCCCTGGTCACCGCCAAACCCAAGATAAAAACGGCCAAAGGCGTGCTGACGCAGGAAGCAGTGGCGGATGCGGCATTGGATGAATTGGCCGAGGTCTTTCGAGACGCAGATTTTCTGGGGCAAATCGGAAAAAACAAAATGGTGGCCATCCTGCCCATGACCAGTGCCGCCGGGGCGAAAATGGCGCTCTCGCGCGTTCTCAAAGCCCTGCATGCCGAGCCGCTCATGGTCCGCAATATACCGGTTGAAGTTCGCGTTGCCGGCATTGCAGAGACTTACAATCAGGACATCACGCCTGACGCACGCTCTTTTGCAAGGCATTTGTCCAATCAGTTGATGGATATGGTGGCGCGGGTGAAAAGTATTCAGGTTCTCTTTTAGGATCGTTTTTCAGAAGGTCATCACTCGAATTTCAGCCATCGCTTCAGGCACCGGTATACCGCATCGCTTTTAAGACGTTTATCACCGAGTGGGATTAATCCCACCCGCATGGATGTCTTTTCATGCTTTCCCCAGGGCCACCAGGCCACAAAAAGCACCAGTCCGCACACGGGCCGTGATGAAAAACAGGCCTGGCCCGGCATCAGGCCGAGTTTCGAATTGATTTCCATGGCCGCCGCCGCGTCCTGCTGGGCGTCGTTGGAGGAAAAATCCCAATGATGGTTGAATTCTTTGAATAGAGGGAAAAAAACAAGCTCGGCATCTTCTTTGTCAAGGGTCACGACAGCCATCTCGCGCTTTTCATCCCATCGCCAAGAATAGGTTTCCGGAATATTCAAACAGATTTTACGGCACATTTCCGCAAAATCCGTCAAGTCATTCATAGATATTTTCATTCGAGCAACTCATAAAATCCGGTTGTTCAGCGCTGATATGCGTTGACGTTGACCTGATAAATCCGCCTCCGGTGAACCAGCAAGAGGCGGACTTACCGAAGTAGGCCTGCCTATGTTGGTCATTATCGACCTTATGAGCTGATACATTAGCCTGAATTGACAGATAAATCTGCACTAACGGGTGAAAAGGCCAAGGCTTTGATTGACTCCTGTATTCCGTTGAAATAGGATAAGTCCTTGTTTAAATTGATCAGAAACCTTGTCATCACCCGTGGTGTTGGCGAAAATTCTTAAATCCAAAGCTCAAGGTCGGCTATCATGTTAGACGCGGTTTTGTTGGATTTGGACAATACCCTGTACCTTTATGATGAACCGGCTTTTTATGAGGAATATTTTAAGCGCATTATTCCTTATTTTGCAAACCTCGTCCCGCCGGATCAATTTAAGGACAGGTTATTACGGGCCCTCAACGCCCTGATGCAAAGTGACGGTCGGGTTCCCAACAGCTTGTGTTTTCTGG
>JASFER010000454.1:0-3489 GCA_050124755.1 Desulfobacteraceae bacterium
CCTATATTGTGGAAGGACTCGGAAACGCGGATGCCTTCATGTCGTGTTCCCACGGCGCCGGACGGGTGATGGGGAGAAAAGAGGCGTCGCGCAAGCTGACACCGGAATCCTGCGACCGGGCCATGGAGGGGGTCGTCTACGACCGCTGGAACAAGATCCGCAGAGGCAAAGACAAAGGCATGTTCGACTTGGGAGAGGCGCCCCAGGCGTACAAGGACATCGATACGGTCATCCGGGCCGAACTGGACCTGATCCGGACGGTAGTAAAAATGCGGCCCCTGGCGGTGGTCAAAGGCTAGCAGCAGTTTTATCAAAAGGAGACTATATGAAAATCATCACCATTTTAGGCAGTCCGAGAAAAAAAGGAAATACGGCTAGGGTGCTTTCAATGTTTGAAGAAAAAGTTCAGATGAATCATGCTATAGAGCGGATAGACATTGCCCGGCATAAAGTGGGGGGCTGCCTTGGATGCATGCAGTGCAAGGAAAAGATGGACGAGCCCGGTTGCGTTCAAAACGATGATGCATTGACCATATTTGAGAAAATGATGCGGGCCGACGCCATTGTGTACGCTTCACCCCTTTATTGCTGGAGCTTTTCTTCCCAGATAAAACCCTTGATCGACAGACACTTTTGCCTGGTGTCGGGCGAGGGTTCGCCTGAACACGATTCTCTGATCAGCGGGAAACCGGCTGCCCTGCTGGTGACCTGCGCCGGTCCGATAGAGGGCAACTGCGATGCCATCAAGCATATTTTCGCAGGTTTTGCCGATTATCTCAATCTATCGGACAGGGGTAATTTTATTCTGCCTTTCTGTACAACACCGGATGAAATAGGTGATCAAGGTGTCAATCTGGCTGAAAGCCTCGCCAAAGCGATCACTGCATGATGCCGGTTTTCACAACGGAGAAAGCCAATATTGATTTTTATACCGGTCGCCAATAGTATGGTGGGAAAACATTGCATTGAGATAAAGGAGCAACAACATGGGACGCACCCTTATCGACCTTTCCATCTCCATTGAGCCGGATTTGCCCAGTGATCCGGAAATGATGATTCCCAAAATCGAGTATATCGACCATGCCCGGGGCGCGCAGCAGATGGAGGCCTTTTTCCCCGGGCTGAAAAAAGAGCAGCTGCCCGAGGCACTCGGCTGGTCTGTTGAGTTTTTGCATTTGACCACCCACTCCGGTACCCATCTGGATGCCCCCTTTCACTACCACCCCACCATGGACAATGGTGTGCAGGCGCTGACCATCGATGAAGTACCTCTCGAGTGGTGCCTGCAGGACGGCGTGGTGCTGGATTTCAGCCACAAGGCGGACGGCGAACGGATCACGGCCGACGATGTGGAGCAAAAGCTGGCGCAAATCGACTGCCGGCTCAAACCCCTGGACATCGTCCTCATCCGCACCGGTGCGGATGCCTTCTGGGGCCAGCCTTCCTACCTGGTAAAGGGTGCGGGAATGACCCGGGAATCCACGCTTTTTCTACTGGAGCAGGGTATCAAGGTGGTGGGCATCGATGCCTGGTCCTGGGACCGGCCCCTGCCGTTTCTGGCCAAAGAGTTTCAAGAGACCGGCGACCCTTCGGTGATTTGGGAGGCCCACTTTGCAGGGATCGAGCACGGCTATTGCCATATGGAAAAGCTCGCTAATTTGGATCGGATTGCCAAACCCTTTGGTTTCAAGGTAGCCTGTTTTCCCATCAAAATTAAAGCGGCCTCAGCCGGATGGACACGTCCGGTGGCCATCATTGATGATTAACCGGGAGTATTTGCATGCCGAAATTTATCTGGATAAATTCAAACAATGGAAACACGAATGGGAGCCCCACTACATAGAGATGTCCCGGGACTTTATCTTCCGCAATACCTTTGCCGACCTTGAGCGCATCATGACGGTTTTCAAAGAGACGGGTACCAAACCTGAGTTTGAAGCCTATGATATCGGTCACCTGCACAACGCCCATCTCTACCACAGTCAAGGAGAGATCGAGGCTCCCTTCTATGTTCAGTTTGTCACCGGTATCCTGGGCGGTATTGCTTCCACCATCCCTCATCTGGTGCACATGACGCAGACCGCCCAATCGCTTTTCGGTGAGGACATTTTCTTTTCCACTATTGGCGCGGGTAAAAATGAACTGCCCCTGGCCGCCACCTCTATTCTGTTAGGCGGCGGGGCCCGCGTAGGGCTTGAAGACAACTTGTGGCTCGACAAGGGAGAAATGGCGCGGTCCAATGCCCAACTGGTGGAAAAAATGGTGCGCATCGCTGCGGAATTGGGATACGAGCCATATACACCGGATGAGACGAGACAAATCTTGAAATTAAAAGGGCGGGATAAAGTGACCATGTGAATTGGTAATCGCTGCCAGCGGAGCTGTCAAAGTCAAAACCGTTGTACTGCTGGTTCCTGAAGAGGTCGATCAAGCTACCAAAATGAGTGTCGATTACCGGCCACCTGGACAGTAATGGGTATCTTGCTTATCTATTGATATTAATTTGATGCGATAAAAAAGCTAAAGGCAGAAGTGGAAGCTGCTCTGCCTTTAGCCAAGGTTCACTTTTAAAGTCGCATATCGAGATCTGCGCTCGCAGCTCGGTAGCGTGCCTGTGCGCCAAGTTCTTTGCTAACCGGCTTTTTGCCAAGGGGTGCAAAACACACTCCTGCCAGCTTGAAATGGGCAAGTCCGAAGGGAATACCGATGATGGTAAGGCAGCAGCTAATCCCAGCGAGAACGTGAGAAATGGCAAGCCAAAGCCCAGCTAAAATGACCCACAAAAAGTTGACAATAATAGTGCCGGCCATTCGTTCCTCGCCGATAAGCCGACAGTCAATCAGTTCCTTTCCAAAAGGGAAGGCTGCAAAGCCGGAAATCCTGAATGCCGCCATGGCAAAGGGAATGCCGATGATTGTGATTCCCATTAGTAAAGCAAGTATTATCCAGAGGAGCCAAGCAACGACGCCTCCACCGAAAATGAACCATAGCAGGTTACCTACGAATGCCATATCATTCCTCTTTTGTTATTGCTATCGGCTCGGCTGTGTGGGGCGCGCGACAGCAAGCGTCCCACACAAGCCGATTGATAGAAGCGATTTTAAGGAAAATAGCATCAAGAATCAACCCAGAGCTTAATGGCTTGGTAGCAGTCTGAAATCTTGAACTCCCATGTGGACCCCATTTCAATTGATTCTGAAATGTACTTTTTGCAAAGGAGTTCAAGTTCTTCGTCACTTGTAACAAATCCCATTTTTATTTTAGGTAGACAGTGACTGCTGATTTTGTCCCTCAATGCTGGAAAAACTGTGTCAAAACTTTTGAAATTTACTTTCTCGACTTTTGAAAGTTCCCAAATAATATATCGCGGTTATCTTAAAAGATTAAGCAAGCAGGGTTTATCCCCACCGGTCGGGACAGAGCCCGACCCTACCCGGGAACCCTCAAAACGCCAGGGATCGGAGTGATTAGCGTAGGGCCGGCCTCTGC
>JASFER010000455.1:0-3481 GCA_050124755.1 Desulfobacteraceae bacterium
TGTTTGCCCCGCGCGTGCTGGCCATTGCCGCCGGCCTGTTTCTTTTAAAACAGGTGATTTCGCTGTGGCCCTCTTCGGACATGCGCCGCATGCACCGAAAAGAACGCGGCCGTTTCGGCGTAATGGAGGCCCTGGCCGCGCTGCGCTGGCACCAGGTGGCCTGGGATGCCCTGGCCGTGGGTTGGGTGTGCGGCCTGATGGCCGTCTGGCTCGGATTGGCCTATCTGGCCGGGTGGGGATGCTGGATGAACACGGCATCGCCGGCCTGCCTTCTGATCACCATCGGTATGGCTGCAGCAGCATTTCCTTTGGCCATGGCCGGATTCAGCTACTCTTCCAAACTGGCCGTGATCCGCCGTGGAACCTTCGGTTCCCGGTTCCGGCTTTTTCTCGACCTGTTCATCAATTGGCGCCTGCTGTGGACCTCATGGCTCTTTTTCTCAGCCCGGATCGTGGCGGAAGCCGTTTTCGTGGCCATCATACCGGCCGGCGCCATGCTGCTCATCGACAGCTTCTGGCTGCGTATCGCCGTGGCCGCACTCTCAGCCACCCCGGTTTACGCATACCTGAAAATGGCATCCTTCAAGTTCTTTTTGGAAGTCTACCGGCCCTATGACCTGGTCCGGCAGGAGTACAGCCGGTACTATGCAAAACAGGCGTGATAACCGGTAGTCGCTTAAATGCAATCCATTGCACACAACCTGCCCAAATGGGCGATGGCCTTTTCCATGTCCGGTTTCCAGGTACCGGCGCTCAAGCGCATATAGTTGCGGTAGGTGTCCTTGATGGAAAACAGCGCGCCGGGTGCAATCATGATATTGGAATGAATGGCTTGTTGATATACGCGGTGCGTGTCCACCTCCTGCGGCAGTTTGATCCAGAGCACAAATCCGCCGTCCGGCCGGGTCACCTGAGTTCCGGGAGGGAAATATTTCAATACCGCCGCCCGCAATTCAGTGACCTGGCGCTGATGTTTCTTGCGGATACGCCGCAGATGCTGTTTATATCCGCCTTCTTTCAAGAAACGGGCGACGGCGATCTGATTAATGGAGGCAGTGGATATATTCAAAAGGGTTTTGAGTTTGACGATCCGGTCGTAATGCTTGCCGGGAACGATCCAGCCGATGCGCAGACCCGGGGCGATGGTTTTTGAAAAGGAAGAGCACAGCATGACTTCGCCATCGGTGTCATATGCCTTGCACGGTTCCGGCCGCTCATGGAAACACAGGTCGCCGTAGATGTCGTCCTCGATCAATGGAATCCGGTACTTGGCCAACAGGCGCACCAGCTCTTTTTTCTTCCAGGAGGGGATGGTGAAACCCATGGGGTTGTTGAAGTTGGAGATGGAAAACATGGCCTTGACCGGATGGTTCTCCAGCACGAAGCGCAGGGTATCCAAATTGATGCCATCGGCGTCTGTGCTCGGTATTTCAATGACCTTCAATTTGAGCTGCTGCAAAAGATCCAGCAGGTTGAAATAAACCGGACTTTCCAGAACCACCGTATCTCCGGGTTCGCACACCCCCATAAAAGCCAGAAAGAGGGCTTCGTGGCATCCGTTGGTGACAATGATCTCGTTGGGCGATAAATCCATGCCGCAGGCGAATCCCTGATGAGCGATCTGCTCGCATAACAACCGGTAACCGGGTGTCATCAGATAGGTCATGGACTCGAATTGCTGATGGCGGATGGCATCCTGCAGGTACCGGTTCAATTTGTCGGTGGGCCAAAACGCAGGGTCCAGGTCCGCAATGGCCAAGCCGGTTTCCGGCGGACATCGCCCGAGGTTCTGAAAGGCTCCGAAAATCTGGCAGAGGCTCACCTCCTGCGGATCCAACTGACGCGGGTCGATGGGTTCGGCATCCGTGCTGAACGCCGATGGTTTGCGGACATAGAACCCGGACTGGGGAACGGCGGTGATGTAGTTATCGGTTTCAAGTTTCCAGTAGGCCTCTTTAACCGTGTTGATGCTCACATTGAGTTCGTCGCTCAACTGGCGCAACGAGGGTATGCGATCGCCTTCTTTGAAGACACCGTTTTCAATCTGATGCATGATGCGATGGGCGACTTGCGCATAGCGCGTTGTTTTTGCGGTCATGATCGGTCCTTTTGAATAAACACTATACCCCATATCTGCGGGTTAAAAAATACACAGTTGGCCGCCAATCCAATGGATACAGTTTGGCAAAAATGCGAATTGTATGGGCCCGGCAGGTTCGATGTGCTCCTTTTTTCAGGACGGCGGATGGCTTAAGATCGTTACCATCTTGAGGCCAAACGCCAACTTTCCGATGAACGATAGCACAGATCGGTCATCGAGACAAAAAGGAGCCGCATCATGAGAATGAAACTGAAAAGCCGCTTGTTCGAACCAGGCGGGGTTGACGTCGCGGAAAATCAAGTGGTGTCCATCAAGGGACGCAAAAACAATAACATTCGTTGTCTCGACGGAACCGTCTGGATCACCTGGCCGCCCGGCAGAGAGACGACCTTGCAGGGCGGGCAATCCATTACCGTTGCAACCACTGAAAAGATCTGCATCCAGGCCATGTCGGCCGCGGTCGTAAGCGTCCAAATCAGCGGTGATGGGGTCCTATCCCGGTTGGAAAGATATTATGAAACCAACCCCAAATTCAGGACTATTCATCCTCCAATATCTCAAGGTAACGTTTTGTCCCGAGAATGATGAAGGCATGGTTGGCCTTGGCCAAATTCTCTAAGTATGCTTTGACGGTGTCGGCATCCCTTTGCTGAAGCCCCTGCATCAAGTTATCGCGCATACCGGTCCATTGGTCCAACATATTCTTTACGTCTGTTTTTTCCTGGTCCCTGAACAGATATATGAGTGCTTCTCTGTCGATGTTGCCGCGCGATTTGGATTCACTGGTGATATTGAGGATGCTCTGATATGCGCTTAGGAATACACCATCATCGAGTCTTTCACCGTTGGTTTTTTGTATGCGTTGAGAAAAAAATCGATTACTTCATACTCCAGCCATTTGATCCGCGCGATACAAAATGGGGCGATAGGTCTTATCATCCTTCAAGGACGGAAAAACCGCTTGGATTGGGTCGGGCGTATAGCCGTCGGCCAACTGTTTCATGGCATTGGCCAACTCGCTCATCCATCGTTGATCTTCGATTTGCGCGGCTTTGGTTTTCACTTCCCCCAATCCCGTTCTGATTTGGAGTTTACTGAATAATGGGTAAATTCCCGGGTGCTGAAGGCATAGCGGCGCTCCAGGAAAAGTCGGCAATGCCCCAATCGCGCAATGCATATCTGGCCCGATGCACCTGTCCTTCTCCCATGGCAAGCGTTCGTTTGCGCTCCCTGACATCTTCAACGTATTTGGGGCGGCTGTTTTCCGCCACCACATCGGCAATGAGAACCCGCTTGTCCCGGTCCGTTGCCGCCGGATTGTCATCCAGCCACCTTCTTATGCGCCGTTCCTCATTACTGAAATCGATCCCGCCGTTTTGA
>JASFER010000456.1:0-3477 GCA_050124755.1 Desulfobacteraceae bacterium
ATCGGTGATACCCTCTGCGCGAATTCGGTAAGTGACGTCATAAAAAGGTATGATAATGTCCGTATCGTGAATCTCGACACCGAGCCTGTCCCTTACCTGCAAACGATCCAAATTCAATACTTTTCCCAGATAGTTCCGGTAAATTTCTTCAAATATTTTTGCTTCTTGCATGCTTTGATTCCTCTCATCCAGAACATTGAGGTTTTCTCCATCTTTTTTATGCAACGCTGGGGTTAACACTGCCTTTCGATACAGCGCCAAGTGGATCAAGGTAGGGATTATCCGTTGCGAGGTGGTTCACGATATAATCCCTTACCGCTTCTTCCAATGAGCGAAAAACCAAAGGACATCCTGTCTTTTTGAGTCGATCCATGCCGGCCTGAGTGAAATACTGGTAGCTGCCACGCAGGGTCTCCGGCATTTCCATGTAATCGATTAGCAGCGGACATCCCATGGCGTTATAAAGCGCCTTGGCTAGGTCGTTCCATGTGCGTGCCTTGCCTGTTCCCAGATTGTAAAGTCCGTTCACCGATTCATGCATCAGAAGCCACCACATGACTTCCACACAATCCTTTACATAGACAAAATCCCGTATTTGTTCTCCATCCTTGTAATCTTCACGATGGGATTTGAATAGCTTCATGCGACCGGTTTTTTTTATTTGATGAAAAGCCTTGAATACCACGCTTGTCATCTCGCCTTTATGGTACTCGTTGGGACCAAAAACATTAAAAAACTTCAGACCCGTTATCTTCTTTAAGAGACCGCTGCGCTCGGCGTGCAAATCAAAAAGGTGTTTTGAATAACCATACCGGTTCAACGGACGAAGCAAGCCCAAATCCACCTCATCCGAAAATCCCACGGTACCGCTTCCATAAGTAGCGGCGCTGCTGGCATAAATGAAGCGGATCCCCCGGGTCACGGCCCAGTGGGCCAGAACCTGCGTGTATCGGTAGTTGTTCTCCATCAGAAAATCGGCATCACGCATGGTCGTCTGTGAGCAGGCTCCCATGTGCACTATTGCCTGTGGCACGAAATTCAATGTGTCAGTGGATACCTTGCCAATAAAATCATTCTTGTGCAGATAGTCGCTATAGCGCAGTCCAACCAAATTTCTCCATTTTTCACTCTCTGCCAAGGCATCGACGATTACAATATCATCAATGCCCTCTTTGTTGAGTTTGTGGACCAACGCACTTCCGATGAAGCCGGCGCCACCGGTGACGACTAATTTCTTCATTAGCAGCCCGTCCTAGTTGATTCGTCCAGCGGCCGCTGGATCCAATTGGCCAATGGTTGCAACCAACTCTAAAGATAGGTTTATGAGAATAAAATAAGGCCACAAAGGTGCGTCTCCCATTTGGGTATATGGACCTTCGTGGCCTCTGTTATCGTAGGGATTTGTAACCTCTGCTAATTGAAAGAACAGAGGTCATCATGTCCTAAAAAAGCCACGAATACCGGTCAATTATTTCAATCTCCAACCTTCGTGGCCATTGTGATTTGATAAGTGTGTGTCTGTTAGAGGAAATGAAGCATTTTCATAATGCTGATAGCCATGCACGACGAGACAATGTTTCATTTAAAAAAAGTGGTTGATTTTGTCAAGCTAGCAATTGCGTTTATAAGGTTGTGTTTGTGACGACAGCGGCATAACGCTTTCTCGTATAAAGGGTTTCAAGATCATGACATGTTATCCTACTCGTTTTTCGCCAATCCAAGCATTTGCAAAGGATCGACTCCTGGTCGCGCCCAGTCGCCGGGCGAAATCTCCTCCGGGAGCTCGAACCTTTTGATAAGCTTTATAAATTTTTCAGGCTGTTCAATGTACTCCAAATACCAAAGATCGGCGCAGAGTTTGTCGACAATGACGTTACCGGTCTTTGGGCATGATGTCTCGGCCCATTCAAAACCAAGGACCACCCCCCTCCCATTTCCCGGTTTGTCCGTTTTGCCGATAAACGATGGTAGAGGCATTTTTTGCTTCCGGGACTCTCCTTGCGATATCGGATTTTGTAGGATAACTCACGGCGTAACGCCGTTTTCCGGGAGTCGCGTTCAGAAGAACCATCAGAGCATCTTCCTTGCACCAGGGCTGAACCGAGTTTACGAAATAGCCGGATTGGCCCGGCGGGAAATGTGCTTTCAAGTATCTGGCCATCAATCTATAAACTGAGCTTTTTGCCCGATAGGACCGTAATCTCTTTGCATGCTTTGATAGACGGGGTTTCCAACCAAAAAAGTGTAAATGTCATCCGCTTTTTGTTCAGGGTCGACATCTTTAAACTGCGTTTCGTATAAAATTTTCCCAATTGTGTAAGCGTCGGCCAGGGCCGTATCGATATTGGTCGTATACCAGTTGAACGGATGCAGCGTGTAGACCCGGCGGGTGGAGATTGCTTTCAACGCATGATAAAATTCACGTTTTTTGCGATAATCCTCCATTATGAGAATCGTTCCGCCGCCATCGATGAAAATGACCTCCGGATTCAACTTCAACAGCGTCTCCTTGTCCATGAAAACATGGCTGCCCATACTGGCTTTTACATGCTCGGCAATATTGCTTGCGCCAACCCACTCAAATGGCGTATAGCGCTGTTCGGTGCTTTCAATGCCTTGGGTGCCGCGGTAACCGATGCCACCGACATAGACGGTGGGCTTTGAATCTTGGGGTATATCCTTGGTCCGCATGCGCATGTCCTTTCGCAGGAACTCGATATAGGCCACAACCTCATCGGCCCGTTTTTCGCGATTCAGAATCCTGCCGGCGGTACGCATGGCATCGTAAACGGCTTCATCGAAGGTCGCAAAAGCGCCATAGCTCAATACGACCAGAGGAATTCCCACAGTCCGTTGCACCTCATCCGCCAGTGAGGCATCCATATAGGTGATAAAAATCACCTGAGGTTTCACGGCAAGCAAGGCTTCAAGATCCGGCTTTTTGTTGATGCCGGCAGGACCGCCCGGTCCGCAACGCGGCAGTTTGGACAATTCCGGATGTGCAATCCAGTACGGCCGGCCGCCGGGGTTCATTTTTTCCATATCTTCCACGCCGACGACTTTTGATTCCGCCTGGAGATAAACAATCAATCGCAGCGTGCCAGGGCCAATACAAACGATCCGTTCCGGATCAAGGGGTACGGTCACCTGCCGCCCCGCCATATCTGTCACCTTTATCGTTCCGGCGGCGGTACAGGTGATCGACAGGGCCGATAAAATGACAATGATACAGATTATACAGAGACATGTTTTCTTCATCTATTTCTCCTCATCTACATCGGCACAACGATAGTGTGGCCTTGGAATTCCTTCAGAGCAACCTCGACACCATAAACCTGCCTTATCATCTCCGAGGTAAGGTCCTTTTTGGCAGCTACCGCATGGATTCTGTGTTCTTTCAGAAAAAGGAATCTATCGGCAAAGCGCACCGCGATATTCAGGTCATGAATTGCGATCACAGCCGACAGACCTTGGGTT
>JASFER010000457.1:0-3468 GCA_050124755.1 Desulfobacteraceae bacterium
CCATGCGCTCTCTGGCTTGACGCAGTGGAAGGCCGGCATTGTTCATAGCACCGGACGCCACCTTGAGCATGAGCAATTGCTGGGGAAGAATATCCGGTATTTCCCCGGGAGGGATTTGAAATTCGCCCATTTCGATTGAAATGTGATCGATAAAATTACCCGCCGGCGATTCGCCAAAATGATCATGGACATACGCTGGTGCGCGCCAGCGCCCATGGGAAGGGCCAATTGCTGTTTGGCCGTTAAAAACCGCATGCTGGAAGGCGGCTGATGAATTGAGCTTTCCCAAATGCAGATCCATACCAACGATGGCGATGGCGCTCCGGGTTTGGGGTGCTGATGCATGACCACTAACCTCTATGGCAGCGGTCTGTTTTTCCGCCAAATCAGGACCGAGCCACTCTTCAATCAGGACATGGGCATTGATGCCGCCAAATCCGAAAGCGCTCACGGCGGCTCTTCGTGGGGTACAAGAGGCTCGCCGATTCCATTGTTCGGCATCCGTTTGAACACGGAAAGGACTGTCAATTAAGGGGCTGCCTGCTTTGGGGCGGCGGAATTTCAAGGATGGCGGCAATGTTTTGTGGGAAATCGCCAGCAGTGTTTTGATCATACCCGCCGCTCCGGCCGCAGTGAGCAGATGGCCGATCATGGACTTTATGGATCCGATGGCGCATTGACCTTTTTGCCAACCGCCCTCACCCCATAGGGTGCGCAGGCTTTGGAGTTCGGTGGCATCGCCCACCGGTGTACCGGCGCCATGGCACTCAATGTGGTCCACGTCCTGGGGGCGCCAGCCGGCCTGCGCGTAAGCTGCTTGCATGGCCCTTAATTGACCGGCCGTTTCAGGCGCCAACAGGTTGCCGCGCATGTCATTGGAAAGGCCGATGGCGCGAATGACACCATAAATGGTATCTCCATGTGAAATGGCGTCGTCCAAGCGTTTTAGCACCATAATCCCGGCACCTTCACCGACCACCAGGCCATCGGCCGCTTGATCAAACGGCGCGCAGCGCCCCGACGGCGATAGGGCGCGAAGCTGGCTGAAACCGATTTGTGTATACAGGCAATCCGGGCGGGAAACACCCCCGGCGATCATCATATCGGCATTGTTGGACTCAAGCGCATCGCAAGCCAATTTCAGGGAATAGAGTGATGAAGCACAGGCCGCATCAAGGGTGTAACTGATGCCGCCGAGACCAAGACCTTGTGAGATAACGGTCGCCGGCATACCGACCACGCGGCCGGAGAGTGCGTCCGCAAAGGAGAGGGGTGCCGCCGGTTTGGTTCCCGGCAGGCCATGCACTATCTGGTGCCACATGATATCACGGGAAATTTTCGACGATTGGTCTGTAGGTAAAGCAATGGCGGCCAAGATGACGCCAACGCGGTTTTTGTTGATTCGGCTTGTTTGGGTTTGGTCCAAGGCATCTTTAGAAGCGAACAGGACCCATTGACATATCGGATCCAACTTTAACATCATATCATCGTCTAGATTGAATCCTGTTGGGTTGAAATGGAAATCGTCGACCAAACAAGCATGGCGAGAGTAAGCTCTGTCGATTTCATAGGATTTGGCACTCACCCAATCAAAAGAACCGATCCTGCGCTCTTCAGGTATGATATGGGTTGCGTCCACCTTATTCGTAATGTTGCGCCAGAACTGATCACATCCAAAGGCGCCTGGAAAGACTCCGGAGAAGCTGACGATGGCAATTGGCGGTGGGGAGGTCTTGTTCATAAGCAATGGTTTTACCCGATATTATAAAAAAAAATCGTATATCCAAGGAGATGAATTAAAGCAACAATAAATGGATAAAGTCAAATATGGAGATTCCAAAGCGATTATGTAACATCGATCTGATTAATATAAAGGATATCATCAAATGAACGCTAAAAAATACGTAAAAAGCTACAGTAATATATAGCGAATAATCCAGTATTGTATTTTTCAATAAAGCATGTATTGTGGCTCGAACGGTAAGGAATGCGGCCGTATGATTGGATCGTCCGAAATTTGGGAGGAGGCTAAATGCGAAGGAGTAAAATGGCAGTGATAACCGTCTTAACTGTAGCATTGATGATGTCTTGGGCAGTCCCCGCGCTTGCAGCGGACTTACAGAAAGTGAATATCAATACCGCCACACTTGAAGAACTCATGTCCTTGGATGGCGTCGGCGAAAAAGTGGCACAAAAGGTTTTAGCTTTCCGGAAAGCAAACGGCCCATTTCAAAAACCGGAAGACTTGATGATGGTCAAAGGCATCGGTCAAAAGATGTTTGAAAAAAATAAGGATCGTATCGTTGTAAAATAAAAGTCACTATTAAATTATTGACAATTCAAAACCAGGTTTCGACGACCAGTCGACACCTGGTTTTTTTGTTACATTTTCAAGAAGATGAGAATTTGCATCGCTTTTCAATCAAAATATAATAATGCGATATTTATGTCTTGACGGAAGGTCGTAAATATGTTCAATTGCTGAACGCTTCCATGGGGATTTGATTGGTTTATATAAAAAATCCAAATCCTTGATTACAATCCACACAAAACATCAGTAACTCACCAGGCGGAGCTATATCCATTGCTCCATATCCACCGACGACCGATAGAATCCTTTCAGCCACTGCCTGCGACAATTAAGGTTATATCCATATGGATCAGCAAGAACTGAGAACCCTTCGAATTCTTGAAGAGATCGAGAAAGATGAGCCCCCGAGCCAGCGAGATCTTTCCCGCAAGCTGAACATTTCCCTGGGTCTCGTCAATTCATTTTTCAAACGCTTGGCCCAGAAGGGATATTGCAAAGTATCCACCATCCCGAAAAATCGGGTACGCTATCTCTTGACACCCAAGGGAGCGGCTGAAAAGACGCGCTTGACCTATGAATACATTCAAAGCTCCATCCATTTTTACCGTAATGCGCTCCATAAAGTGGAGCAACTGTTTAACGCGCTCGGTCACAACGGCGTACGACGCATTGCGTTTTATGGTGTGAGCGACCTGGCGGAGATATCCTATCTCCTAATGCAAGAGGCTTCCATCCAACTGGTGGCAATTGTGGACGATAAGCATAGGGGCAGATCCTTTTTGAAACAGACGGTGGTTGGAAGCGACCAATTGGCAGACACATCTTTTGATCGAATTCTGATTACCGATATCATTAAGCCGCTAAAATCCTACGATGAGATCAAGGCCTGCGGCATTCCGGCAGACAGAATTGTTATGATTTAACAATACTTTTTCTTTTTCAAAAAAACATTCCGCAGCACCATACTAGTGAAAGAGCGTTTTGCCGAATATAGAAAGGACGGACCAATTTATGCAATTTATCGATCTATCTGCACAGCAAAAGCGCATTCGAGGGGCGATTGAAAAAAGAATCGCCGCAGTTCTGGACCATGGCAAATACATCATGGGACCGGAAGTCCGGCAACTTGAGGAGGAGTTGGCACAGTTTGCCGGTGT
>JASFER010000458.1:0-3463 GCA_050124755.1 Desulfobacteraceae bacterium
CATGCTTTCCAAAGAGGGCAATAAAATACTATGGGTTCGATGTGTTTCTAAATTTAGTAAAAATAAGAAATCAAAAAAAGCATCCAATCAAAATCTTCAGATATCATAAGAGATTTGTTAGCAAGCCGGAGAACATTGCAGATGCGTATCGGGATGGCAGAAAAACGATTGAAGATGAAATCAGTTGAGGTCGCCCTTAACATTCAACACGATTGGTTTGAATAATTGCTATCGATTGGATTTTGGCATATTTACACTTTCATGCAAACAAAAATAATACTGTGACCTCGGTCACATATATTAATTTTTTCATTGTTATGTGAAATGACAGATTCAACAACAATGTTGACAATGGTTTCCAAGAAAGCTACCTTATAGCTATTTTATAACTACCATTTTCAGGATGAACAAGGAACGAAAAATGAACGAACTTCAGTTGGCCGGGGTTGAAGTGGATGTCAATGAACGCAGTGACGGCAGCATTATAATTCAGAACAAGGCACCGCTCGATGATGGGCCTGCCAATTTATGTGCCTGGCTGCACCAGCATGCGGCCGCTTCGCCGGACAAACCCTTTCTTCTGGAACGCAACCCTTCCGGAGAGTGGGCGGGGTTGACCTACGCGGAGGCTTTAAGCCGCGTCAACCGGATCAGCAACGGACTGCTGGCGCTGGGACTGGATCCATCGCGTACCGTGGCGGTGCTTTCTGAAAACAGCATCCGGATGGCCCTTTTTCAATTGGCGGCCATGCAGATCGGCCTGTCGGTGACGCCGATCAGCTACGCCTACTCGGCGCGATCGAAAACCGGAGGGCATATCAAGCACATCCTGGATGTCACCCAGCCCACGGTATTGGCGATGTCAGATGCAGATCTGCATATGCCCAAACTGAATCAATGGGGCAATAAAGACCTTGCCTTGTATGCCTTTGCCAACAGCGACCACCACACCAATGTCCATCCTTTCAGGGACCTCTTCGCAGAACAGGAGACCCTTACGCCGGCAGCCCAGGCGCGCTTTGACGCAGTGACCGCCGATACGCTGGCTAAAATCCAGTTCACATCCGGGTCTACCAATCTTCCCAAAGGGGTAATGGTGACCCACGGTATGCAGGTGTCCAACCAGGTGGGCATCGGGCAGATGTGGCCCTTTGTCAACGCCGGCGACAAAATAGTGGACTGGCTGCCGTGGAATCATACATTCGGAGGAAATTTCGTTTTTAACATGGTCCTCATGCATGGGGCCACGTTTTATATCGACAACGGCAATCCTTCGCCGGCCGGGATAGATATCACCATCCGGAATATCAAGGAGGTAAAACCCAGCATCTATTTCGGAGTGCCGGCCAGCTATATTGCGTTGCTGGCCCGCATGGAAGCGGATTCCGAACTCAAGGCCGCCTTTTTCGAAAACCTCAAATTTATCTTCACGGCCGCGGCTGCGCTGGATCAGGCCACTTACCAGGGGATGCGCCAATTAAGCATCGATGCCCGCGGCCAAGCCGTGCCCTTCTTCTCCGCATGGGGTTGCACCGAAACTTCGCCGGATTCCACCCTGGTCTATTGGGAGATAGACGATGCCCGCGTCATCGGGCTGCCCATCCCCGGTGTCAAGGTGAAGCTTACGCCGAACGGATCCGTCAAGCGCGAGATGCGCGTCAAGGGGCCCAACGTGACCCAGGGCTATTTCGCCAATCCGAATGCCACCCGGGTGGCTTTTGACGAGGAAGGCTTTTATCTGACACAGGACGGCGGAAAATTTCTTGATCCGGACAAACCTGAGAAAGGGCTTATTTTCGACGGGCGCACATCCGAGGATTTCAAACTGGTCACCGGCGTTTGGGTGAACAACGCCAGACTGCGCAGCAGTATCCATTCAGTGGGCCAGCCCTTCCTGCTCGAGGTGGTGCCGGCGGAGATCAACCGAGCCTATCTGACCTGTCTGATCTATCCCAATATCCAGGCGATCAGAAACGCGTTGAAAGACGTCAGCGAAGAATTGCCGGACGACAACGCCTTGCTGCAATGCGCAGCGGTGGCTGATCTGTTTCGCAGTATTTTTAAAAAGCACAATGACGTCAGCAGCGGCACGTCATGGCGCATTGAGCGTCTGATCGTCCTGAATGAACAGCCCCGCATCGATAAAAATGAGACCACCGACAAAGGCTATCTCAACCAGAATGCCGTGCTGGCCCACCACAAGGATCTGGTTGCCGACCTGTATACCGATCCGCCACCGGCCCACGTGATTGTGGTCGATGGATGATGCGCCGCTGTGCTGTTGATGCCTGGTATGGGCAATCTCCACGTTAAGATCTGATCAATCGACTTGGACATAATACCTTGGTTTCGCTCCTGGATATAAGGTTTTGTGAATCCGGAGAAGACTACCTCAAGGGTAGCAATCACAATTCTCACCCATGAAAAATAAATTAAGTTTTTCTTCATTTACTGTCTTTCCGGCTTTTCGACAGTCATTCTTATGCTATCGAAAAATCGCTTGACGTCTGGCAAGCACTAATGTACACAATTCCTCCATTCGATCCATCCTGCGCAAAGGCGCCAGCATACAAGTAACCATTAATACAATGCGGCATTAACAGAGCCCTCGTTCTCAGGGGGCGATAGAGCCTTTGCAGATCATTTCTATACCATTCTCTGGTTCAGGTTTTTTTTATCAACATAGCCCTTTGCGGGCGACCTTTTGACACGTATTGAGGGAAAAACCATGGGATTCGACGCCTTTTTGAAAATCGAAGGAGTGGACGGCGAAAGCACCGATGAAAAACACGCCGGCTGGATTGAGATTGTCCGTTTCGGCATCGGCGTTCGCCAGGAAGTTTCAGCCACGGCCAGCAGCTCCGGCGGGGCTAGTGCGGAACGAACCGACTTTTCCAATTTCAGAATCAGGAAACGGCTCGACAAAAGCTCGCCCAAACTGGCATTGGCCTGCGCGGCCGGCACCCATATCAAAAAAATCGTTGTCGAGCTGTGCCGTGCCGGCACCGACAAGCAGCCGTACATGGTATACACGATGAAAAACTGCATCATCAACCGCGTAACCACAACCAGCGGCGATGATGTGGGGGGCTTCCCCGCCGAAACCATACGTATCAATTTCGGCCGTATCGAGTATCGCTATATTCAAATCAACCGCAAAAATGGCGTCCCCATGGGCAATGTGGCCGGTGGTTGGGATCTGCAACGCAATTGCAGAATATAGGAGAAAAAAACATGCTGCCGGAATTGATTCACAAAAACAACGTGTATCGAATGAGCACGCGACTCGATCCGGATTCACCCAACGAAGCGCAAATCCTGTGAAATAAGGAGATCTCATCATGCTAGGCGAATTTGTTCATGAATCCAGGATATACTGCATAAAATCAATCCTGGACCCGGTAACAACGGATGAGCATGAGATAAAATTTAAAAGTTTAAAAGACGCTGAACATTTTTTCGC
>JASFER010000459.1:0-3427 GCA_050124755.1 Desulfobacteraceae bacterium
ACCGCGACCGATCTCTTTGGTGGTAAAAAAGGGTTCAAAGATCTTTTGCTGGGTACTTTTATCGATTCCCACACCCGTATCCGCCACCGATATTCTGACGTATCGGCCGGGTTTGACGCCGAATGACATGGCAAAGGTTTCGTCCAGTTCCACATTCTTTGATTCCAGATAGATGTGCCCGCCGTCGGGCATGGCCTGCCAGGCATTGATATAGAGATTCAATAAAACCTGTTCGATCTGGCTCTGGTCGGCCATCACCGTCCACAGATCCGGCTGTACCTTCTCCTGGATGGTAATCTCTTTGCGGGTCCGACCGAACATCTGGGCCGTATTCTGGATGATTTGATTGAAATCCAGGGGTTTGACGATATATTTACCGCCCCGGGCAAATCCCAATAATTGGCGTGTCAGGTCTGAACCGCCTTGAACGCAAGATTCAATGCTCTTGAGTTTGTCATAAAAAGGATGCCCACCCTCCATTTCCAAAAGCATGAGAGAGACGTTACCCTGGATTCCCATGAGCAGGTTGTTGAAGTCGTGCGCCACGCCACCGGCCAATGTACCGATCCCCTCCAAGCGTTGAATTTGTTGAAGGCGCTCTTCAAGCCTGGCTTTTTCCTTTTCCGCATTGAGTTTTTCGGAAATATCAAGGACCACGCCCCGATAACCGATGGCTTCACCATCAGGATCGGTCATCAGCTCCGCCGTCCATTCGATGGTGCGGGAGGTGCCATCTTTTCGAATCACGGTATGGCGGGACAGTTTGGAAGATCGGCCCGTACGGCGGATGGTTTCATACTCTTCAATCACCTTTTGAGCCGTTACCGGATCCATAAAGTCGCGGCAATTCAATCCCGACAGCTCATCCGGATCATATCCCAGCATCTCCGCCAACGGATCATTATAAAATGTCAAATTACAATTCAGATCAAACTCATAGTATCCGTTTTCCATATTCTCGATGATGGATCGATACTTCTGCTCGCTTTCACGCAGCTGGGCCTCCTTTTCCTTGCGAGCCTCGATCTGATCGCGCAATTGCCGGTTGGATTTCTCGAGATCCCGGGTGCGGTCCCTGACCAGCTCCTCCAACTGTTCCTGGTAGCGGCGCAATTCCAGTTCAGCTTTTTTGCGATCCGTGACCACACGCAAAGACCCGACGATCTTGGCCGGCTTCCCATGGGCATCGCGCTTAACAGTGGCATTGATGGCGCAATGCTCGGCGGCGCCGTCCTTGTTCATCATGGTAATTTCATAGTCGGACACCCGGCCTTCGGCGGTGAGGGTCTCAAGCATGCGCTGTCGGCCCCCGGGGTCTTGATACAGTTTATCCAAATTGGCGTTAATGAGCTCTTCTCGCTTGTATGCAGAGACATTTTCGATGGAGGGGCTGACTTCCAGAATTCGGCCGTCGAAGGTCGCCTCATAGTAAACGTCCTGGATATTCTCAAAAATACCGCGGTATTTTTCCTCACCCGCGCGAATATCCTCTTTCATGAGGGCAAAAGCGTTGGCCGTTTCTTGAATTTCTTTAAATGCCGAGCGGGTATTGTGTTTTCGGCTGAGATCGTTCTGTTTAATGGCCAGGGCCTCTTTTTCCAAACCGTCCAGCGGGCGTATCACCGCTCTGGCCATGAACAGTCCGACGGCGGTGGCCAGCACCGACAGGCCCATGGTCAGCCAGAGGTTGAAACGCCGGTTGTCCTGAATACTGCCCAGGTAGTCGCTTTCCGGAAGATAAACACCGATAATCCAAGGCCATTGTCGGTTTTCAAAGGGGGTAAACACGGCATGGTACACTTTATGGCCGTGCTCGAAACGTGCAAACCGGGGGGCCTGCAAATCCAGCCGGCCGCCTGAATCCCGGGACCATTCCACGGCATCAAAGGCGGCTCGACTCAAACTGTCGTTCAACTCTTCGATCTTGACCAATCTCACCCTGCCGTCTTGATCGTTGTCGCTGAACCGGATTTTTGACAAATCCGGAAAAGCCACCACATCCCCATTGTTGTTGAGCATGAAGGCACGGCCATGCTTTCCGATGCGCAACTTGCCGATAAATACGGAAAGCTGGTCAATCTCAAGGTCGACCCCGACGATGGCCTGCAATTGATCCCCGTTATGGTAGATGGGGCCGGCGATGGTGATGCCCGGCTTCTGGGAAGTGTAAAAGACATAGGGGTCGGTCCACACAATGTCTTTTTCGTTCAGGGCCTTAATGTACCAAGGCCGCTTTCGGGGGTCATAGGTATCGGAGGCATCCACCTGCTCGTCTATTAATCCATATACCTGGTTTCGCCAGCGCAGGCGGGTCTCCCTCTGACCATTGGTGTGGCTGATGATTTTGGTGCGGAAACCCTTTTCCGACCGCTGGTTGGACCGGCTGACATAAAAGAAGTCGCCGTTGGGCAAGCCTACATATATACCGGCAAAATGAGGATAGATGGCCAGCTGGTCCAGGAAGTATTTCTCAAGAATGCCACGCCGGTCCAAATCACTGCCCACCACATTGGAGGAGATCAACCGCTTGGTCAGATGGGCCGCTCCTTGGGCCAGTGCCAAATGATTCTGGGATTGTTCCATGGTTAAATCGGCGATGTTCTGCATGATATCGCGGGCATGTCCCAGCAGAACCCGCTGTGAGGAGAGATAGGTGGAGGAGGTGATAATGATCTGGGTTCCCCAGATCAGTCCCAGACAGCCGATAATCAGCGCCCATCGGAAGGAGATCTTCATGTTACCCTTTCTAGTCGAAATTCAGCAAGTCGTCCTTTTGATCTTGTCATATGAATCGCAAAAAGCACGCGAGCGCCTAAACGCATTGGCATATTGGATACACAGGTTGTATGGTGGTGTCAATTGAAGGAATGGGTCAAAACCCCCGCCCGGGTGTATAAATAGTATCCACCGGACCATTGCGCCGTGTCATAAGTGAGTATTAATAACCCAATCGAGGATTCACCTTCCTTGGGCAACCAATCCGGTATCCGCCACCCGCCACAAATTATTATGTTGATATCATTATAAATAGCAACTCTCTATACAGATAGTCGACACCTTGGCACGTGCTTTGCCATAGTTGAAGCAGTTAGAAAACAGGGTAGATCGAATAAAACAAAAAAGGAGATCGTTTCATGAAAACCAAACGCACCACAAAAGCATTGATCATTACATCGGCAATTCTGTTGATCGGCGGCACCATCGCCTTCGCTCATGACGGATGGGGTTATGGTGGATACGGCGGCCACCACATGAGAGGCTACAGAGGCCATATGATGGGCCCCGGCTATGGCGGGCCCATGATGGGATACGGACCGGGATGGGGAAAAAGAGGCGCCGGCTACGGCAATCTTTCCGACGAAGAAGCCGCCAAGTTGGATGCGGCCAGAGAAAAATTCTACAATGAAACCAAAGAGCTCCGCAGAGA
>JASFER010000460.1:0-3351 GCA_050124755.1 Desulfobacteraceae bacterium
CATGTCCAATCACGCTTGGAAGACGATTAAAATCAAGTAGTTAATGATGTTATGCGGCAATTAATTTCAACGGTATAAGAAAGGAGCACAACATGAAGAAAAGCGTATTGAAATGGCTGGCCGTGCCGGTCCTGGCCCGCGTGGTCGAAGTGGGTGCTTTATGATTGTAATCTTTAATAAATTGAATCGGTTTTTTCTGGCGCTGTTCTTTGTTGCATACGTTGGAGGGTAATTGGATGTAATCGCAATGTTGGGCAGGTGTTGATTTGGATTGATTTTAGTGATTATATATATTATCGTTTTTTATCATTTCTTATCAGTTCAAACTTTCAGATGAATACGCATGAGCTCAATCAACGACAAATGGCTGACCATTGATGATTTGGCCGCTTACCTGAAAATGGGAAGGACCAAACTCTATACCATGGCCCAAAAGGGTGAGATCCCCGGCAACAAGATCGGCAGCCAGTGGCGTTTTGACCGTGAAGAGATCGATGCATGGATTAAATCGGGACAGGCGGCGAAACACGCAAAGAATCAGAAAGCTGAACGGTTATGAAAACTGAACAGCAAACCCGCATGGAACTGATTGACACCGCACTGAAAAAGGCCGGCTGGAATGTTGACGACCCGGGTCAGGTGGTTCAGGAATATGACATTATAGTGGACCCAACACAGGTGGCGGAAGACTGCACACCATATGGAGGACGGCAGTTCAGCGATTATGTCCTGCTGGGCCGCGACCGTAAACCGCTGGCTGTTGTGGAAGCCAAAAAGACCAGCAAGGATGCGGCCCTCGGCCGCGAACAAGCCAAACAGTACTGCTACAATATCCGTAAAGATAAAGGCGGCGACCTGCCTTTCTGTTTATATACCAACGGCCTTGAAATTTATTTTTGGGACCTGGAAAATTACCCGCCAAGAAAGGTTGTCGGTTTTCCCACCCTTGATGACCTGGAACGTCTGCATTTTATTCGTCAGCATCGCAAACCGCTGGCCGACGAATTGATCAACACTGATATTGCCGGACGGGATTATCAGATCCGTGCTATTCGCGCCGTGCTTGAAGCCATTGAATTGAAAAAGCGTGACTTTCTGCTGGTCATGGCCACAGGCACGGGAAAAACCCGAACCGCCATCGCGTTGATCGATGTGCTCATGCGGGCGGCCCGCATTGAACGCAGCCTTTTCCTGGTCGATCGCATTGCCCTGCGCGAGCAAGCCTTGACGGCATTCAAGGAGCACCTGCCCAACGAGCCCCGCTGGCCCAAAATGGGCGAGAAGCTCATCGCCAAAGACCGGCGGATCTATGTTGCCACATATCCCACCATGCTCAATGTCATCCGGGCAGAAGACAGCCGCCTGTCGCCGCACTTTTTCGATCTCGTGGTCATCGATGAAAGCCACCGTTCCATATACAACATCTACGGTGAAGTTCTCGATTATTTCAAAGCCGTCAATCTCGGGTTGACTGCCACGCCCACTGATGTAATCGACCACAACACCTTTGCCTTGTTTGATTGCGAGGACGGCCTGCCGACTTTTGCCTACACCTACGAAGAGGCTGTCGGCAGTTCACCGCCTTTCCTGTGCGATTTTCAGGTCATGAAGATTCAGACCAAGTTCCAGAAGGAAGGTATCAGCAAGCGCACCATCAGCCTGGAGGACCAGAAAAAGCTTATCCTGGAAGGCAAGGATATCGAAGAGATCAACTTCGAAGGCAGCCAACTGGAAAAACAGGTCATCAACAAAGGCACCAATGCGCTGATCGTCAAGGAATTCATGGAGGAATGCATCAAAGATCCCAATGGCGTCCTGCCGGGCAAAACCATCTTTTTTTGCGCCTCCAAAGCCCATGCCCGCCGCCTGGAAGAGATCTTCGACGCGCTCTATCCGCAGCACCACGGTGAACTGGTCAAGGTGCTGGTTTCAGAAGATCCGCGCGTTTACGGCAAGGGCGGCCTGCTGGACCAATTTATGCACAACGACATGCCGCGCATCGCCATCAGCGTTGACATGCTGGATACCGGCATCGATGTGCGCGAAGTGGTCAACCTGGTCTTCGCCAAGCCGGTTTATTCCTACACAAAATTCTGGCAGATGATCGGCCGCGGTACCCGCCTGCTGGAAGCCGCCAAGCTCAAACCCTGGTGCCCTGAAAAGGACGTTTTCCTGATTCTCGACTGCTGGGACAATTTCGAATACTTCAAGCTCCAGCCCAAGGGCAAGGAACTGAAACCCCAGCTTCCTCTGCCCGTCCGGCTGGCGGGCCTGCGCCTGGATAAGATCGAAAAGGCCCTGGCCCTTGAACAAACCGGCATCGCACAGAAGGAAATCGATATCCTGCGTCACCAGATCCAGGAACTGCCTGGTGCCTCCGTCGTCATCATCGAAGCGGCCAAGGCCCTGGACCGGATCGCCGATGACAATTACTGGACTCATCTCACCCTGCAGAAAATCGAATTTTTGCGCAGTGAGATCAAACCCCTTTTTCGCACCGTGTCCCAGGTGGACTTCAAGGCCATGCGCTTTGAAAAGGATGTGCTCGACCTTTCTCTGGCCCTGTTGGGCGGCGAAAAAACCCGATTCGACGCCTTGAAGGAAGGGCTTGTGGAGCAAATCGGCGAGCTGCCCCTTTCCGTACACATCGTGGCCAGGCAATCCGCTCTGATTCAAAGTGCCCAGCAAAACGCCTACTGGGAAGCCTGCACGGACGATGCCCTGGATGAGCTGGCGGAAAAGCTGGCGCCCCTGATGAAATTCCGTGAGGAGCGAAACGTCGGCCAGGGGCCGGTGAAACTGGATTTGACCGATGAGATCCTCCACAAGGAAACCGTGGAATTCGGCCCCCGGCACGAAGCCGTCAGCGTCTCCAAATACCGCGAGATGGTCGAAGCCCTGGTGCTGGAGCTCACCCGCACCAATCCTATTTTACAAAAAATCAAAAGGGGAGATGCCATCTCGGAGACAGAGGTCGGATCTTTGGCCGAACTGCTCAACAACGCGCATCCGCATATCACCGAAGACCTGCTGCGTACGGTGTATCAAAACCGCAAGGCGCGATTCGTTCAGTTCATCCGCCACATTTTGGGTATTGAAATCCTGGCCAGCTTTCCCGATACCGTGGCCAAGGCCTTTGATCTTTTCATTGCGCAGCACACCAACCTCAACAGCCGGCAACTGGAATTTCTGCGGCTCTTGAAGGACTTCATCATCGAACGGGAAAAAGTTGAAAAACGCGACCTTATTCAGTCGCCCTTTACCATCATTCACCCCCAGGGAATCCGCGGCGTCTTCAGGCCGGCTGAAATCGAGGAAATCCTGCAGCTCACGGAGCAACTGGCCGCTTGA
>JASFER010000461.1:0-3344 GCA_050124755.1 Desulfobacteraceae bacterium
CCGGAGGTGAAGCCGTAGTCCAACTACTGCGAACCTCCGGCAACACCGGATATGGAGTCCTCCTGGACCCTTAATCCTCCGAAGCCTGCCGCTGAGAAGGTCGGAGGGCTCCATAGCCAAGGCGACCGGAGGTGAAGCCGTAGTCCAACTACTGCGAACCTCCGGCAACACCGGATATGGAGTCCTCCGGCCTTCTCAGCGGTAGGCTTCACCAGGGCATGCTGCGCCCCTTCATCCCCCCGCGCTTAATGCCAAAATCCATTCCCAGCTGCGCCCGCGACAGGAAGAAGAGCAAAAAGTGGGACAGCTTGGTAAATGGAATGGCCACTAGCATGATTTCACCGCATAATATGTGTGTGATCAACCAGAAATTGTAGTTCCCCACCTGCATGTGGGCCATAAATCCGGTAAAAAAGGGCGCGATGGCAATGACCAATATCAATATGTCATAGGGTTTGGTCAAAATGCGCACCTGGGGCAGTGCAATCCGTCGCAGCAGGATGAAGAGTCCCGCCACAATCATGGCCACCGTCAAGGTATCGGCAAGGGCTTCGGGGATGGTCGGAAAACTGAATCCCCATGCCGCCTCCATCATCATGTTATGCCCCAGCAAAAAGATTGGTGTGAACAACAATCCGATGTGGAATACGAACACAAAGATCGTAAAGGTCGGATAAAAACGCCAGCTATGGGTGCCGAAAGGTATCAGCCAAACCACAATGGAGCGCAATGCGCCTTTGATGCCGGGGCCCATATGCTGTGTATAGGTCACGCGGTCGGCCTGCCAATTGAGGCCGCGGAAGTACATGATAAAGCGTACAATCAACCCGATGAAAAAAACCACGAAAGCGGCTTTGGCCAGTGGACCGGCGACAAAATCATACATGGCGAACTCCTAATTGATATGTCTTCTTCACTGCAAACCCCGAGGATTTATCGGATGTTCGAATCTTTGTCATCACCGTTTAAAAACTTCCAGAACACCGGCATGGCGACCAACGCGATCACCATGAGGATGTAGATGATGTTTTTGGTGTGCAGCATAAATTCTTGCAATGTGTGTATGGTTTCCATCTCAACCTGCTCCATTCGGGTTAATGCTTCACCTGGGTCTCAGGTGATCCCATTAATGAGGTTCATAATCCGGGTGTTCATATAGAATCGGCATCCGGGTGCTGATGAATCGAAATACCAGGAGTCCCGCGGTTACGATAAATACAGAGATGCCGATCTCCATCCAATGGGGAAAGTATCGCTCACTGGACGGCAGGTGATAGTTAAAAGCCACCATTGATACGTTGAACCGGTTGACGATGATGCCCAGCACGGTCAAAGCGGCGGTCCAACGGATGAGTTTGGTGTTTTTGTCCCGTACGCCCACGGCATATAGGAAGGCCGGCAGGGCGACAAACCCGAGCATCTCCACCAGGAACCAGGCGCCGTATCCGGTGGGCAGGTAATGCCAATTGTCATCAGCGGCCACACCGATGACTTTAATGATAAAATAACCGGCCAGCGCCCAGGCGCAGGCCTTGCCGAAACCTAAAACCAATCCTTCATTGCCCGACAAATGGGCTTCATCCATCTTGTGGTGCAGGTAATGGTGCGACAGGGTGCCCTCGAAGATCACCATGGAGAGCCCGGCAATGGTACTGGTAATAAAGAAATAGATGGGCAGATAAGCAGAGTACCACAGCGGATGCAGCTTCGAGGGTGCGATGAGAAAAAGTGCGCCCAGAGAGGATTGGTGCAGGGTGGAGAGAATCACGCCGAAGATGGTCAGTATCATGGTGAGCTTGACCACCAGGTTGCGTGCCTTTTTCAATCCCAGCCACTCCATGGCCGCCGGCGAAAATTCGATAAACAATACCGTTAAATAGAGGGCCACACAGGCACCCACTTCAAAGAGCAGGGACGTTGTGCCCGGTGAAATCACAAAGGGATAGGGCAGGCGCCAGGGGCGTCCCACATCGTAATGCAGGGCGAAGACCACCAGGGCATACCCTAAAAAGGCGGTCAGAATAGCCGGCCGAACGGCGCTGTGAAAACGTTTCATGCCGAAGATATAGACCGCGGCGGAGGTCACGTAGCCCCCGGCGGCCAGGGCGACACCCACCAGCAGGTCAAATCCGATCCACAGTCCCCAGGGATTGTAATCGGACAGGTTTGTGGTGCCTGCCAATCCTTTGGTAAAACGAATCACCGTAAGGATCAGCCCCATAATGACGATCATACCCGCAATGACGTTAAACGGCGTAAAGAGGGTTGTTCGGCCTGCGGCTGCTTGCTGGGACATGGAAATCCTCCTAAAGTTTATGCATCTTCCGGTGCCCCGTCAGGGGTGTCGGTTCCTTTTTCATCTTTTGCAGCTTTGGCGGCTGCTTCGGCTTCAGCGGCAGCCTTGGCCGCTTCTTCCAAGGCTTTTTTCACTTCCCGCTCCACTGCGGCCTCTTTTTCCTTGGCCGCTTTGTCCAAGGCGGCTTTAAGTTTGGCTTCAGCGTCGGCACTGGTTTGCGCCACGGCTTGCGCTACGGCTGTCTGTTGCTCCTGTGTCGCGATTTTATCTTTGCGTTTGTTGATGGCGTAGATGCCGGTCAGCAGCACCGGCCACAAGCCCACCACCATGGGAACCGCACCCAGGGCGCCTTTGGTCAATTTGGGCGCCGCGGTATTGCCTAAATCCTCCCGCATTCCGATCTCGGCAAACGCTTTGCCGGTAAGATAAAGCCAGTTGGTGCCCCCCATCTCTTTTTCACCGTAAATGTGATCGACATACCGTTCGGGATATTTGGCGATGCGCTGATGGGCAACCTTGATGAGGTCCTTGCGCTTGGCGTACACCAGCGCTTCGGTGGGACAGGCTTCGACGCATCCCGGAAGCAGTCCCTTGGTTATCCGCGGATGGCACATGGTGCATTTCATCACCCGGGGGGTGAGGGGCTCATCATATTCATAGGTCGGAATCTCAAAGGGGCAGGCGATCATACAGTAGCGGCAGCCCACACAGACCTTTTCATTGTAAATCACCGCCCCTTCGGGCGTCTTGGTGAACGCTTTGACAAAACAGGCCGATGCGCAGGCCGGCTCCTGGCAGTGGTTGCACTGTTTTTTTACAAAGGTGGGGCGCTCATCACCGAATTGATTCACAACGGTATAGGCTTGGGGCGTTGTCCGGCGTTTCTGCTCCAGCACCTTTAAATCGTCAAAAGGCTTGTCTGGCGCCGGCAAATCATTGACCTTGTTGCATGCCCCTTCGCACTTGCGACAGCCGATGCAGCGGGTGGTGTCGTGCAGCACCGCCATGCTGCCTTCGTATCCCTTGAACTCATGGTTGGAAGCCGCCC
>JASFER010000462.1:0-3344 GCA_050124755.1 Desulfobacteraceae bacterium
GTTGGATTCATACATAGTCTTAAGGTCATCGTTCCAATCTTTGTTGACCGGACTGTGGCGGTGGTATTGTTTATCGTCTGGCACCATGCCCGCTATGGTTTGAGCGTATTTTTCGCCCTGGTTGTCATTGTCGAAGGCGGCAACGATATGGCTTCCTGAGGGCATTTTCTCTATGGCCAGTTTAACAATCTTTTGTTGCTCAGCGCTGAAGTTGCCTGCGGTGCTGATGTGCCGGTCCCGGTCTTTGCCATGGAGGATGTGATAGCTTAAGTTGTCTATGCCTGCCTCGCACAAAATTAAACGATTGTCGTCCGCTTTAAGGTTGCTGTGCCAGACGCCCTTAACGCTGTCTTTCGGGCATCCGGTAAAACCGTGGTTCTTAAGTTCTGCGCCGCATAATCCTTGGCAATTGCGATGCAAGAATACGGTGTTGCCCCTGCGGTCTTGCTTTATCGTTCCGTCAAATCTCGGTCCGAAAATGGTATCCGGACCGATATGCCGGCTTTCCAGGTATTCAGTATCGCTGATCGGTTTTGTACTTTGGATATATCGCTGAACAGCCTGGACATCTCTTTTTCCTGCATTAAGATCTTTGTATTTTCTATCAACCCGTTCGGGTTGCGGGTGGCCTAGCCAATCCCTTAACCGGCTTTTAACCTGTCCGAGGTTAAGCCCTTGGCGATTTTGTATGAAATCAATTATCGTTCCCTTATCTCTTGCGTCTCTTGCGCTGAAATACCACCAGTATTTTGTTTGATGATAGATAACGATTTTGTCATCATTATCATGGCGCATCACAGTGGTTCGCTTGGAGCTCTTGGCCTTGTCCACCCAATAACCTTGTCCGGCCGCGTATTCGACCAGATTGACGGAGGCCTTTAGTTCGTTGAGTTCCTGGTCCACTTAACAGCCCCTTGTCTTGATGGTTCTGGATATCCCCGCTTCTCTTTGTATCAAGTAGGCTTCATTGCATGGCGAAAGCGCCTTAATCGCTTTTACTTCATCTGTTCCAAGCTGGATGGCATTTTGATAGAATTTATGATAGCCCGTGAAAAAATAGGTCGTGGTTTTTTCTAAAACTTCTTGAATATTGATCTGTCTAAATATTTCAGGAGATTGGACCCACAGCCCAAGCCCGACATTGAAAGAGCGCCCGGATATGACCGCATTTTGGATTATCGCTTTTATGCCCGGATAGTCCTTGAGCTGGTGTAGTTCATCAATATCGCAGTATTTGTAGAATTTGCGTTTGTGCTCTTTTAATGCACCTTGCAGTTTTTCAACTTGCCGGACATCATCCGGATGCTCCCCAATGGAATAATATTTCACCCCATTTGCTTTAAGGTGCTCTGCCAAGATTCGTTTAAGATATGTCTTGCCGGTGCGTATGGGACCGATGCCGAGGGTCAAGCACCCGCCTTTATCTGTAAATAGCGAAAAGTGTATTTTTGATCCGTCGCTGCATTCAAACTGTATCTTTTCCATCTCCATGATCCTTTCATTGTTCCCAAATTTGCGGCCAAATTTCACGAAACAAAACTTCGGCATCTTCGTCGGAAACTTCGTAGCGTGTCCGCGTGTTACCCACACCGATGGTTTCATTTACTTTGAAATCAAACCTCGGGATATCGATTTGCGACCTTACCTCGTCGCACAGGCTTCTCAGGATCTGATCCATCGACGGCATTTTAAAACCGATTGAAGCGGTCCAATTGCCCAATGAGCCGATACATTTTTTGACCTGGCTCATATAGTCGCCCGGCTCTGGCATCAGATCTTTATAGTTCTGTTTGGCTTTATCAAACTCTTCAATCGCTGATTGCCGCAATGTTGCCGTTTGGTCCCGGCACCCTTCGGCCTTTGCCTGGGACGTGGCGAAAAGTATCGTAAACAATGTGATTACCGTTGCGATCCCTTTCATTTACCCTCCCCTTTTAGATAATTTATGACCTTTTCAAGTTTTTCGGCTGTCATCTCATCGCCGGCCCAAAGTTGCACTTGATCATTTTCGTCCACCCAGGCAAATGTGGGCACGGATAGGGGTTCATCCGCTGCCCTCAGCCATTTGACGAGTTGGTAATTTCCTTTTTTGATCTCTTTAAATTTTCGGCTGTCGAAAAGGTTAAAACGATCTGCCGCTTCGGGCATGGCCGTTATAAGCCATTGGGTGCCCAGCTGGTCCGCGGAAGAGTCGTCGATAATGGATATGGGCACCCAAACCAGCGGGCACCCGGGCGGTTCGGTTTTGAACTTTTCGTACAAGATCCGGCAGGTGTCGCAGGCGGGGTCGAAGAAGATGTAGAGCTTTTTGCCGCCTTTGTGCCCGTGGGTTACTACGCCCACGGCTTCGGTTTCGAGCCTTTCAACACCCAGCAGCTTGCGGCTGTAGGTCCAAGAAAGGTTTTCGTTGCCGTCATAGACCGATCCCAAAAAAAGCAGCTTGGCGTCGGCGCTGGGTATTTTCCAGGCCAACAGTTTTTCGCCGTTGCGCTCGATCACCAGCGCTTTCATGCCGTAAGGACCGTCGTATTCTTTAACGTCCGCGTGAGCTAAGAAAATCATCCCGCATATCTGCATCACGAGGGTTACTAAAATCAATCTCTGCATCGTCGCCTCCATATACGGGCGTTCATTTTGGTGCGCAGCGGTCCGGCCAGCTTGCACCTGGCCATGCGCAAACAGGCGCCCAAGGTGATGTTTCTTTGGTTGATGGCCCAAAAAAAGATGACCACCATGGCGGCCAGCACGACTTTCCACGTGGCAATGGGCAGCAATGCCGGCGGGATGGTCAAGGCGCAACGGGCGTCGATGGGGCCTAATTTGGGGTATATTGCGGTGTCTCGCCACTGCATGCTTTTTCTTCCTGCCTTTCTTTGACCAGTTGTTGATAGGTTTGCTCCGATATCATGCCGCCGGTATACAAATCGGCGGCGGTTTTGAGCAGCGGCCGGCCTTTCTCCGCCACATATTTTTCAATGACTTGAATGAGATCGCAAATGGGTGTTTTCATCAGTTGTTGCCGGATATCCGGCGTAAAGGATAGATACTCTCGCAGGGCCACCCTGCCCCCTTTTAAAGACGGCACCAGGCGCTGTTGGATGATCAGCCGCATGCTCGACAGCATGGTGGCGGCCACTTGTTGTTGCTGGTCCGCTGGAAACACATTGATAATTCGTGTGGGGGTTTCTGCAACGCTGCGGGTGTGTACGGTGGAATAGGCCGTTACACCAATTTCGGCGGCCTCGATCATTCCTCGCAGGGTCTCCGGGTCTCTGGATTCTCCTACCAGGATGACATCAGGGGCCCTTCGGGTGGCGTTTCGGATGCCGCTTAGAAAGTTTTTG
>JASFER010000463.1:0-3297 GCA_050124755.1 Desulfobacteraceae bacterium
CCCTTGGTTGATTACCATTGATCTTTTACCATTCTAGTGATTTGAATGCATCATAGTTACCATTGGTTCAGTTTCAGATGAATCTTCGTATGCCTCATTAATCAGTTTGAGAAGCTCAAGATTGTTATAGCGCTCTATGAATTCCCGAGCAGCCATCGTAAATAAGCGACTTCTTGAAATATTTAAATTTTTTGCAATAATATCCATCTGTTCAAAAATTGGTTTTTCAATTGATATTGCTGTTTTCACATTTGGCATTTTGGAACCTCCAGTAAATACCTGGAGTATAACCAAAGGTATAATATTTGTCAATACCATTTCGACTTTGAAACCCAACGCCAAGCTCAGCCGTGCGAGGTACGAGCATCGGCTGAAGCGACAGGTTAGAAGATTTTTCTTTCTAAAATAGCCTGGGCGATTGCTTCACCCAATAGATGGTGTTGATCTACGTCAAGATGAATACCATCAACAATGCTGGCCTCTGTGACACTGGATGTATCGAAAAACATTGTAGATTGTTCTTTGGCAACTTTTTCCAGTTCGATTGACAAACCGACACAACGCTTTTCCGCTCCTTGAAATTTATTTGCAATTACGCCCTTTGGTTCTATGATTTTAGGCGGAACGACAATCATGATTTCCGGTACGGGCATTCCGGGTTCAATTGGCGCTAGCCGGATAATTTGAACCAATTTTGCTGTGCCTTGTGCAGACATCCAGGCATTGTTTTCATGTGTGCACTGAAAATCGTTAGTGCCAAGCATTAGAATGACAAGTTTGAGAGGTGAACATATTTCAATAAGTTCGGACAGTCCTTGTGAACCATCACGACCATTTTTAAATGGATCTGGCCAAGCAGTCCTACGTCCATTCAAACAGTTTTCGATAACTCTGATGTTTTTTCCTCCCTTCTTAAGAGAGTCTTCAAACACACCGGGCCACCGTTTGTCAAAGGTCAGTCTATTCCTTGTGTCTGGTATTATTCCCCAAGTAAGACTATCTGAATATATGAGAATCTGATCCACTTGTTTTCTCCCTTTATTTTTTTCATATATCATGGCGTTATCTTCTAACATTATATATTCTGTGTTCGCGGTAATTTCATAGTGTGCCGGTACATTATAAAAGCGGTTTTCCTTCTAACATTCTGTATTGATTATAAAATATAATTTATATCCTTATTTTTCAAAAAAACATGGGTAAGTTTCGTGTTTTTTTGTATTTGAACCGAAATCGGCAGGTACGATTCCACTGTTAATCATATTTTCTATTTATAATTAAATAGTTTTGATGTGATCGCCACCAGCTTTTAATACCTGCCGATGCCTGAACAGTTCTGGTCACGTTCCACAATTTGTTTAATTATCATACTTATATGGAATCCATATAAGTTTCTTAAGGAATTATGCAATGAGCCTTGAGAATTTCGGTAATTACTTGGTATCAAATGGTTTGCTGCTCGAATACCAACTTTCCTATTATGCCTAGTAAGTAAATGGTTTCTTACAGTTTTGTAACGCCAAAAATCATCCTTTTGACTCCCAAATGCTTGAGCCGTTTTTTAAAGATTTGGGCAAAAAATGGAAACAGTGGCAGGTGGATCAAGCCAAAGAGGCCATTTAAAAGATAGGAACTTGCTTTTTGCGCCCCCCGAGTGTGCCAAACTGGGATTCCCTGTGAATCCCGCATTCCGGCCTGGGAGAACTGTGAAAGTTAATGGGAAAACAATTTCAGCAGCAGCGGCGCTGTAAGAATGACGAACACGACACGGAAGAAGTGAAAACAGACCACCAGGGTTGCGCTTGCGCCGCTTTCAAAGGCCAGCACGATCAGGGCGCTCATGGCGCCGGGGCTGGTGCCCAGATAGGCGGCGGGCGCATCCAGGATCTGCATCCGGGTAAAAATGACGGACAGCAGAATGCCCACACCCACCAAGGTTACGGTGGAAGTCAACACTGGAAAGAAAAGCTTCTTGAAAACGGGCAGCATGGCCGGCTGAAAAGAGGCGCCCACCATGATGCCCAGGGCGACTTGCAGCACAAAGTTGAATCCTTTGGGCATCACCCAGTGGGTTTTGGTGATCAGCTTGAACACGATAATGGTCAGCATGGCGGCAATCAGGCTGCCGGCGGGGATCTTCAGCCTTGAACCGGCCAGGCCGCCAAGGCTGCCCAATGCGATATAGGCCAGCCATCCGAGATTGGGATTCATGGAGCGTTCCTTTCTTTTGGGTTGCGCGTACGCTCACCGCCGAACGGTGAACGCTTTGAGGACCTTCTTCAATTCTTTGACGACAATGGCCGCTCCGCCTTCCACAGCACCGGTGGCGGTCAGCGAAATGCGCTTTTGGGCGTAGATCTGCCAAACTGAATCTTCCAGCAGTTCTGCAGCCTCCGGCTGCCCCAGATGCCTGAGCATCATCGCGGCAGCGAGAATTTGAGACGTGGGGTTGGCCAGATTGCGCCCGGCGATGTCCGGCGCCGATCCATGGATAGGTTCGAAGTAGGCGAGCTTTCCACCGATATTGGCTCCGGGGCACATCCCCAGCCCGCCGACGGTGGCGCCGCCCAAATCGCTCAGGATGTCGCCGAACATGTTTTCGGTCACGATGACCTGAAAATGTTCGGGACGATTGACCAGCGCGGCCGCGGCCGCATCCACATAGAGGCACTCGGTTTCCACGTCGGGGAAATCCGCCGCCGTTTCCAGGAAGATCCTTCGGAAAAAGGCAAATGACCGCAGCACATTGCTTTTGTCCACCAGGGTCACCCTCTTTTTTCCGTCTTCGGGTGCTCCCCGCTTTTTGGTGCGGGCAAGGTCGAGGGCAAACCGGCAAATGCGCTGGCAGCCCCGGGCGGTCATCAAAAGGGTGTCGGTGGCGGCCTGTGAAGTAGTTAAGCCCACGCCGCGGGAAAGATAGAGCCCTTCGCAGTTTTCCCGCACGATGACATAATCGATCTCTTCCGGTGCGCGGTTGCTCAAGGGGCCGGCGACGTTGGGATGGAGGCGGATGGGCCGGACATTGGCATAGAGATCGAATTTCACCCGCAGCTCACCGCCCAGAAGTCCTGCTTCGGTTCCGTCGGGCAGCCGGACGTCGGGCAGTCCCACCGGCCCTTTGAGTGTGGCGTCGCTCCGCTGGAACGCCTCGCGGGCCTCGGGGGTGATGGCCGCGCCGGTTTCCCGGTAGCACTCGGCGCCGGCCTGGTGAAATTCGTATATCAGGGAAAAGCGCTGAGATAGTTGCTGCACGGTTTCAAGGACTTCCAGGGTGGCATCGACGATTTCACGACCGAT
>JASFER010000464.1:0-3292 GCA_050124755.1 Desulfobacteraceae bacterium
GCGCCATTGCCGATCGCCTGGGAGTTCAAATCATCGGACGCCATACGGCCATTGGTGATGCCATAGCAACCGGAGAGGTTTTCTTAAAACAGATATCGCTCCTGTCCAACAATAATATTACAACCCTTCTGGAAGCCCGCCAAGCCTCTGAAAAAACCTATTACGCACGTCTTAAGTATTGATATACGATTGTCTAACACTTAAAATCTAAAAATTTTTACCAAACAATGTTCTGACTTGACTTTACGCTCCAGCTTGAGCTTTGTGGAGAAGCGGATATTGATATTCTCCAACCTGGCTTATATGGATAAGACATGAAAGCTATATTATCCAATAAAATAAAATTGTTAGAAGTTCCGGACGACATTCGCGCGGCCTTGGTGGAGAAGCTCCAAATGATCAACCCGAAATGGGTTGAAAACCATCGAATGGGGCGATGGAACAAAGGCACTCCCAAAGTATTAAAATTTTACCGCCGATCAGGCGCAAACGGGTTAATCATACCGCGCGGGTATATGCGCCGCCTTATTCTGATATGCCGGAAGCATCAGGCGTCGCTTCAGATTAACGACCGCAGACGCAAGTGCCACCCGTTGGATATGACCTTTCATGGAGCGTTGAAACCGTTTCAACAGAAGGCGGTCCAGGTAATGGCATCCAAGGATTTCGGCACGCTGAGCGCACCTACGGGCAGCGGAAAGACGGTGATGGCCCTTAATATCATCGCACGGCGCAGACAGCCTGCATTGATCATTGTCCACACCAAGGATTTGGCGTTTCAGTGGCAGACGCGCATCCATACCTTTCTCAAAATCCCCATGGAAAATATAGGGATGATCGGAGGAGGCAAAAAACAATTGGGGGAGGCAGTCACAGTGGCAATGGTCCAATCGCTCTATAAATGCGCCCGGGAGGTGGCCCCCCGTTTCGGCCATTTGGTGGTTGATGAATGCCATCGAACACCTAGCAGGACATTTACGGAAGCGGTAACGGCCTTCGATGCCCATTACATGCTGGGGTTGTCGGCTACCCCATGGCGCAGAGACCGGTTGTCAAAATTGATATTTTGGCATCTTGGAGACGTTCATCATGAGGTCAGCAAAGCGCATCTGGTGGAAAAGGGACATATTCTGGATATCGAAGTTGTATTTCGCAGTACCGATTTTAGGCCCTATTATGACCCGGTCAACGAGTATAGCAAAATGTTGTCCGAATTGACCAGTGATGATGGTCGTAATCGAATGATCGTATCCGATGTTGCCAATGAAATTGAACATGGCAAAGCAAACGGCATATGCCTGGTTCTTTCCGACCGTAAGCATCATTGTGAAAATCTACAGGCTCTCTTGAAACACAAACATAATGTTGATGCAGGCATTATTACCGGCGATTTCAGCATCGGCCAAAGACGCGATGTTATCGAGAAATTAAACCAAGGTGAATATCGCGTTTTGATTGCAACGGGGCAGCTGATCGGTGAAGGGTTTGACCATCCGGGCCTGTCCACGCTTTTTCTGACGACCCCCGTGCGTTTCAGCGGCCGAATCCTGCAATATCTGGGAAGAGTCCTTCGCCCGATGAAAGGGGTCGAGCGAGCACGTGTTTACGATTATATTGACGTACACGTTCAACCCCTGGTGGCCGCGGCTAAAGCCCGTCAAAGGATCTATTATTCAACAAAGTAACAGTTGGAATCAATCTTCATGACAGGACCAAAACAAGCGCAGGGCAGCGGCGGAAAAGATCCAACAGCTTGAAAGTTTATATGGCAGCTTCAACATAGCGCACTCCGCGCCTTATGTTGAAGGCCACGTGGATGGGCAAACCAGCATATTGGTGTTCACATTTATCCACTGCCCCACGCCTGTTGGCTATGTGATCCGGTAACTTCACCGGTGGTATAGTTACTTAGAAAATGCTCGATTTTTCGTTTTTGTTGTGGTGATAAGTTTTCAAATTGCACGGTCATACGCTTCATAGAGAGCGTGTTAAATGGGCCGTCATCAAGCACTGCCGTATCTTCCACGGCTTTGAACGGCAGGCGACTGAGATGGAAACCCTTTTCCGCAAACAAGATGTCCAATTCGCTAAAGGCGGTTAATGTTTTTTTATTCTCAATATAGCTAAATGATAACCCCCCGCGACTTATTTCGATAATTTCTCCCATTTTGAGCGGACTGGATTTCAGAAGCGCCAGAGCGATTTCTCCTTCACTCATGTTTTTTATTTGTTTGAGTTGATGCTTTTTTGAGCGCACCACCGCAAAAACACGGTCTTTTACAAAGTACCTCTTGTGTTCTCTGCGCTCAGCGGCCTTTTTTAATTCGGACATTAGCTATCCTCCAAAGCAGTTGGTTGATGAAGATGCGGGGCTTGGACTTATCTTTGAATCAGAACTCGACTAAAAGCTCTCTCGTACCGGAGGCTTTTAACCGCACTGGGTGCGCACTTTAGCTTTGTCGGATGCGGTTAACTCAACTGATCGAATGCAAGATAGTAGGTCGAAGAATTGCCATTTGAGATCGCGCTTGTATCCACCCTGTGAGATAGCACGGTCAACCGCTAATGGTGTGAAACTAGAGGAAGAATACTGTTACGGACCTGAATGTGTCAAGTTTTTTATTTTTGAGCATCAACCAATGCCATGCGCTTTATGACGACAGGTTTTACCGGAACGTCCCGATACCCGGACCGAATGGTCGTCGGCACGTTTTCAACAGCCCGGACCACTTCCATGCCTTTGACAACCCGCCCGAACACACAATAGCCCCAGCCGTTTGGCGTTTTTGACCTGTGGTTTAGAAAAGGATTGTCTTTCACATTGATAAAGAATTGAGCGGTTGCCGAATGGGGCGCGTTGGTTCTTGCCATGGCAATGGTGCCGCTCAAATTCATCAGTCCGTTGTCCGCTTCGTTTTGAATGGGGGGGCGAGTCTCTTTTTTTTGCATTTCTTTATCAAATCCGCCACCTTGTATCATGAACGCTTTGATGACGCGATGAAAGATGGTGTTGTCATAGAAACCGGCTTTCACATAGGCGATAAAATTGGCCACGGTGATGGGGGCCGCCTGAGCATCCAATTCTACTAAAACCGTTCCCATTGATGTCTCCATTTGAACCAGCGGCTTTTCCTTGGCCAGAGCTGGTCCGGCGATAAAAAGGATTATGCAAATTGCGGTTAAGACGATATGGCGATACATTTCATATTTCCTTTCTCATCATCGGCTAAAACATTATGAAAGTGCGTCGACGCCGATCGAAGCGTTTGATGCCGGCCTGGATGGCCTCCTT
>JASFER010000465.1:0-3290 GCA_050124755.1 Desulfobacteraceae bacterium
TTATTTACGGTCCTGATGTGGTATCCAAGGGTTTTGTGTTCGAAACCGAGTCAGGCCATTTACTGTTGGATGCCCAGTGCGTGATCCTGGAGATCGTTGAAGACGTACCACCCGAGGTGCCCGACCGGACCGATATCATTCGTTCCCGCATCCAGGCGGCTTTAAGGCAATATTTTTTTTTTACAATTGGTCGCCGGCCCGTGATTATGCCATTTATTGTTGAGATTTAGGCTGGAAGTTCACTATAATCCGATAAGGCACCGTACTTTCTGAAAACGTAAGGCCCATGCGCAAAGAAATTTTAGCCATATTGCTTTTCTTCCTGGTGATTTTTTCTCTGATCAGCCTCCTGTCTTATCACCATGGAGACCCTTCGATTCACAATGCCGGAGCTGCCGGGCCGGTGAACAACCTGTTCGGTACCGTAGGCGCGCACGCCGCCGGTATTTTAATCGGGCTTTGGGGATTGGGCGCTTTCTGGGTGCCGGTTTTATTATTGCTTGCCTGCATCCACTTTTTCAGCAACCAATCGAGCCAAGTGCTGGTAACGATTGTGGTCGGAGGACTCTTGTTGTTGTGTACCACGGGAAGCCTGCTGGCCTTTCAAAAAGATACTTACGAAATTTTCGGGAGCCGATTTTCTTCAGGTGGTATCATCGGCATACCCTTGAAAGCGTTTTTGGTCCGATATGCCAATACAGCCGGGAGCGCCATCATTCTAGGATTGGTCTGGTTGATCGGTTTCATCCTGGCGACACGGTTTTCCCTGGTTGGGTTTTATCAACGCTGCCGCGGAGCCGTAGCCGCTGTGACGGATAGCTTGAAGACGCGGGCCATCAAATCCAGGGAGCGCCGGCAAAAGTCTAAAAAACGTCGCCAGCAGCTTAAAGCCAATGCCGGTAAACCAACCCCCAAAATCAAGATCCAGGCGCCTGCTCCGGCACCTCCCAAAAAAAAGGTTCAGCCCAAGCAGAAGATGTTTGATTTCATGCGCGATGAGAGCAAATATCACTTGCCGTCCACAGATCTGCTCGAAGATCCCGAAGAGCGGCCCACGTCCGTCAGTGACGAGAGCCTGCACATGCAATCCAAACTTCTGGAGAAGAAGTTGGAAGACTTCGGCGTCAAGGGTGAAGTGGTGGCGGTGACGCCGGGGCCGGTGATCACCACCTTCGAATACGCGCCGGCACCCGGGATCAAGATCAACAAGATCGTCAATCTGACGGACGATCTGGCCTTGGCCTTGCGCGCCATCAGTATTCGCATTGTGGCTCCCATTCCCGGTAAAGCCGTCATCGGCATAGAGGTGCCCAACGTGGATCGAGAAACCGTGCGGTTTAAGGAGATCGTGGCATCCGAGGCCTATGAGACCGCCAAGTCCAAACTCACCATCTGCCTGGGGAAAGACATTGTGGGCCACCCCGTTGCCGCCACCCTGGACAAGATGCCCCACCTGCTCATCGCCGGCGCCACCGGTGCCGGGAAAAGCGTGGCGCTGAACACCATGATCTGCAGCCTGTTGTATAAAGCGGCACCCAACGAAGTCAAGCTGATCATGGTCGATCCCAAGCGTATTGAACTGTCGGCCTATGATGGTATTCCCCACCTGATCACGCCGGTGGTCAAGGACGCCAAGAAGGCCACCAACGCCCTGTTTTGGGCGGTCAAGGAGATGGAGCACCGCTACGAACTGCTTTCGGAGAAAAAAGCGCGCAACATCAATCAATACAATCAGAAAATAGTGAGGGAACTCAACAAAGCGGACAAAGCCAAGCAAACGGAAGAGGACGAAGCGGCACCGCCGGCACCGCTGCCCTATATCGTGGTCATCATCGATGAGCTGGCCGATCTGATGATGGTGGCTTCACGCGATGTTGAAGTGGCTTTGACGCGGTTGGCCCAGATGGCACGGGCGGCGGGCATTCATCTGATCCTTGCGACCCAGCGGCCATCCGTTGATGTGCTCACCGGCATCATCAAGGCCAATTTCCCTACGCGCCTGACCTTTCAAGTCTCCTCCAAAACCGATTCGCGCACCATCATCGACACCAATGGCGCTGAGAATTTGCTCGGCATGGGCGACATGCTTTTTCTCCCTCCCGGGACGGGGCGCCTGCAGCGGATTCACGGTGCCTATATTTCGGAAACCGAGCTGACCCGTATCATTGAATTTATCAAAGCGCAGCAAACGCCCGACTACAATGAAAGTGTTGTGCAAGCGCCTCCCAAAGAAGAAAGCAGCGGCGGCGAGAAAGAGTACGACGAGCATTACGACACCGCCGTGGCTTTGGTCACCAAGGCCGGTCAGGCCTCCATATCCATGATTCAGCGTCATCTGCGCATCGGTTACAACCGTGCGGCACGGATCATTGAAGTGATGGAGCAGGAAGGGGTGGTCGGTCCCGCCGACGGGGCCAAGCCGAGGGAGGTGTTGGTACGAAGCTACGAAGACATCCCTTGAAACCGTTTTGAAGACTCCCCTCAGGCCCAATCTCTGCGTTAAAATGGAAGGTGCAATCCTCGGCGTAGCGCTGCTACGCGTGCGGTCCCCAAAAGGTTTATCGGGCAGGCCGGGACAGAGCCCGGCCCTACGAAGACCATTTTTCCGGCCAACAATGTTGTTTTGCGTGTAGGGCCGGCCTCTGCGCCGGCCGTGGGCTGAACCATGGTGGTCGTTGCCGGATAACATGGCGGGGACAGAGCCCCGCCCTACGAGGACCATTTATTCGACAGCGGTGACATCCGTAACGTAGGGCCGGCCTCTGTGCCGGCCTGGCATTAAACTCAATGCACGGCAAAGATTGATCGATATGTCCATTTCAGGGTTTCCCGGATATGTGCTGCAGACAGAGAATCCGTAGCCCTTATACCTGCTGTACCTCCCTTTTTGCCTTAAACCGTTGAATAATGCGACCCAAAATATAACCTGACAGCACGCCGATGCCAATCACCTTCCATGAAGATATGATCATATAATAAAAGATGATTAACGACAGCGCTGCAACGCACCAATAGAGCGGCCGCCGGGCGTAGGTTTTTAGAGCCCCTCCCAAAATAACGCAAAAGATAAACGCTAATCCATACCCACCACCGAACAAATACTGATGTATGGTGAAGAAATGGGTTTCAAGGGGTTCTCCGGACGGGATGTAGAAGGCGTTTAACGCTATCTGCTGCCCATGCTTGGGTATGTTGATTTTTAAAGAACGCGTGCCCCGGGATTCATTGTTGGCAAAGTTGTTCCGGAGCCGAAGGGATTGGCTTTGTTGCGCATGATCCGCCAGCGGCTC
>JASFER010000466.1:0-3282 GCA_050124755.1 Desulfobacteraceae bacterium
CGAGGTCGTCAGGGAGGCCGTGAAGGCTTTTAATGGCGATGTGTCGGCAGAAAACACAGCTCTGATCGAGGCTCTGGCGGAAACAATGATTAAAACGACCCGGGAGGTGGTTCAAAAGATCGATGCGGTTGAAAAGCGGCTGGATGAAACCCATGCCATGCTGGAGGGCAAATAATGGGGCTCAGTGAAAAGGTCATGGAGGCATTGCGGTCCGGAATATTATTAAACGAGCGGGTGAATACATTGATTGATAAAGTCAACCGTATGGATGCGGATATGCGCAAAATGAACGAGCGCCTGATTAGGGTTGAGACCATGATCGAGCTGGCCACCATACAAAAAAGCGGTGTCCGGAAACCGATGATTGAATAATTGTAACTCAACTTTCGGTTTTCATGAGCCGGTGCCGCCAGCGGGTGGTTTGCGCCAAACGCAGCTTCATTTAAGTGTCCCTAAGACGCGCTGCGGGCGCCCCGCAAACTCGCTGCGCTCAAACAGTGCGGGGCGCTGCTCCTTCGCTGCGTCTAAGTGACACTAAAATTTGCTGCTGACATGGCGCAAACCACCCGCTGGCGGCACCTTCTGCACAGGAGTGACGAAAACCGAAAGTTGAGTTGTAAATTAAAACATTTCTAATTAAGTCGGAAAAGATCATAAAGAAAATGGGGCCGAATGGAAGGGTTTGAATAAATGAAGGGAATCCATCAATGACCTGCATTGTCCAGAAGTACGGCGGCAGCAGTTTGGCGGACGTGGATAAGATCATGCAAGTGGCGGAGATGATTGCCCGTGTCAAACAGCAGGGCATGGATGTCGCGGTGGTGGTTTCCGCCATGGGCAAAACCACCAACCAGCTTGTGGAGATGGCCCGCAGCATAGCGCCCAAGCCGTCCAGAAGAGAAATGGACATGCTGCTCAGCACGGGCGAACGCATCACCATGTCGCTGCTCTGCATGGCCCTGCATCAGCTGGGCGTCGAATCGGTGTCGCTGACAGGGTCCCAGTGTGGTATCATCACCAACCATCGGCATAACGATGCCCAGGTGATCGAAGTCCGTCCCTTCCGGGTTCAGGATGAACTGGCCGATGGGAAGGTCGTGGTGGTCGGCGGATTCCAAGGCGTCAGCTACAAAAGAGAGATCACCACCTTGGGGCGCGGTGGCTCCGATACCACGGCCGTTGCGCTGGCGGCCGCCCTCGATGCCCAACGGTGTGAAATCTATTCCGATGTCGATGGGGTCTATTCCGCTGATCCGGCGGTTGCGGCCGACGCGCGGCATCTGCCGGAAATATCCTATCCGGTGATGCAGGAGATGAGCGCGGCCGGCGCTAAAGTGCTCAACGCCCAAGCCGTCCAGTTCGCCAAAGAGAAACAGATCGCCATTTATGCCGGCAGCACCTTTGACCGACGTAAAGAGACCATTGTGAGAAAGATCGCGCCGGGCCGGGTGGTGGGCGTTCAGGCCGTGGTCAGTGAAAAAGAGATCACGCGGCTGCGCATCAAAGGCCAGACCGCTTTGTCTGATTTTGCCTGGGCATGCGATTTTCTGGAGCAGGAACAGGTGCCCATCAAGGAAGTCCATGTGACCGAGGTTTCGGATGATCCCAACCCGTCACGGGCCTCCTTTATTGTTTCCTCTCCCAATATCTACGGCTGGCCTGACATAAAAGCAAAGATGGAACAGCACCTGGGTGATGCCGTTCAATTCGACAACCATTTGAGCGCTTTATCGTTGATCGGCGAGGGACTCAACCGCGACAACGCCACTTTGTTGGAGGCCGTTACCCTATTGGAACAGCACGGCATCCCCATTGCCGGTGTGACCACCACATCGTTTCGGATTTCCCTGCTGGTTCCCCGGGAGAAAATTGATGAAAGCGTCCGGCTATGCCACGGCAAATGGGTGGCCGATGCTTGATCAACTATTGACACAGTCCGGCGATTCAAGCAGAATGAGTTATTGATCATCTAAAAAGTACAGTTCCAAGCCCATCCGCAATAGATCGATCCATATGTGTGTGTTTTAGCCACGCTCCAACGCCCCCTTTACCTCTGATTGGTAAACCGCAGAAGGTTCTAAGCAGCCACCGGAACGTCAGTTATCAATGTTCGGAAGTGACTTTGCGTCCGGACAGCTTACTGTTACCCTTGCCGTTTCCTATACAACCTTATCGCTGTTGTTTCAGAGTGCCCCGGAAATCAGCCCACTCATTTCATTTATGAAAGGAGGTGAAACACGTCCAGTGGGAGCAGGCGTTATCCTATGCCTGTTCATCATCTTCGAAACATACAAGAGAAAGGAGCAAGAAGATGCTTTGGGCAAGTTACGGAAAATTGACCAATGAAAGTATTCAAGGATTGGTATCCAATCCCCAAAACCGCGCAGAGGTCGTCGCAAAACTGGTGGATGCTTACGGCGGCGAGATGGTCAGCTACCACCTGCTGCTCAATGGGGATATTGATTTTATCATTTTCTCGGAGATTCCGGATGATAAAATCAGAGACCTGACACTTATGAACGCACTCGTCGTGCGCGGCACGGGCGGGGTCGAATCCATTACCACAGTGCCCGCCGTTAAAGCGGAAGATGCCATGATTCAGATGCAGAAAGCCCAGAAGCTGACATCGGCAATGGCCTATCGCACACCCGCACAACCCTGATGACTTTCAAGATGAACCCATGTTCAGCAAGCGCTGCTGATTGCCAACGGAATCGATATCGTCTGAATATGCGACCATGCATTCGGATTCAAGCACCGGCCCTTGCAGGTCCCCGGCACCACGGGAATGCATCCGGCCGGTGTGTTCTGTGTGAAAAATGGTCATTCTGAGTCATTGGAAGTAATTGTTTATCTTAAAAATTCGATTCGATTGACTTTGTCGGCAGCTCGCTCCAATATTCCCTCCATATCCGTGCATCATGTATCCCAACACAATCGATAACCCCAAACGACCTGTCGGCCTTGTGCGCACGGGACAACTTGACCGGTTCGGTCAAACGGAGGATGCCCCCATGGCAGCATGCAGAAATAGGATGGTATTTCTTTCGGCCCTTTGCACGATGATGTTGTTTGCAGGAACATGGGCTGAATCGACCCTGGCGGAGAATACAGCAACCCAAAGCCGGCAGATCGTGGCGCAGGATGCGGCTGCCGGCGATCTGTTCGGTTTTGCAATGGCGACGGACGGCCGGTGGCTGGCGGTGGGCGCCAAATTCGCCGACACCTTTGCCGGTGAAGACGGCGGCGCCGTGTACGTTTATCGCAGGCAGACCGACGGCC
>JASFER010000467.1:0-3220 GCA_050124755.1 Desulfobacteraceae bacterium
CCTGATAGAGAATATGACCTGATGTGGGTGAAATAATATCTTCGATAATTTCGATGAGGGTGGTTTTGCCGGCACCATTGGGTCCCAATAGACCAAAGCATCCCCCCTGTGGAACCGCCAGATTCAGATGATCCACGGCTGTGAGCCTTCCGTATTGTTTGGTCACATCAACGGCTTCAATAATTGGCGTATTATTGATCATATAATTTTTATATTAAATAGTTATACTTGTTTTCTAAACCGATACATGAATATTATATTTGCCCTGTTTGGCCAAATCCAATGAAAGGAGCGGACCATGTCGGATACCTTGTTTACAGCCGTGGCGGTCGATGAAGCCGCCGATGGAACCTCTGCCCGCCGGACTAAACTCTATAGCCGTATCTGATTAACCCAAGGGAGGCGTATTAATCAAGGCTTCGATGTCAATTCATCCACCGAATGGGAGCAGCAGATAACCATTAAAAAAGACATTAATTTAGATTATTATATGAATATGTTTGATTTTGATACGTGCATCGATCGTAAGGGCTCTGACAGCGCCAAATGGCGGAAATATCACGACAAGGATATTATTCCCATGTGGGTGGCTGACATGGATTTCAAATCCCCGCCCGAGGTTATTCAGGCACTTTACCGTCGCGTGGAACATGGTGTCTTTGGCTATGGCGTACCCGGCCAGGCTTTGACGGATGCCGTATTGGCCTATTTGCAACGGGCTTTTAATTGGCACGTGGAGGCAAAATGGATCGTGTGGTTACCCGGTCTGGTGACCGGCTTGAACATCGCCTGCCGAAGTGTTGGAGATGAAAAAGATGCCGTACTCACCACCGTGCCCATTTACCCGCCTTTTTTGACCGCACCCAAGTTTTCCCGGCGTCAATTGAAAACAACACGCTTGAAGTTTGTCAACGGCATGTGGCAGATGGATTTTGCTGATTTCGAAAATTGCATGGACGCCCGAACCCGCCTTTTCATGCTGTGCAATCCCCACAATCCCAGCGGACGGGTGTTCACTGAGAAAGAGCTGATCCAGGTCGCGCAAATCTGTCTGAAGCACAAAATGGTGATCTGCTCCGATGAAATCCACTGTGATTTGGTATTGGATCCCCATTGCCGGCATATCCCAATGGCGTCACTCTCCCCTGAAATCGCCAGTCAGACGATTACACTGATGGCACCCAGTAAAACCTATAATATTCCAGGGTTAAGCTGCTCATATGCCATTATTCCCAATGATGCCCTGCGTCGCCGTTTTAAACGAACCATGTCCGGCATCGTCCCCCACGTAAACGTGCTGGGAATGGCCGCCGCCCAGGCGGCCTACGCGTACGGTCAACCCTGGCTGGAGGAATTGATCCTCTATCTTCGGACCAATAGAGATTTGGTTTATCAAACCATCAATAGGATCAAAGGCTTGAAGATGGGAGCGGTTGAAGCCACCTATCTGGCTTGGATCGACACCCAAAACTTTCTTGATAAGAATCCAGTACGATGGTTCGAGGAGACGGGCGTTGGTCTTTCTGACGGCAAGGATTTTGATGGACCGGGCTTTGTCCGCCTCAATTTTGGTTGCTCTCGCAAATTGCTGCATCAGGCACTCAAGCGCATCTGCGAAGCAGCCCGAGGGCTTGATGACGCCGATTAAGCATCGTATTAAACATCTCAGTTGACAATTAGGATAAAATATTTGACACAAATTCTATAAACGATAAACACAAAGGACCCAGCTATGTACTTTATTGGTAACTTTCAGCACCTCTCCCACCAGCAAGAAACCAATGAAAACAACCGTCGCCATGGTAATTTTTCGATGATGGTGGAAGCCGAAACCATAGACGACGCCATGGAAAAATTTCGGAATCGGCTTGTCTCCTTTAGATCAACCACCTCTTTTTTTGAAGGGCAATGCACTATTTTTATCACGCAATTGCTGGAGTTTGCGGATTTCCCCAACCATGAGGCGGTGATTTTCAACTATAGCTCTTTTGCCGGTGATCCAATGATGCCCTTCATCGCATGTGTGGCGCCGGATGAACAAAATAATTCGTGCAGCATCCACCAATGGGATCAAAACCATCCAACCACCGAAGGACGGAAAGACAGTATCTTTCTTGAATTCGACTAAGATAAGTGAATATGGCTGCATACATCCCCCGCTATCGAAAGACCCACCAAAGCGGCCACCTGCAAATAAAGGCCAGGGAAGCCGCAGAGCGTTTGTCGGAGTGTACCCTTTGCCCCCGCCTTTGTCGGGTTGATCGATCATCCGGCGAGACAGGCTTCTGCAGCACGGCCGCTCAGGCAGTTGTTGCCAGTTACGATGCCCATTTTGGAGAGGAGCAACCATTGGTCGGTACCCATGGTTCCGGAACCATATTCTTCACCCATTGCAACCTGCTGTGTAATTTCTGTCAGAACTTCGATATCAGCCATCAGGGCGCCGGCCATGAGATTACCGATGGACAATTGGCCGATATCATGCTCTACCTTCAGTCATCCGGTTGCCATAATATCAATTTTGTGACACCATCGCATGTCGTGCCGCAAATTTTAGCCGCATTGGTCATCGCTTCGGAAAAAGGGCTCAATATTCCACTGGTTTACAATACCGGTGGATATGATCGCGTAGATACACTGGAGCTCTTGGACGGAGTGGTGGATATTTATATGCCCGATTTTAAATTCTGGGATGCGGATATCGCTGAAAAGACATGCCAGGCCCCTGACTACCCTGAGGTCGCCCAAGCGGCCTTTATTGAAATGCATCGTCAGGTCGGTGATTTGTCCATAGATGAAAATGGTCTGGCCACCTCCGGCCTCTTGGTCAGACACCTTGTATTGCCGGAAGGTTTGGCCAACACCAAAGATGTGATGACGTTTATCGCCAACCACATCTCACCGAATACTTATGTCAACATCATGCCCCAATATCGCCCATGTGGCAGGGCCTTTGAAATGGAGTCACTTAATAGACCCATAAACCACAACGAGTATGAAAAAGCCGTTAAGGAGGCCATCCAGGCCGGCATCAAACGCTTCGATCGGCGTCGACGCACTTTCATAATGTTTTAGCCGATGATGAGAAATACACAAGACAATCCTTTTCTAAACCACAGGTCAAAAACGCCAAACGGCTGGGGCTATTGTGTGTTCGGGCGGGTTGTCAAAGGCATGGAAGTGGTCCGGGCTGTTGAAAACGTGCCGACGACCATTCGGT
>JASFER010000468.1:0-3220 GCA_050124755.1 Desulfobacteraceae bacterium
CGTCGAATACGCTGACAAACCCGGAAGAGTATGCCAAAACGCCCTATCGCTACCCCACGGCCCATCCTGACATGGAAGCGGCCGGATTCAATACCGAGTCCGACATCTTTTGGGGTTATTACAATACCAATTACGATTTTTACCAATACTATGGACTTCCGCAATGGAGAGGGGTCGGCTATCAAAATCTGACCTCCTATGTTTACCGGGCCGAATTACTGGGCCATGACCTGGAGCAATCCGCCGAATATAGCTGCTTTAGCGACGAAGACCATCCGTTGGAGAGGCCGCCCCTATACGAATGGCTGGAAAATGCAGTCAACGGCGGCTGGACCGAGGAGAGTATTAAGTGGGCCCTTGCCAATGCCAACACGGCCGAGTTTAAAGCGCCGATGATTACGGTGGTGGGCAATGCCGACGGCTTATTGGCGCTGAAAGCACATTCGGCGGCATATTACGAAGCCGTTAAAAAATACGGCAATAAACGGCTCTACCGTCAATATCTGATTGACAACGGCCCCCATGTGGATGCCCACGCCGATGGCATTGTGGATTTTGACTTCAATGGCACCTGGGGTGATGAAGGGGCACAGAATGAGCTGACGCCCATGCAAGCTTATGCTCAAAGAGCCTTTGCCTACCTGGTGGACTGGGTAGAGCGCGGCCGCAGGCCGCCAAAGAGCTGTATGGTGGCCACCAATCCCGCCGATGATATCACCGATCCTGAACTTTTGGAGTGGTAAACCCCACACCCACCCAGGCTCCGATACGTTGCTGCCCAAGGCGCAGGGTATCGGAGCCCATCATTCGTTAAATCCCAATGTCAAAGCCCAAATGTCAAATGAATGTATTCTACCGGTTTTATGTTCAATCGGTCCCCATCCGCCATTTGCCATTTGGATTTTGTCATTTGAGATTCCGGTTGAAATAATAACAAAAAAAAGACCACCTGGTTTTGTGAGACAACAGTTCTTCATCCTTTTACACCTAAGCCGATATTATGGTAAAGCCTATGCAGCGGGCTCCGGCAAATCTCGGTAAAGCGAACCCGGAGGCGGGGATTTGCCCCATAAGCGCTTAATTAAGAATAATGATAAGCCAACCTCTATGCAGGATAGCGGATTTTATACCCGGCCGGCACGGAGGCCGGCCCTACGCGAATCACTCCGGTCCCCGGCGTTTTAAGGGTTCCCGTGTAGGGTCGGGCTCTGTCCCGACCGGTTCAGAAGGCGGTATTGGCGATACCTGAAAAATCTGCTGAATATCCCTATTTAAGCGCTTATGGGGATCAACACCGCCCGCTGGATGCTTGCTGTATGGACCGGCCGTCGATCAACCCGGTCTTCACATCAAAATTTCGGAGAGCTGCGATGGGTGTTGACAACCTGCAAAAGGTTCTGGTCATAGAAGATGATCCCAACACGGCCAACCTGGTGGTACTCTACCTGGAAAAGGAGGGATTCCACGCACTTCAGGCTCATGATGGGGAAAACGGGCTGGCCCTGGCCGAGAAGCACGGTCCTGACTTGGTGGTGTTGGATCTCATGCTGCCCAGAATGGACGGATGGGAGGTGTGCCGCCGGCTGCGCAAAACGTCGGAAGTGCCGGTGATCATGCTCACTGCCAGGGGTGAAGAGATCGACCGCGTCTCCGGTCTGACCTTGGGAGCGGACGACTATGTGGTCAAGCCGTTCAGCCCGAGAGAATTGGTGGCGCGGGTCAAGGCGGTGTTGCGGCGGACGGCGGCTCCCACCCCGGGCGCGGGTTCCGTCTTATCCCAGGGGGATGTGCGTCTGGATCTGGACAAACGCCGTTTGAGCGTGGCGGGGCGGCAGGTCGAACTGACGCCCCACGAGTATGCTTTGCTCCAGGCGTTGATGAGCGTGCCGGGGCGCACCTTCAGCCGGGACGAATTGCTGGATCGGCTCTATCCCCATGGCGAGGCGGTGGTGATCGAACGCGTGGTGGACGTGCACATCGGCAAGCTGCGGCAAAAGATCGAACCGGACCCTTCCAAGCCGCGATATATCTGCACGGTGCGCGGCATGGGATACCGTTTTGCGGATCCTGCGGAGGAAGGAGGCTCCAGATGAACCGGTTGATCGTCAAGTTGCTGGCCGTCAATCTGGTGGTCATCGGTTTTGTCATGGCCATGATGTGGCTCTCCATCGATACGCTGGCCGCCGGCTATTTCGTCACCCTGATGGAAAAATACCATATTTCTCCGGGACCGGCCCATGAGATGTTTGTCAGTGCGGTTCATCGATACCTGCTATGGGCCTGCCTGGGGGCCGCCATTTTGGCGGCGGTGCTGAGTTTTTTCCTGATGCGCCGCCTTCTTGCGCCCCTGAGCCGCATGACAAGGACCACCCGCGAGATCGCCGCCGGTGATTTCAGCACCCGCATTCCACTGGGTCCGCAGGATGAAGTGGGCCAGCTGGCCCGCGCATTCAACCGCATGGCCGAGAGCCTGGAGAACCAAGAAAACCTGCGGCGGACCCTGATGATCGACGTGGCCCATGAATTGCGCACGCCGCTGACCAATATCCGCGGCTATCTGGAAGCGCTGGATGACGATGTGGTTCCCCCATCCGCCCGGACATTTGAATTACTGCAAAACGAAACCATGCGTCTGGCGCTCTTGGTGGAGGATGTGCTGCAGATGGCCCGGGCGGACGCCGCCCGCGGGCACCTGAACATTGTGCCGGTGGATCTGCCGGCGCTGATCCATCAGGCGCTGGGATCGTTTTCCGAACAGTTCAAAGAAAAAGCCATCGACGCAAAGATCGACGGCCCACCGAAACCTGTTCGCATCCTGGCCGACCGGGACCGCATCTCCAGGGTGTTGCGCAACCTCACGGACAATGCAGCCCGTTACACACCACGGCAGGGGATGCTGCAAATCAGTGTACATGTGGGTAAGGGAGGCGTGCGGGTGGGCTACACCAACAGCGTGGAGGTGATGGTGCCCCAAGATCTGCCTTTTCTGTTCGAGCGTTTCTACCGCGGCGAAAAATCCCGTTCCCGGGAGCACGGCGGCGCCGGCATCGGCTTGGCCATCGTTAAAGAACTGGTCAAAGCCCATGGTGGTGAGGTGGGCGCTGAAATGGCAGGGGACCGCTTGGAGATTTGGTTCAGCCTGCCTGAACATGCCGTGGAAAACAACCCTGTTGATTGAGGCCCTGACCTGCTAGTGTTTTCCGGAATCCGGCCAATCTTT
>JASFER010000469.1:0-3188 GCA_050124755.1 Desulfobacteraceae bacterium
AAGGCTTTGATGCGTCCGTCGGCCAGTCCCTCGAGCATTTGGGGCAGCACGATGCCGTTTTGGTCCGGCAGCTCATCAACATTCCAGGCTTTGGCAAACTTTTCCCGGGCAGCGGCATCCATGACCTTCTGGTACCCGGGAAAGACGTTTGGCAGCGCCCCCATATCGCAGGCCCCCTGCACATTGTTCTGACCGCGCAAAGGATTGACGCCGCCGCACGCGACACCCATGTTGCCCAGCAGCATCTGCAGATTGGCGATGCTCATGACGTTGTGGGTACCGCAGGTGTGTTCGGTGATGCCCAGGGTGTAGCACAGCATCAGCGGTGTGACCGAAGCCAACCGATGGGCCAGGTCGCGAACCATATCGACCGGAATGCCGCAAACTTCAGCCGCGTACTCGGGTGAATAAGCGGCCACTTTGGCCTCCAGCTCATCGAATCCGGTGGTGCAGGACGCGACAAAGGATTTGTCATACAATCCCTCTTGAATCAATACATGCATCACGCCGTTAAGCAGGGCGATATCGCTGCCCACGCGAATGGGCACATGCAGGTGGGCATGATCGACCAGAGGATGCCTGCGCGGATCCACGACAATCAGTTGGGCCCCGTTTAATACCGCATTTTTAACAAAGGTGGCCGCCACTGGATGCGCCTCGGTCATATTGGAACCGATCACCAAAAACATTTTAGCTTTAGCAAATTCACTGAACGAATTGGTCATTGCGCCTGACCCGAAACTGGTCGCCAGACCGGCGACAGTGGGCGCATGTCAAGTGCGGGCACAATGGTCGATGTTGTTGGTTTTAAAAACAGCGCGAAACAGCTTTTGCATGTTGTAGGAGTCTTCGTTGATGCTGCGGGCGCAACTGACGCCGGCAACAGCATCGGGGCCGTTTTCGGCGATGATCTGCTTGAACTTGTTTGCCGTCAGGTCCAAGGCTTCTTCCCAGGTGGCTTGCTGGAGAGATCCCTCTTCGGTGCGTATTAATGGGGTTTTCAAGCGCTCTTGGGAGTATATGAAGTCATAGCCGAAACGGCCTTTGACGCACAGGCGGCCCTGGTTGGGCTGGGCCTCTTCAACGCCGGTCACTTTTACGATCCTGCCGTCCTGGACATGCAGCCACTGCTGGCAGCCCACTCCGCAGTATGGGCATGTGGAGCGGATTTTCTCTGTTTTCCAGGGACGCCACTTGTGGCGCGATTTTTTCTCCACCAAAGCGCCCACCGGGCAAACTTGAATGCATTCACCGCAAAACAGGCAATCGGATTGGGCCAAAGAACGATCACCGGCGGCCACGATTTTTGAAGCGGCCCCGCGATAGCCAAAACTGATCGCCTGGTTGACCTGCACTTCATTGCAGGCCTGGACGCAGCGGCCGCATAAAATGCACCGCGAAAAATCGCGGATGATCAGCGGGTTGGCAAGCTCCTGAGGATAGTCGCTGCCATTGCTCAGATACTTGCTGCCGCTGACTTGATATTCGTAGGCCAGATTCTGAAGTTTGCAATCGCCCCAAGCCGGACACAGCTCCTCTGAATCATCCGCTGCGTGAGTTTGGATCTGAAATTCCGTCCAGTCGCCGCTTTTGCCGGCGTCGGCCACGGCGCAGTTGTGGTTGCCCGACGCAAGCATCAACTCCAGCACCATTTTGCGAGCCCTGATCACTTTGGGTGAGTCGGTTTGTACAACCATGTCGGCCGCAGCCGGGGTGCTGCAAGCGGCCAGCAAAGTGCGGGCGCCTTTTACCTCCACCACGCAAATCCGGCAGGCGCCGGTGGGGGTGGCGCCTTTCAGGTGACATAGGGTGGGAATGTTGATCTGATTGGTTCGGGCCGCCTCCAAAATGGTCTGCCCTGCCGTAAAGGTTATTTGTCCGCCGTTGATCTGCATCGAAAATGTTGTCATGAAGCCTGCTCCTTGGTTCAAAATCCACTGCTTGTTGAAGCTGTCACGCAAACTGGTGTGGGCAATTCTGATAACATTGCCATTTCGTTATGTCAATATTGATATAACGCAAAAGGACAACCCTTATTCGGTCTTAGACATAGGAAATTGGCACCGCAGCAAATGCTCGGACGATATAATGCCCTTTGCCTGATCAACGACAATGATAATTCCAGCGCGGAGAAAATAATATTGTCGTTGATCAATTGCCGCCGTCTCATGCCAATATTTGATTTTAGTACCTATATGTTGTACGTGATCGAAGGACTGGAAAACATATTTAATGATATTGAATGACAGGCTTGAGCGGTATGAGTCATGCAGTATAAGTTGCGTACCAAAATCTGGATCGGCAACGCAAGCGACGATGTCGTTTTCGGTATGGGACGGGTGAAAATACTCGAGGCGATAGAGCAGTACGGATCGATTAATGCGGCTGCAAAAGAGCTAAAAATGAGTTACCGGGCTGTTTGGGGAAGAATTAAGGCGACTGAAGATCGACTGGAAAAGCAACTGGTCGTTCGCACAACCGGCGGCACAAGCGGAGGCGGATCAGCCCTTACTGCCTGCGCAAAAGATCTTATAAAAGCGTTCAAGGCATTCCACCGGCAGGAGCTTGACGAAATGGACGAGAGGTATCGCAAATCGCCTATAGCAAGGCTTCTGAATGAATAGGCGATTTTTTAGTAAACGCACGGCGGATATTTAATTTCCGTGCGGAGTTTCCATTTGGTGACCGGTATTATAGCCAAAAAGTGTCTAACTCTGAAATTTGCTCAGCGTATATTGGGTATTTCTAGTCCAGGTCCGGCAACGATGCCTGCGAAAAACAGCCACATCATCCATTCGGCGATTTAAAAACTGAAAGTGTCAGCCAATGATAATGCGCGCATCCACCGCATAGAGATCTGTCCCCGTACCTTTAATGGGATTAAGATCGATCTCTTTGATCCGGGGGAAATCGTGCACCAGGCGGCTCAGGCGTTGAGCGTTGTCCGCCAGGACATCGATGTCCATGCCCGGTTCACCGCGAATCCCTTCCAGTATCGCGTAGCTGCGGATGCCGCGTATCATCCGGAGGCTTTCATCTTCTGATAGCGGCGCCAGACTGAATTGAACGTCTTTAAGCACTTCGGTGTAGATGCCCCCCAGCCCGAACATAACTAAGTGCCCAAAGTCCCCTTCCCTGCTGGCTCCCAAAATGACTTCAGTACCGCTGACCATCGGTTGGATTAAAAC
>JASFER010000470.1:0-3185 GCA_050124755.1 Desulfobacteraceae bacterium
AGACGGCGCACGAAGGTCTTCCCTGCCAGCCTAGCACTTCCCCCGGATTTACCCACAGGCAATCGCCTATTCGTTCTTCGTGGCGTTCATGAGTATGTCCTGAGAATACAGCCTGATAATCTCCGGTGCGGGCCAGGGCTTTGGCGTAGAACGGATAGTGAGTCACCGCCACCATCACCCTCCCAAACTCAAGTTCAGCGTATTCCCCATGAAGTTTGAGATTGGCATATTGCGAGTGGGCTACGTTTGATATGGCAAATCTGTCACCATCACCATTACCAAATACGCAGTGAATATCACCGTCAAACTTGCCGGCCATCGCCCTTGATGGAATGGGAGAGCAAAAATCGCCGCAAAATATCAGGGCCTCAACCCCACGCGTCTTAAAGATTTCCAGCGCCTTGCCCAGATTGTCCAAATTGTCATGCACGTCTGAGAAAATTCCAATCAGCATATTAACCTCCAAAACATTTACTGAATTCCAGTTTATCAATTTATCATTAAATGGCAAAAGCAGCCCTGATTCAAGTCACGCTACTCCCTACTTCATACTCCTTACTTCCTATGAAATTATTTCTTTTCCAATCCCTAGTATGGTATGGTATAATGCCAAAATAAACTACACAGGGGAAGAACGTGACGGGACAGAAATTAAAGTTTGTCATTTCAGATTTACACCTTGGCGCCGGACATACCCGCGAAGGTGTTGATCATAGTGGTAATCACCTGGAAGATTTTATTGCCGATCAAGAATTGGTGAGTTTTTTGCGTGAAATTTGGCTTGAAAGTGAACGCGACCAGCGTGAAATTGAACTCATCATCAACGGTGATTTTTTCGAATTTCTGCAAGTTCCGGCTGTAGAGCATTATAACCCGGCCCATTCTTACCCAGCTGAAGCCTATTTGGACTCGTCGGAAAATGCTTCGGTACAACGCCTCAATGTTATTTCCCGGGGCCACCCAGAAGTATTCAATGCCTTGTCGGATTTTATGCATGTTGAGCATCCCCAGCGGCGGATCACCATGATCAAAGGCAATCATGATGTAAATTTGTTTTGGCCGCGTGTAAAAAGCCGTTTGCGCGAAATTCTGGGGGCTTCGGGAACTCGGGCCTCGCTGCTGCTCTTTGCCGATGAATTTGTGAGCCGAGAAAAAATATATGTAGAGCACGGCCACCAACGCGCTGAAGACATAAATTCTTATCAAGATTTCTTCAACCCCCGTTCACCTGATGATTTCAACCAGCTTTATTATCCGACCGGTTCTCGCTTTGTTATCAATTTTTTGAACCAAATCGAATCCCAACATTGGTTTGTAGACCATATTAAGCCGATTAGCACCTTAATATGGTACGCCTTGCACTGGAATTTCGACTTTGCCGCTAAAATTCTGGTGGATTTTGTGCGTCATGCCATAACATCAGCCTTGGAAGAGACTATCTCATCCAACGCTGATGTTGAGACCCTGCTGCAAGAATTGGCAGATGATGATAAGCGCCGCGAAATGTCACAACGTTACGCTGGTGATATAACTTTCCGATACCAATTTCATACTCAAATCCAGCAATTTTTACAGATTGCTCAAGCTAACGGTCAGGCAGAGGGCGCGTTGCCTGAGGCCCAAATTAGCCATAATCCGTTGGAAATGGGCCAGGCTAACCAGCAACAGCAACAATATTTACTGCGTTGCGCTGCCGAAGAAGTTGCTCAACAAGAAGGCGCGCAGGTTATTGTATTTGGTCACACGCACTATCCGGTTCAAGAGCAGTTGAGTACCGGCAGTATTTACATTAATACGGGGAGTTGGGTGGAAGATTTTTCAGACGCCCAGCCTGAAACTTGGGAAGCGCTTTTTAATGGGTCTCTACAACTTGTTGATGGTTCTCCACGTTTATCCTACGCTCGCATCGACTACGATGAACACGACATCCCCACAGCCAGACTTTTGTACTTTGGTCAGAAAACTGACCTCGGTTCCCAGTCAAAAGCCAAAAAGAAAATTGGTTGGCTTATCCGTATGTTGGGTGGTAGTGAATGACCCTCGAACTTAATCAAGTAGCCTCACAAGTAAAAGCGATGGGGCGTAGTTTGGCCGAACAAAGCCCACTCCGCGATGAAGCGGTACAAACGACCCGGACACTCTTACAACAATTTTCCACCGAATTTACCGCGCTCGACGACCGCATCATCATGGCCGAAAAGGTGATGCGCGAATTCCGCTTTGGTTGGGTCGGCGCAGCCCCCCTGGCTGAAGCCCTGGGACAGGCTTATCCTTTGCCTCAAGGGCCAGATCAAATCATTGTCATTGCCAGCGACGGCTCTCAAATTTTGCCCAATCGCCATGCTATTACGCTTTACTATCTCATTAACGTTGGCAGCATCATTTACCGGCACGGCTCAAACCAGAAGCCTGACACATATCGTCCTAGACCGCAGCTTTATTATGCCCCGGAAGATATTCTGGACGAGCGGGGCCGTCTCATCTCCCCGGGAGAGGTCAATGTCAAGCGAGATCTAGCAGAGCTTGAGGTTCTGACTGAACTGAGTGCCAAGTATGCCGTTGAAGGTGCAGAACCGGTTATCGCCCTGATGGATGGCCAATTATCGCTGCGGGTTATTGATCTGCCTTTTGACCAGCAGGAAACGCGTCAAAAGGAATACATTAAAATGCTCAACACGCTGCAAAAAGCAGGTACTCTGGTGGCCGGGTATATTGACCGGCCTCGCAGTACTTTTGTGCTGGCTCTCATACATCTGGCCTCGCTGGAACCGGAAGCCGTTACCGAAGAAAATTTGCGCCAGAACCCATTCCGTCATCTGACCGATCTTGACTTGTTTGATTTTCTGGGACCCGGCGAGCGCAGCGCCTTGTTTACTATCAAAGGCAAGAATTTTGAGATTTACAAGCAAGCCGGGCATACGTTTCATTTCTTCTACCTCAATGTGGGTAAAACCGAGGCCAATCCTCTTCTGGCCCGGGTGGAAATACCAGCTTGGCTGGCCGCCGACGCCAAAGCCATTGACACTTTACATGCCACCATTGTCCGGCAGGCCCGTTTGACGGGGGGCTATCCTTATGTGCTGGCCCGGGCTGACGAATTGGCCGTTATCTCTGGTGAAGAGCGTGAGGCCGTGGAGATGATGCTGGCGATTGAAATGCGCCGGCAGGGCCTGATCCCGGAAATA
>JASFER010000471.1:0-3178 GCA_050124755.1 Desulfobacteraceae bacterium
ACCGGGTTTCAAAAAACCACGCATTCTAACCGGGAAATGTCAGCTGAACGCTTATGAAAACGGGTGTGATCACAGAAACCGTCCGCGGTATTGTGGACCGGGTCACCTACCACAATCCTGATAACGGATGGTCGGTGCTGCGGGTGACGCCGTTTAACAATCCCCACCAGCAGGAAACCGTCATTGTTCATCAAACCAAGGTGTTTGCCGGTGCAACCATGGAATTCCGCGGCGCTTGGAAAATTCACCCTAAACATGGCCGGCAATTTCAGGCTGCCCAGGCCGTAGAGAAAAAGCCCGCCACCAGTGCGGCATTGGAAAAATATCTCGGATCAGGGCTCATCAAGGGCGTCGGCCCTAAAACCGCCCGGAAAATCGTTAAACATTTTGGCCGAGCGACGCTGGATGTATTTGAAACAGATATTGCGCGGCTGACCGAAGTGCCGGGCATTGCCCAAAAGAAACTGACCATGATCAGCAGCGCGTGGACCGAACATCGTGCCATCCGCGAGGTCATGATGTTTTTGCAGTCCCACGGCATCAGCACCTTGTTCGCCGTTCGCATCTACAAAGAATATGGTGACAACGCCATTGCCTACGTAACCGAAGATCCCTACCGCCTGGCCAATGATTTTTACGGTATTGGATTTTTTTCGGCGGACAAGGTGGCCCTGAGCATCGGCCTCGGCAAAAACAGCCCCCAACGGATCATGGCCGGGATAAAGCATGTGCTGGCCGCCAGCCGGCAATTGGGTCATTGTTACCTGACACAATCGCAAATTAATGCCCAGGTCAGGGAACTGCTGGGACTGGATTTGGCCGATGGGTTGTCGGACTTGCTCAAGCAGATGGAAGATGACGGCCATCTCAAGGTTCGTCAGTTGGTGGCTTCCGAAGGTCAGACGGAAGCATGTTATTATGCCAAATCGCTCTATTACGACGAACGCTATGTGGCCGGCAGGGTTGCCGACATGCGCCAGGGGCCTGCCGTTGACCGGGATCGGGTGGCGCGCTGGATCAGCAAATATTGCGCGGCAAAAGATATCCTGCTCAGCAAAGAACAGACCGCTGCCGTAAAGGGCGCCGTGGCCGAACAATTTTCCATTCTAACCGGCGGTCCCGGTGTGGGCAAAACCACCACGATTCTGGTCCTGGTCAAGCTGCTTGCGGCCATGGGCCGTAAAGTGTTGCTTGCAGCCCCCACCGGCAGGGCGGCCCAACGCATGACCGATGTGATTGGTCAGGAATCGAAGACCATCCATCGGCTTTTGGAATGGCAGCAGGGCCAATTCAAGAAAAACGAGGACACCCCCCTGGATGTTGATTTTTTGATCGTTGATGAATGTTCCATGCTGGATATCAATCTTACCGCCGCATTGCTCAAGGCGGTGCCCGGACACAGCCAGGTGCTGTTTATCGGCGACGCCGATCAGCTGCCGTCGGTAGGGGCCGGCAATGTGCTCAAGGATATGATTGCATCCAAAAAGGTGGCCTGCTTTTGCCTGACCAAAATTTTCCGGCAGGCCGAGCAATCCTTGATTATCAAATACGCCCATCAGATCAACCGCGGGGATATCCCCCACATCGAATCGCCGTTCAAAAAACCGCAAATATGGCAGAACGGAATTGACTGTCTGTTTTTGGATTCCGACGAAGCCACCCGGGAACAACTCGGTTTTATTTCCAGAGTCAAAAGGTTTTACGATCTGAAAAACGCACCTGTAGAAAATTCCGATGCAACCGCAGACGCCGGTCTATATGAATTTCGTGCCAACGAACCGGTGGTGCCGTACGAAACAGAGTTGACCATCCCCAAAAAATTTCAACATGTCGATCTTGAGGCGGTCCATCAGGCAGACAGCCGGATTGATGAATTGGTCGCCGTGCTTAAAAAAGTCCATCCGTGGTCATCGCTGCGCTACGGCCTGACAGCTTCGGAAATCGTCAGAAAGCTTTATATGGATTGGATGCCCAAATATCTCGGCCGCACCTGTGAAATCCAGGTGCTGTCACCGATGACCAGAGGCAGCCTCGGCACGTTGAACCTGAACACCATGATTCAGGCGTCGGCCAATCCCATGGCAGCAGGCAAACCACAGCTCAAAGTGGGAGAAAGGATTTTCAGGGTCGGCGACCGGGTGATTCACCGCAGGAACAATTATGAATTAGGCGTTTTCAACGGCGATATCGGGGTCATCGAGCAGATTGACAATGAGGATCTGACCTGCACGGTCTCTTTTTTTCCTGATCAACGCAAGGTGCATTACCAGAGAGACGACATCATGGAGTTGGATCTGGCCTATGCCATCACCATCCATAAATCCCAGGGCAGCGAGTTCGAGGCCGTGATCATACCGGTCCTGACCCAGCATTTTAAAATGCTCTTCCGCAACCTGATCTACACCGGGCTGACGCGGGCCCGCAAGTTTGCCGTGCTGGTCGGCACGCGAAAAGCGCTGGCCATGGCCGTTAAGAACCAGGACACCAGCCTGCGACAAACAGCGCTGCAGGAGTTGCTGGCCTTATCTAGTGCCTGAACGAGAATGTCTGCACAAGCGTAGAGTGGCGAAGCAGCCATTGCGATGTCTTTGTCCTTCATCAGCGAGGAACGTAGCCCTCCTCGATAATATCACCGTTCGCGGCGTCTATCACAAACCGCGCCTTGCTCCCCAGTTTCCCGGCATTGGTTTCGATCTCGAAGCGTCCCGCACCGCCGGTCCAGCCGCGACGGTGCAGGACGCCCAGCGGCTCGACGAAAGCCCAGCCGTTGTGCCCTGCTCGCTTGCGGGCAATTTCAATCGCTTCATCGCGCTTGATCATCGTGGTAACGGCCCTTTGGATATCGGTAGACACCTTACCAGGCTTTAAGGTTCATAGATTACCTCGAGGAGAGGCAGCTCCCATTCATCCGCCAGAATCCACTTTTGGAACCCCTCGTCAGGATCATCCCGATGGCGCTTCAGCACGGCCGCGACACGAACGTCGATAATCCGCTCCAACCGCTTTCTCCATTTGTTGGATCCTTCGTTAGACAGTTGGGCCAAACACCTTCCTTCACCATCATGGATTTCCAGCTTCGAATTGTTGCGGAAAAATGAAACACGCTGCCCTGCCTGCAGCGTTGCCAAGTGGTCATGAATTGGATGGGATTGAGGAAAACGGCCCGCATAATCCAGAT
>JASFER010000472.1:0-3135 GCA_050124755.1 Desulfobacteraceae bacterium
CGACGATAAACAGCTAGATCGTAATTTAGACGAAATTGCTGTGGAAGTCGGCGAAAAAGCGCTCAACGAATGGGGCAAATCCGAAGGTGAAATTCTATTTGCCAAACGCGCGCCTAAGCCCAGGTACGAACTCTGGAAAAAGCAGGGGGTATTACCTCGAAATATCGACAGAGAGATTGTTGAAATCATGCATCGAACCCATATCGGTGTGGATCAGGATTACAAAAACCTGATGAAGCAGGGAACGCGCGCCGCCATCGCCGATGGCTGGGGTGGATCAATGCTGGCAACCGAGCTTCAAGACATTCTTTTTGGTACGCCTTATCCACTGGCCTCTGAGGCCAATCTCGGGGTCATGAAAGAAGATATGGTCAACATCGTCATTCACGGCCATGAACCGGTGCTTTCTGAGATGATCGTCGCAGTCGCCCAGAAAAAAGAGATGCATGCATATGCTGTATCCAAGGGGGCAAAGGGAATCCAGCTTTCCGGCATTTGCTGCACGGCCAACGAAATTTTACAGCGCCACGGGGTACCTCTGTGCGGAACCTTTCTGCAACAGGAACTGGCCATTATCACCGGTGCCTGTGATGCCATGGTGGTCGATATTCAATGTATCTTCCAAAATCTGGCCAATGTGGCCAAATGTTTCCACACCAAACTGATTACGACCCATCCCATTGCCCGCATGGAACAGGACAATGTCATTCACATTGAATTCGATGAGCATCATTCAATTGAGGACGCCGAAAGGATCGTTAAGATTGCCATTGACAACTTTGAAAATCGTAAAACCGAAGTGATGATTCCAAGCCAGAAATCGCCTATGGTGGCCGGATTTGGTGTGGAATCCATACAATACCATCTGGGTGGCATGTTTCGCGGATCCTACGCAACGTTAAATGACAACATTATCAACGGCCGCATCCGTGGTATAGGTGGTGTGGTCGGATGCAATAACGTCAGGACCCGGCATAATGAGAGTCATATCCAGATTGTCAAAGAGCTTATCAAAAACGATGTGATTGTTCTGACAACGGGTTGCAATTCAATAGCCTGCGCCATGGAGGGTTTACTGACGCCGGAATCTGCTGCGGTATATTGCGGGCCAGGTCTGGCCGAGGTGTGTGAAACGGTTGGTATCCCCCCAGTGCTGCACTTGGGATCCTGTGTGGACAACAGCCGCATCCTGCTGGCGGCTACGGAAGTTACCAAGGCAGGTGGTCTGGGTGAAGACATCAGTGATCTGCCGGCAGCAGGTAGTGCGCCGGAATGGATGAGCGAAAAAGCGATCAGCATCGGCCATTATTTTGTGGCCTCCGGGGTCTATACCGTATTTGGGGTTGGCTTGCCGGTATCTGGCGCACCGGTGTTTCAAAAATACCTGTTTGAAGAATTTGAAAAGCTTTATGGCGGTATGTGGGATCTGGAAGTCGATCCCATCGCACATGCACGCAAGATGATCGCCCATATTGACAAAAAACGACACGCACTTGGCATCGACAAAGCCCGGGAGAGAATTATGGTAGACATGGCATATCGTCGTGAGCTGGCAGCCGTATAGGGACTTAGGAATATGGTTTCGGCGTTTGGGGCATAAAGGCAAATGCATGTTGGAGGACGGTAATATGAAAGCCTTCAAAGGTCCGTCTGCTTCTGGAAAGCAAGACGAAGAAAGTCTGGAGCAGCAGCGTTCGGTTCAGTCTTCCCTTGATAAAATTAAAAAGAAATTCCTTGTCATGAGCGGTAAAGGGGGCGTCGGAAAAACAAGTGTCTCTGTTAACCTGGCCATGGCACTAGCAAACAAAGGACATAAAGTCGGGCTGATGGATATCGACATCCATGGACCGGATATACCGAGGATGGTGGGGATTACGGGAATGCTGCAAGGGACCGCCGATCGGAAATTGGTACCGATACGATATTCCCACAATTTGAGTGTTGTTTCAATTGAATCGCTGATGCCCAATAAGGATGAAGCCGTGATATGGCGGGGGCCGATGAAACATTCGGTCATCAGGCAATTTATCGGTGATGTGCTATGGGGTGAACTTGATTATTTGATCATCGATTCACCGCCCGGGACAGGGGATGAGCCGCTTTCCGTGGCGCAAACGATTCCGGACGCCCAGGCCATTATCGTCACAACACCTCAAGAGGTATCGCTTGCCGATGTCAGAAAATCAATTGCTTTTTGCAAATCTGTAAAAATGAAGATTTTTGGCGTTATCGAAAATATGAGCGGCTTTATCTGCCCCCATTGCAAGAAGACCATCGCTCTGTTTGGTTCCGGCGGCGGGTGGAGAACCGCCCAAGCCGCCAACCTTCGATTTTTAGGACAAATTCCCTTTGATTTAAATCTAGTAGCGTCCGGGGATCAGGGCCTTTCTTTCCAAAAAATATTTCAAAACTCAGAAGCAGCAAAGGCCTTTGATCAAATTGCAGTCCAATTGACCCTATCGTTGCAAAAGTCGGAGGGCTCCAGAGTCAAGGCGCCAAGGACGCAGCCGTAGTCAACCTACTGCAAGTCCTTGGCAACGCGGGATCTGGAGTCCTCCGGCTTTCCGTGTTGTTTTAAGGGGAGAAAAGATGGCATAAAATCGACCCGATCCTCTAGTGCACCATTGGTTTATTGCTCTAACTCGTTCCAAATACCCTATTTGTTAAATGCTCATACGGATTTACAAACTTTTGCCATCTTTTTTATGCAACTATAGGGTTGTTAAAGGCCAGGTATAGCGAGCAACTTTTCAGCAATAGTATATACATGAAAACCACGGGCCAGCTTTTCAACAACGAATCGTTTATCACAAGCATTGCAGGAAATATGAAACATACCATTGCCCCTAGGCTTCACGATAGACTTTTTTTCCCCGCAATACGGACACTTAACTGTTATCAAAGATTTCTGAACAGCTATCTTTGACTTCTCCATTAGAAACTTTCTCCTTATCTTGTATGGTCGAGATCGCTTTGCTAATGCGAAGCAGGGTCTCATAATTGATGGTGGGTTTTTCCATGGCTCCCTGCATTTTCAATGACGAGCAAGCTAGTGCAGCCACATCGGATACCAGCGAAACGCGTTCCTGCTGATGGGAAATGGCGATTCTCATAATTAAATCATACAGCAATATT
>JASFER010000473.1:0-3133 GCA_050124755.1 Desulfobacteraceae bacterium
TGTGACTCCGGTAGCCCGGCCTTCTTAATTTTGGCCACCGTGCTGGCAATGTCATAGTTCACGCAACGAATTTCAAGCTCCAAGCTTTCGGTATCATAAATGGCGTATTTGGCGCTGTTGGTACCGTCCCTCGGTTGACCCACGCTTCCCACGTTAATGATGTATCGGTGTCGTGACGTCAGTGCTGTGATTCCCGCTTTGAGTGGCAGCCGTTCGACCTGGCGGCCATCGAATTGGACGAGTTCCAGGTGGTGGGTATGACCGACAAAACATACGCTTTCCGCCATGGCCTTGAATGTTTTGATTAACGCATGTGGCGCCTTTTGAAAAAGATAGGTGCGAACTGAGTCCGGAGGATAACCATGCACACATCTGCACTGTTCTATAACATAGCTGCAAGGCAGGCTTTGAATAAACTTGATGGATTTTTCGCTGAGCATGGTAATGGTTTTCTCGATGGAAGCTCTCGCCATAGGATTGAACCAGTCCAAGTGACGCGGGTTGCAAACCGCCAATTCATGGTTGCCCAGGGTAGTGGGAATCGCGCGGCGCATCACCTCGGCGAGCACCTCTTCAGGCTCAGGTCCGTATCCAACGCAATCTCCCAGGCAGACCAATTCATCGATTTCAATGGTATCCAGGTCGGACAACACTTCTTGAAATGCTTCAAGATTCCCATGAATATCTGAAATAATGGCTATTTTCAATTAATTCACCGTACAATTATGATTGCTGGTTTTCATTGTGTCTAAAGCACGTTAAAGTACCAATGAATGATCTGCGGCCCCAGAAAGAGATACCCGATAGCCCCGATCGCCAAAAAAGGGCCATAGGGTAAGGCCATTTTCATGCCCTTGCCCGCCCGCAACATCATTATGACGCCCACCAGCGTTCCAACCAAAGATGATGCCATAATGGTAAACAGCACCCCTTTCCAGCCAAGGAAGGCACCAACCATTGCTAATAGTTTTATATCGCCACCTCCCATGCCGTCTTTACCTGTAATGAGGTGATAGCACCAGGCGATGGACAACAAAATTCCCCCACCGGATAAAATACCCAGAAGAGAGCTCAGCCAATCGAGAGAAGGCAAGGCAAAACTGGCAGCGAATCCAATCGGTATACCCGGCAAGGTGATGATGTCGGGTATGATACGATGGTCGATGTCGATGAAAGTCATCACCAACAGGGCGGAAATAAACAAAAAATAGATTGGTGTGGACAAACTGAAACCAAACTGCATCCAGGTGATCCAGGCAAAAAGACCGGTCAGCAATTCTACAACTGGATAGCGGATGGATATGGTCGTCTTACAGCCTCGGCATCGGCCGCGAAGCAATACATAACTGAGGATGGGAATGTTGTCGTACCATTTGATCGAAAGCCCGCAAACGGGGCACGATGACGGCGGTTTTACGATGGAATTTCCTTTGGGCAACCGATAGATGCACACATTTAAAAAGCTGCCGACACACATTCCAATTAAAAGTATGTAGCCATTTAAGAATATGGGATTCATGGTAATGTCCATAGTTTTTGATCCAAATCTTTCACAGCAAATCGAAATATATCGTCTACCCCGTTCAATATGCAACTAGAAGCGGTTTCAAACAGAAAATTCAAATTGACGATGGTTGTAGGGGGCTTCCATAAAAAAATCAAGATAGATATTGTCAAATCAAGCTTTTGTCTTATATTAGGCGGTTAACATTATTGATAAATTTTGAACATCGACAAAGCTCCGGTAATTAGCCGGATTTTTTACCAAAACCGTATGAAGTGGATATATTGAAACCGACAATTGCAATTCAGTTTGGCTTTATTGGAAATAAAGGGAGCGAAGATGGCCGAATCAGATAAAGACGATCTTATCAGCATAATTGAAGAGGAAATAGGCGATACTGAAATTCCCACATCGTTGCCTCTATTACCGGTGCGGGATGTTGTTATTTTTACAGATATGCTCCTGCCTTTATTCGTGGGGCGGGATAAATCCATCCGTGCAGTGGAGACAGCCGTCTCCAAAGATCGCTTTTTATTTGTGGCCACTCAAAAAGACCCGGATATCGAAAATCCAAAATCTGACGAAATTTTTACAGTGGGCACCATCAGCCGGATTTTGCGGATGTTAAAATTGCCGGACGGTCGTGTCAAAGCTCTGGTGCAGGGGTTTGCCAAGGCGCGTATCGTTAAGTATATCCAAAAAAGATCTTTTTTTCGGGTCAAAGTCGAAATTCTCGATGAGCCTCATGAACTCTATTCTGAGTTGGAAGTCGAGGCCTTGATGCGCAATGTTCGGGAAAATTCTGAAAAGATACTGGCGCTCAGGGGGGAATTAAGCGGCGATGTGGGCAGCATCCTTGAAAGCATTGAAGAGCCGGGCAAATTGGCCGACCTGGTAGCCTCCAATTTACGCCTGAAGATCGAGGATGCTCAAGAGGTGATTGAATTGATCGATCCGTTGGAGCGCCTGCGCAAAGTGCATGACCTGTTGTCCCATGAAGTGGAGCTGTCGGTGATGCAGGCTAAAATCCAATCGGATGTCAAAGATGAAATCTCCAAGAGCCAGCGAGACTATTTTCTGCGGGAACAGATGCGCGCCATTCATAAAGAACTTGGGGAGTTGGATGAAAAGTCCCAGGAAATCGAGGAGTATCGAAAGCGCATCAAAAAAGCCCGCATGCCCGGGGAAGCCCTTGAGGAGGCCGAAAAACAGTTACGCCGTTTGGACCAAATGCATCCTGATTCGGCCGAAGCTTCGGTGGTTCGAACCTACCTCGATTGGTTGACCGAATTGCCTTGGAAAAAATCGACAAAGGATGTGCTTGATATACAAAAAGCTCAAACAACGCTTAATCGCGATCATTTTGGGCTTGAAAAAATCAAGGACAGGATATTGGAATATTTGAGCGTCCGCAAATTAAATCCGGATTTGAAAGGCTCCATTCTCTGTTTTGTGGGACCGCCTGGGGTGGGAAAAACATCTCTGGGGCAGGCCATCGCCAAAGCCATGCGGCGAAAATTCATCCGAATCTCCCTTGGGGGCATTCGGGATGAAGCCGAGATTCGCGGCCATCGACGCACTTATATCGGAGCCATGCCCGGTCGCATCATACAGGGCATGGCTCCGATA
>JASFER010000474.1:0-3126 GCA_050124755.1 Desulfobacteraceae bacterium
CGGCCTTGTCGGATCATGCTCACCAAACGCTCGAAAACCTTTTTCGCGTCGTCGTAGGATACGGTGTCCAGTTCAACAGCCGGCGAAAAGAGGATGGTGTTGGCGAGTTGGTAGGCCATCCACATTTCAAAATAGTTCCGGCTGATGGGTATTTCATAAAGCAGGGCCAGTTGATACTGCACCGGTTCCAGCCATTCGTCGAATTCATATTTTTGCCGGACACGATTGCGGTAGATTGTTTCATCAATGCCCACGAGCAAGTCGGCCTCGATTTGCGACACGATGTTTTGATTGTCCAATGGGGTTGGAGAAGACAAGCCGTTTTGCAGATCGAAAAATTCATCCGGCGCCATTCCCTTGAACAAAGTCCCCATGATTTTGTTGGCCAGGGCATACTTGTCTTCTGAGCTCATGGCACTATACTCTGAATCGCTCAGTCGCTCCACCATGACCTGTACCGGAAGCGCATTCGGTGTCAGATTGTTGGATGAGTCCCCATTTTTGGGTCCACCGGAATTGTTCGAATCAAAAGGTCCGCACGCCGCCAATGACAATGTCAGTATGAGCAGAATCAGGAATTTCCTCCAAAGCATAGCCACCTCCCTTGCAGTTGTCATAATGTCCTTCACTTCAGTATCCATGTTCGAACCGGACCAGCGACCGCGCTTGGTGGAAAAGCGCCGAACCGTGGAAAATTCAGGCAGGCTGGTTTGCCGACACCGGGCACATCTCACCAACTGAAAAGTCCGAAGAAGCCTTTCTCGACGGTATACTGAATTGTGGGTGATACTACTTACGGTGATGGGGATTGAATGGATCTTATTAATCCAATGTTGGTCTATATACTGAAAAAAAGGGGTTGTCAATTGATTTATGGGGGCATCCGAACAGGTGATTGCTGATTAAAAAAAGGGTTTACCATCGGTTTTCGATATGTTAATTCGGCAAAACGCTATCAAACGGCACCTGATTTATTGATCGGTAGTTTTTAAACCGGGTGCTATGTCCCTTCTGATGCGGGATGACAATTCCAAGACGTTGAAAACATTTACGTGTTTTTGTTTTCTTGGGCCTATGGCTGTAAGTAAACGGCCACCCCAAAGGGGGTGGTCGTGTTTGCTGTGCCAACTTGCTCAATTGATTCTAAATTTTATCTATTTGCGACTGCAGCTAATACGGGAGGATAACGATGCAGACAATATTGGGTTCACCGCGAGAAATAACCGTCCCACACCGAAAAATTCCCCTTGAAATCCCCGAAGGCGTTACCGCCACCGAATTCTTTAACAGCCCCTGCAACCTTCGCCACCTGGCAAGGGAAAACGGACTGTTGAGAAATGACCATGGATTTCTACTTTACAGAAAGGCCATCGGTCACTCCAATCTCTTTGATACTTCCATCATCCTTGACACTTCCCAGCGTATCCTCGATCCTTTAGGCCGTCCGGTCAGACGCGATCAGCTCCTCAAGCAGGAAGCCCTGATCTTCAGCCGTATGACGCAGGTTATCTTTCAATATATGCAAGAGAACTTCCCGGACCCTGAAAAACACTTGATCTTCTGTGGTGAAGCCAGCCTCGATGCAACCTGGCCGCTCGCCAAACCCGGTGTCCCGTCGATTCGGATGATCCACAATCATTTCATCGCTTATGAAAACGAAGAACTCGTCAGGGCACCGGAAGCCTCCCATGACGATCCCAACCTGACCGACAGCGGTCATCATGGACTGTTCTTGGAATATCTCTCCGGCGTCTATATGCGTTTTCTTGAAATCCTCGACCTGAAAGTTTTAAAACCACTTCCTGCCGAAGATACCCGTCTGGCGATTACCGGCTACCCCAAGGGTCTGCCAAGCTGGGAAGTGATGGGTGGTGTAGAGGCGTTGAACCATGGACGTTTCTGGAAAGAATATGACATGATTCTCAGAGGTTTTCTCGATTTTTACCGCACTTTGTTCGCCGTTGTTTCTGCTAATGATACACGGGTTCCGGAACAGGCCTTCTACCCGGATCAGATAGCAGATGTTCTCCTGTTCTCCAACGAATTTCATAAAGCAGCCCGCATCCTGCGGTTGCAGGTTATGGAGGACCCCCTGTTTGCCAATGAAATCAGGTGGAGGCCCGCTTATAAACAACTCCTCTACCGGGATGAACGCGGCCGGCTGATTGTCACCATCAGCCAGAATTCAGTGGGCAACGCCATCACGGAGCTATTAGGCATTGTGGTGAAAAGAGTCGCCGATGAAGAGGCCTATGCCAAAGATGAAGAGAAGCTGGTCTCCAGGCTTCTCGAGTTGAGAAGACGTCTTATCGTAAACGATCTTGGCGAACCGATCTCCACTATATCGTGGCCCCATGGTTCCTTTGTGCCCCCGCAGGCTTCGGATGAAATGGCTTTTAGTGAGGTGTCCCGGAACTAAAAGGCATTCTGCCGATTTTATATTAATCGGTCCCCATCCGCCATTGGGCATTAGGGTTCATCCTCCGTGATGACTTTTTCCAAATCACCCCGAATGATTGGAAAATCACCGCTATCCTTGCATGGGGCCGCATTCAGTGATGCCAAGGCTTCTTGGCATCTGAAGATATCCACGTCGGATCCCGTCTTGACTTCAATTAAAAGGGACACCGCATTGAAAAGATCGTCATTTTCAAGATCCGGCATCCACGTGCCGGCCGTTGAAATCAACTGTTTTGCATTACTGAAGTTTCCCTGCTTGTATTGGTTGAGCCCTTTGGCAAAGATGGACGGGGCTGAAGTTCCTTTTAATAATTTAAACATGGATCCTTTTCCTTTTCTACTGGGCGGCGGGCAAATGGATGGTAAATGTGGTGCCTTTTCCCGGTGTGCTGTGGAACGCTATCCTTCCACCGTGTTTTTCGACGATGCTGTAGGCCATGCTCAAACCCAGGCCGGTGCCTTTTCCAATCTCTTTGGTGGTAAAGAACGGATCGAAAATTTGGGATTGAATCTCAACGGGTATGCCGGCACCGTTGTCACTGATTTTCACCAAAACCTGCCCATTGTCATGAAGGGTGCTCACCCGGATCAAACCATCTTTTTCGATGGACTGGGCCGCATTGATCAGCAAATTCATGAACACCTGGTTGATCTGTTGGGAGTAGC
>JASFER010000475.1:0-3124 GCA_050124755.1 Desulfobacteraceae bacterium
CAACAACCCGCTGGCGATTATCATGGCCACCTCAGGCGTTATCAAAGACCGGCTCAACCCTGAATTTGACATCGACGACAGCCCGGAAGCCGTCCATCAGGAGTTGAAAACCATTGATATGGCCGTCCTGCGGGCCAAAAGGATCACCCAGCAATTGCTCAATTACGGCCGTAAAAGCGAACCAAAATTGCAGGAGACCGATATCAATCAAATTCTGGATGAGGTTCTCAACGGTGTCAAAGGTAGAGAACTCGAACTGGCGGATATCCGCCTGGAACGTGATCTGGACCCCGGATTGCCCAAAATCATGATGGGGGACCACGACCAGGTCCGGCAGGTTTTGGTTAATCTTCTGAACAACGCTTGTGACGCCATGGACGGTCCCGGCCGCCTCTCCGTGAAGAGCTATATGCGCAATGGCCATATCCGTCTGACCATTGCGGATACGGGCCACGGAATGGATGCTGAACAGATCGAAAAAATCTTCGATCCTTTTTACACAACCAAGGAGGTCGGCAAGGGAACAGGTCTGGGATTGAGTGTCAGTTTAGGCATTATCGAATCGATGGGTGGCACCATTACAGTGCAAAGCATGCCGGGTGCGGGAAGCGCTTTTACGGTGGTTCTGCCCGTCGATCAAAAAATCAGGAGTAGAGAATAAAACCGGATGATATCAAGTGGTATTGCATTAAACCAGCGGGCATGGTTTGATGAGACAGTGGAATGGCACCCGGGCAATTCCGCTTAACCATAAAAATGAATCCATCCATAGTCAGATGTGGCACAAATTAACCCTTCGCAAGCGCATCTATTTTCTATTAACCGCATTGATCGCGATTGCCGTCACGGGCGGTCTGATCATCGTGTGGCACACTTTTCAAATTCAAAGATTAACATCCGTAATCATTGAAAAAAACATAGCTGCCTTTGAAATTGCTCAAGACCTGGAAACGGCCCTGCTCAACCAGAAGGGTTTTGTGACCTATTATTTGCTCGATAGGGATCCGGATTGGCTTCGCAGGCTTGGTGAATACCGCCAAATATTCAATACCCAACTGGACCAGGCACAAAAACTGGCTCAAAACGATGCCCAGAAAGAGACGATTGCGCAGATTGTTCATGGATATACGTCCTATATCACCTTAAAAGATCGCGTCATCGATCTCTACAAAGCCGGTGAGTTTGAAAAGGGAGCACAGCTGCACAAAACTGTCCGCTTGAGCTTCTTTGACATCATGGATCGGTGCAAAAAATATAAAAAGATGCATTCCGACCAAATCGATCTCGCAAGGCAAACCAGCCGGCGCAAGGCCACGCGGCTTCAGTTCGTCGTGGTTGCCGTGATCGTCATTCAAACCCTGCTGGTTATCAGCCTGGGTGTGCTTTTTATTCGACAGATTTTGATACCTGTTAATCGCCTGCTCAGCACAACCTCCCCGGACATGCCGGCGGCCAAGCCGGAAAACCTGGTAGTGGCTTTAAGCCGAAATGTCGAAAATTTATTGCAAAATGCTGATAAAGCCCGTCATGAATTGGAAAAAAGCCGTGAAAACCTGCTACAAACCGAAAAAATGGCCACCGTGGGCAAGCTGGCCGCAGGCATGGCCCATAGCATTCGCAATCCGTTTACATCAGTTAAAATGCGGTTGTTTTCCTTAAGCCGCTCTTTAAACCTGGATACCGACCAGATGGAGGACTTTGAAGTCATCTCCCAGGAGATCCGGCATATCGATACCATCGTACAGAACTTTTTGGAATTTTCGCGCCCCCCCAGACTGACCATGCAGCGCGTCAGTCCGTCGGGTATTGTGGACAATGCCGTCCGGTTGCTGGAACACCGATTAAAATCATATGGGGTCACCGTTGACATCATCCGCAGTCAAATGCTACCGGAAGTTTCCGCCGACCCTGAACAGCTCAAGGAAGTGCTGGTCAACCTGATCATCAATGCCTGCGAGGCCATGGGCAACGGCGGTACCATCGTCATTGATGAACAGGTTAGCGGGCAGGAGAACCCGCCGACAGTGGTGATACGCATGTCCGATTCAGGTCCCGGCATACCCGAATCCCTTAAGGTAAAGATATTTGAACCCTTTTTTACGACCAAAGAAGACGGCACCGGACTGGGCCTGAGCATTGCTTCGAACATCCTGGCCGAACATGGTGGAAGCATCACTTTGCAGGGCCCCCAATCGGGCGGTGCCACCTTCATGATCGAGCTGCCCATAGAGGAATCCGACAATGAACACCATTTTGATCATCGATGATGACGATCAATTGCGTCGAAGTTTTGAAAAATTGTTGACCGATGAGGGATACCAAGTCATCAGCGCGGCTTCGGCGGAAACCGGAATTCAAATATTCAAAGACAGGCCTCCCGACCTTGTCATTCTGGATATCCGCCTGCCCGGTATGAGCGGCCTGGACGCTTTTGAAGAACTGCATCGTGTCGATCCCAAAATCCCCATCATTATCATGACGGCCTATGGGACAACCGAAACCGCCATCACCGCCACCAAAATGGGGGCCTTTGACTACATTCTTAAACCATTCGACATTCCGCAGATGCTGACCACCATCGAGCAGGCCCTGAATGCAGGGCGCTTTATGCGCACGCCGGTGACGCTGAACACGTTACCCGAATCCGCAGACAAAGAGGCCATCATCGGCAGCAGCGCCGCCATGCAGGATGTTTTTAAATCCATCGGCCGGGTCGCCGCCACCGACGCCACGGTGCTTGTGCGGGGCGCCAGCGGCACCGGCAAAGAGCTTGTGGCCAGGGCCATCTACCAGCACAGCCTGCGGGCGAACCGACCTTTTCTGGTCATCAACTGTGTCGCCATTCCTGAAACCCTCCTGGAAAGCGAGCTGTTCGGATATGAGAAAGGCTCATTTACCGGTGCCGCCCACCGACGCATCGGCAAAATCGAGCAGGCCGGCGGCGGCACCGTATTTCTTGATGAAATCGGTGATATGCCCATCAATTTGCAAGCTAAAATTTTGCGGCTGCTTCAAGAAAAAAGCATCGAGCGGCTGGGTGGCAGGCAGTCCATCTCCGTGGATGTGCGTATTATTGCCGCCACCAATCGAAACCTGGAGAAGATGATCGGCAACTCCCAGTTCC
>JASFER010000476.1:0-3113 GCA_050124755.1 Desulfobacteraceae bacterium
GCATCCATGGCCTGGGGATCCCGGAAGAACACCATGCCGTTGCTCATGGGAAGATAAAATTGTTTGTGTCCGTCAACGGTGACCGAATCCGCCATTTCGATACCGTCCAGCAAATGGCCGTAGCGTTTCGACAATAGGACGGGCCCGCCCCAGGCGGCGTCCACGTGAAAGTGAACATTGTTGTCGCGGCAAACATCCGCAATGGCGCCCAGCGGATCGATGGAACCCGTTTCGGTTGTTCCGGCGATGCCGATAACGGCTAAAATGGCGGTTTGAGGATCACGGTTAAGGTCGTTCAGCGTTGCTCGCAATGCTTTGACGTCCATGCGGTTGGCATGGTCCACGGCAATGGGCACCACAGCGTCGCTTCCCAGTCCAAGGACACCGGCGGCTTTGCGAATGGAGTAGTGCCCCAGTTCGGATGCGAGCACCCTTACCTGTCGGATGCCGCGGTCCTGCATGGCGGCGGCCAACCCGTCCTTTTCAACACCGGCACCTCCGGAAGACGGCGCAAACAATCGACTTCTGGCCACCCACAACGCAGAGAGGTTGGCCAGGGAGCCGTCCTCGACAAATGTGCCCAGAGTGCTCTCCGGCTTTTGGATGTGGGTATTATAGAAATCCTTATCAAATCGAAACAGCAGCCTGTGGAGCTTGGCCAACACCTGCCGTTCGTAGACGCTCACCACCTTGGATGTTTCGATTTTCACCGGGTTCTGATTCAAGGCGCTGACCACGGTGTTCAAGTGGACCATGAAAAACGGGATGGCGGAGGTCATGTGCCCCACGAAATAGGGGGAGGACACATTGACGGCATGGGGGGCAATCTCCTCGATGATCTCGGAGATCACCTCGGCCAGTTTTTTTACCGGGGTCTGGGCAATCTTCGATGAGGTAAAGCGCGAGGCCAAAGTCTTTAGCGGGATCTCCTCGGTGATGCCCACATGCTCCCTCAAAAAATCGTGGAGACCGAACAGGATCTGCTCCATGTACTTGGTGAGCACCAGCCGGGAGTGATCGCTTTCCGGCCGATGAAAGATGCGTTCCAGCGCCTCGCGGTCTGCAACCAGCTGTTTACGTTGGGTATCCTGGGCAGTTTCCGTTGTCTCTTTTTGGGGTTGGTTTTTCATTTGTGGGTTTTATTAGCACAAATCACCGGGGGCTAAAACTTGAATGTTTCGGCAATGTGTTGATTTAGCCGTTGCAGACCATCACCCACTATTGGAAATTTATGGAATAGGCGATAGAATTTGCTCAGCCCATTCAGGCAGCGGCTCCTCTGTCTGAATGCGGCGTCCCTTTCTGATGAGCGCAACCCGCCGAAAAGGCTTTTTTCGGTAAGAATTATCCAGCAGCCAGGCTTCATCGGCCAAGGGCAGCGCTACGGCCACATTTTTCATAGTACGCGGCAAGCGTTGGTGGATTTTTTCCGAAGGCACATTGTGACCGCCTTCCTGCACGCGTTGGAACACGCGCGCCTCGTTCAGTTCCGGGGTGCTCAAATGGATATAGACCAGAATGATGCGATAGCCGCAGGCCTTGGCCCTGGCAATGAAGTCGATCTTGGATTCATGGGAAAAGACGGTCTCAAAACAGAATGAGATGCCTTTAAAGAGGAACTCATCGCGAATCCGTTCCACCAGATGGGCGGCCTCATAGCTGACTTTCTCGGGACATTCGGGGTTGATTTTGGCGGCAATCATGTCGGCATTGACAAATTGAACCCCCCGTTCGGCTAATAGAGAAATTCTGTAGAAAGTCGATTTGCCGGCGCCGTTGCCTCCGGCGAGCACCCAGAGCTGTTTCTCTGCGGTCATATGCGCGGCTCAAACACACCGTTTCGAAATTGTCCGGTATGCCGCACACCATTGGCTGCATTCACCCGGTCAAGCATACCGGGATGCTGTTTACTGGCTTCGTAATAGACGCTGGTGGTGGTCACGTCACTGGATAGCCGGCCTGCATCATTTTGTTTTTGCAGGTGGCTGAACACTTCCTCCGGTTCAACTGCGACGGATTCGACATTTTCGAGCTTCAGCCGTTTCAGCCCCTGGAGCACCGCAAATAGATCTGAAAGATCGATGACGCGCTCGACGGCACGTCCCAGATCTGCCCAGAATTCAATCTGTTTGGGTGTAGACCGTTTTTGTAATCGGCCCTCTCGCTCGGCTGCTGCGAGTAAGGATGGATTGAGCCTGATCGGACTGGTTGGCATATACCTCTCCTTTTGTCGGTTTATGCATATTTATGCTACTAATGTAGCTTTTTGCTGCATTATTGTCAACCAAACACGAGACCAAAAAACCAAGCACGGCCTTGAAGGTGAAATTCCTTCGCCGCTCCTACCGAATCAAGACCGGATTCTTTCATTAATAGCTGTAAGGTATGGATTTAGGTTGCGACCAAGGGAGCAAGAATGGAGGTCGTTATGCAAAGCACCACGATAATTCTGATTTTAAGTCTCAATGTCGGAACCATGGCTGTGCCACTGACCCTACCGGCATGGGCCCAGCAAACGGTTGATCATTCCATATACGGTGAACTCCTCAAAAGCCATGTCAAGCATGGGCTGGTGGATTACAGTGGTTTTAAAAAGGACGAAGCCCAAGCTGCTATCTTGACTACGACTGGTCGCTCAATGGCATCTAATGGTACAACCATAATAGAGATTTTTATGTCAAAAACGAGTCCGGCATTCATCGAAGGACACCGGGAGGCGAATATGGGAAACAATTATGACTTTGACATCGGCATCATCGGCGGTGGCGCGGCGGGATTAACCGTTGCATCAGGGGCCGCCCAACTGGGCGCCAAAACATTGCTGGTTGAAAAAGAGCAGGCATTAGGGGGTGACTGCCTTCACTTCGGGTGCGTGCCCAGCAAAACATTGATTAAAAGCGCCCATGTTTACCACCTGATGAAAAATGCTTCCCACTACGGCCTCCCCCGAGTGGATGTTCCCCCGGTGGACTTTAAAAAGGTATCCGACCGTATTCGAAGTGTGATATCCACTATTCAAAAGCACGACTCTGAAGAACGGTTTTGCGGCCTCGGTGCCAAAGTATTGTTTGGGGAAGCCAAGTTCACCGACGAGCATAGCATTGATATGGGCG
>JASFER010000477.1:0-3101 GCA_050124755.1 Desulfobacteraceae bacterium
CGGTTGTGCGTGAAGGGCGTCGTTTTGCCGGTGTGGACGCGGTGATCGACAAAGACCTGGCCAGCGCCAAACTGTCCCGGGAGGTGGGTGTGGACATTTTCGTGATTGCCACGGATGTTCCGGGAGCCGCCCTCGATTACGGGACAGCCAGGGAGCGGTTTCTAACCGATCTTTCATTGGATGATGCCAAACGCTTTTTAGCTGAAGACCACTTTCCCCCGGCTCCATGCAACCCAAGATCGAGGCCTGCATGCACGTCCTGAAAAGTGGTGTAAAACAGCACGCCATTGTCCATCTGTCGCAAATCGACAAGGCCGTGCAAGGCAAAGCCGGCACCCAATCCCGGATCAAATAAGCCCCATCAAATACCATATATTGTTCTATCAATAAAATAATTATACCATATATGGTATACGCAACCGTCCATACTTATCTTTTGCTCTCTCTGTGCGTGGATAAGGAAAGCTGCCAAAATAGTTTTCCGTATGGATGTGTATCTGATTGAATTGAGATATCTAATGCGCTTAGAATAGAATTATTTTGTACGGATTATTATAAAAGGTGGTAGGTACGATGTTGTTTTCGAGCAGATCTGATAAAATCTTCCTTCCCGCTAAAGACCAGATCCGCAGATGGCGGCGGGCCTGTCGCAAATTGAAATGGAAAATTGGCGAGGAAGAATTTGATTCGATCGTTCCTTTTAGGGGGAATGACCAATTGTTTGAAGACCGCGTCTGCGGCACCGTATTGTGCTATGGCTTTGGCGATGACGGCGCAGACGGTTCAGATGCCGTCCTGTCCGGTAAACTTACCTGGCAGTATGCCCTCAAAAAGTGGAAAAAACGCACCTGGCAATGCCAATACATCGATTTTGACAAAGCCGACCACATTCGCCTCTATCCCGAAGCGCCATCACGGCCGAAAGGCTTTTACCTGTGCGATATATACATTCCCACAAAGGTCCAAAAGCTTACGGTTTCGACTTTTCGAAAAAACTGCGGCGATCGCACGGGATTAGGACCTGAAGGATTGCAACTGCTGATCATCACCCATCCCCATTTACAGCAGGCGTTGAACAGCAGGCAACTTCCTTGCCTGGCATTTGCCGATTATGATGTTGCGCCCCATGGTTTCTATGATTTTTATGACGCAGTGCAGATGTTTTGCAGCAACAACACTTTGGGTTTGGGAATCGGAAATGTCGACCGTGTTTATCCAATGTTCGCCGTTCCGTCCCTAAAGCTGATCGACTGACCCTTTTTTACACACCGACCGTGACACCCGCTATCTTTTTGTCTATTCATGTCATCTTTGTCCTATACAGTCTCAGACTGTTGCTCACCACCGAAATGCTGCTCATGGCCATGGCCAGCGCGGCCAGAATGGGGTGCAGCTGGCGCAGCATCATGGGCAGTGTTTCGATGGGCGCCAGCACTCCGGCGGCCACAGGTATTAGCACCGTGTTATACACAAACGCCAGGAAGAGATTCTGCCGCACGGTACGCATGGTGAGGCTGCCGCTGGAAAGGATCACATCGGCGCTTTCAATGGCCACATCGGTACCGGTGCCGATGGCCAATCCCACATCTGCCTGGGCCAGGGCCGGGGCATCGTTTATACCGTCGCCCACCATGCCCACATTATTTCCTCTTCCCTGAATCTCTTTGACCTTCAGCGATTTTTCATCCGGACGCACCTCGGAATAGATATCTTCGATACCCACCTGCCCGGCAATGGATCGTGCCGTCTGTGGATTGTCCCCGGTAAGCATTGCCACCTGAAGACCCTGGTTTTGCAAAGATGCAATTGCGTCAGCCGATTCAGGCTTCAGCGCATCGGCTACAGCCAGCAACCCGGCCGGCCGGTCATTGCAAGTCACCACCATGACGGTCTTGCCTTCCCTCTGCAACTTTTGGATATCGTCCCGGGACTGCTTCAGAAGGTCGGGACTGAACCATTTTGGCTTGCCCACCCTTACCTTTTTTTCAAAGACCACGCCTTCCACGCCGTATCCGCCGTGGGCTTTGAAATTGCCCGGATCGGCCAATTGGAGACGACGATTTTTGGCTTCGCGCACTATGGCTTTGCCCAGGGGATGTTCCGAGCCCTGCTCCACCGATGCCGCCAGTTTCAGTAGTTCGTCTTGAGACGATGCAAATTCGTTTATCGGCACCAAATCAGCTACGGCTGGTTTTCCCTCGGTAATGGTGCCGGTCTTGTCCAAAACGATGGCGTCCAGTTCGGTGGCTTTTTCCAAAGCCTCGGCCCGTTTGAACAGGATTCCCTTTTCAGCCCCTTTTCCGGTTCCCGCCATGGTGGCCGTTGGCGTGGCCAGCCCCAAGGCGCAGGGGCAGGCAATCACCAGCACGGCCACCAGCCGAATCATGGCGGGAACAAATTCGCCTCCCAAGACCCACCAGATGCCAAAGGTGACCAGTGCAACAAGAATGACCCCCGGCACGAATACGGCGGCCACACGGTCCGCCAGGGCCTGGATGGGGGCTTTGCTGCCCTGGGCCTGCTGCACCAGCCGGATAATCTGGGCCAGGGCGGTTTCCCGGCCGACACGTGTGGCGCGGAACTTCAACAGCCCCTCTCCGTTGATGGTGCCGCCCACCACGCTATCGCCGGGCTTTTTATCCACCGGCAAGGGTTCTCCGCTGAGCATGGACTCGTCCACCGCCGACATGCCGTCGGTGACCGTACCGTCCACCGGTATGCGTTCGCCCGGGCGCACCACGACGGTCATCCCTTTTTGAACGCGGGCCAGGGGAATCTCCTTCTCCTGCCCGTTTTCAAGGATGAAAGCGGTTTTAGGCTGCAGTCCGATGAGTTTGCGAATGGCGTTTCCGGTTTTGCCTTTGGTGCGGGCCTCCAGCAGCTTGCCCAGCTTGATCAGGGTGATGATCACCGCTGCGGTTTCAAAATAGACATGCTGCCCCGCCGAAGGAAGCAGTAAAACAGTCAGGGAGTAGAAATAGGCCACCGACGAGCCCAGCGCAATGAGCACGTCCATATTGGCGCTTTTGTTGCGCAGACTTTTCAAGCCGCCCACGTAGTAATCCCAGCCGGTGTAGAACTGCACCGGCGTTGCCAGGACA
>JASFER010000478.1:0-3076 GCA_050124755.1 Desulfobacteraceae bacterium
CCGAAGATTTCTTGGAATATAGCGACTGGATGGGGATACCCATGCAGGGCTATGAGGTGACCCTCGACCGTTTTAAATCACTTTTGATGGAGCAGGCGGCGCGACTGCAAGTCTGATAAACCCTATATTGGCCGACCTTAATATTTGGCACTGCTTTTGCTCTAATTAGTGGAGTAAAAAACAATGTTCAAAAAGGAGCGTACGATCATGCCAAGAGGAAATCGAACAGGACCCATGGGAATGGGGCCAATGACAGGACGGGGTGCCGGATACTGCCGCGGATTCGGGATGCCGGGATACACCAACTCCACTCCCGGCCGTGGTGCCGGAATCGGTTTTGGATGGGGGCTTGGATTCGGCGGCGGTGGACGCGGATGGCGAAACATGTTCTATGCCACCGGCCGTCCGGGCTGGATGCGCTTTGGCGGCTATGGCGCACCATATGGGTACCCGGCACCTTACCAGGAGCCGGATCCGGCGTTTGAAAAGCAGGTTCTGAAAGATCAGGCGGAGGCCCTGCAAGCGGAGCTTGAGCTTATCAACAAGCGCTTGGCCGAAGTTGAAACCGAGAGCGCTGATGAATGAGCCCTGTTGCCATGGGGCTGACTACGGACGCATCGTTTCAAAGACCTGCGCGGCCGTTCGTACTGAAGATTATTAATAGACCAAAACAGGCAGGAGGATATCATGGCCAAAAAAGGTGAGGTCTATAAATGTGAATCATGTGAATTGATTGCTACCATTTTAAAGGATGGCGAGGGGAAATTAAGCTGCTGTGACAGGGAAATGAGCGAGGTAACACCAGATGATGCCAAACGGCTGATTCACGACATGCAGAGACCTGGTGCGCCTTAGCAGGCCCTATCGGCTTTGCTTTTATCCATACTGATATTTTCTGCCGCAAGGGCATGATTAGGCGAAGTGTCTGGAATCGTTATCTTTGGCCCAAACGAGGTAGGGGCACAATTTGCACATGTTGAAACCAGGGTAGGTCTCGCCCGTTCTGGGGAAAGACACGCCGCCGTCTCTTACCGTCCTTTCCAGCATCCATCGCACCGTGGGTTCCAGATGGGCGCCCGGCCAGACCCAGTTAATTTCCCCTTGCTCAGTTTTGCCTGCGGTGTAACTGCTGCTGCACATGGGCGTGATGTTCGGTTTTTGATCCACATAACAGCAGACAGTGCCATGACAGATCGATGAATTCATGGTCATGACCATTTCAAAGGGATGTGTATCGAAGGCCGCGCACCAGTCATTGCCCAGGTGGTAGGATTGCAGGACATCGCATATTCCGTGGATGACATCCGGATCGTAGGGGGCCATGTGCAACGGTGCCGTTGCAAATGCCAACAGTCCCTGCGGCAGACGCTTTTTTGTCCTTAAGAATTTATCCGCCTGTTGCCGGTCTTTCGTATATTTTAGATGGCTCTTGATTTCAGCATCGTCAAAGTCCTTCCATCCCATCACGTATTTGGCGTTTGTACAGCCTGTTTTTTCTAAAGTTCCCAGCAGAATATCACCTCGCTGCCTGGTGGCCGCGACAAAATGGCAGAATGTGTATGGGTGAAGGGCCTTCTTGTATTCAACGTTCTTTTTGAAATCTTCCAGCTCCTGTTCTGAGAAGAAGAACTTGACGGCAACTGGATAATACTTCATTTTTAAAAGATTTCTCAGACTGAATACCAAATCCGATTCGCTAAGCGCATGCTTTTCAAGCATGGCTTTGGCAAATTGTACATCATCCAACAATTGAACGGTATCAATCATTATGACCTCCTTCTATGCTAAAGGTGACACCTTCTGACAAATCTGCACCGATGATCAAATTGAGTGGGAAGTTTTAAATATGCCCAAAAAACAGGTTCACCTTGTTGTTCATTTGCGTTTAATATTCTGTACCGCATAGAGCGTGCCATAATGCTATTGATGTAATAGATGCAGACATATCCGGTAGTTATCAATATTTGAGTGGATGAAGCGCTTTGCTATGAAAAAAAATTAGAAAAATTTAAAATCGTTTTTGAAAAATTGCGAAGTCGACAAGCTCAATGATTGCGTTTGAAGAGCATGATTATGCTTCGGGTAAATTCCACATCGAGCCTGCAACCCTAATTGACTATAGGAATTTGTAATTTTACGAAAAACGATTCGAAAATTATCTGCATTCTTGCCGGCCGATTAAGCCAATTTTGCATCTACCGCACTAGAAGTGGTTTCAAAACATTCAATCGGGCCCAAAAACAAGGCGGGCTGCAGATTTAAATCCCGCCATGGCGGGAAACTATTCGGCTATTTCGAGGATTTAAATCTGCAGTCCAACACCGAGTTTGGGTTCGAGGGGAGGTTTTGAAACCACTTCTAACCAACTGAATCAACACCATTATATCATAGAAATGTTCTGGCACAATTCATGCTTTTTCAAATAAATAAGGAATAAAACCGTAAGGAGGATTTACATGGCCGAAGAAAATGAAATAAAAAAATCAAAGCCGAATAAATTGGCTGATCCTGTGGCGGCAACCATCGACCCGGCCAGCCAGCAGATGCTTCAACGCGCCCACGATTTAGGTGTAGAGACAGCCTTTGACCGGGCCCTAACGATGAAACCCTGCAATATCGGGACTCAGGGCACCTGCTGTAAAAACTGTGGCATGGGGCCCTGTCGGCTGCCCTTTCCAAAATCCGGCATCCAGGGTGAAGATACGCGCAAGGGTATCTGTGGCGCAACCGCCAATACAATTGCAGCCCGTAATTTTATTCGAATGATCGCCGGCGGTGCCGCTGCGCATTCGGATCATGGTCGTTCAGTTGCAGAGGTCTTTATGGCCGCCGCCCGCAAGGAAACCGACGCCTATAAAATTAGAAATATAAATAAACTGATAGAAGTGGCAAAGGTATTGGGCGTCGATACAACGGTGGAAGTCGACGATAAACAGCTAGATCGTAATTTAGACGAAATTGCTGTGGAAGTCGGCGAAAAAGCGCTCAACGAATGGGGCAAATCCGAAGGTGAAATTCTATTTGCCAAACGCGCGCCTAAGCCCAGGTATGAACTCTGGAAAAAGCAGGGGGTATT
>JASFER010000479.1:0-3048 GCA_050124755.1 Desulfobacteraceae bacterium
TCCGAGAAATATATGTCCACCTGGGGTGGCAGGCTTTGGACCGGTGGCAACGGGGTTGCACAGCCGTAAAGCAGCAAGAAGACGAAACCGGATGAAATCAGTCTTATGATCAACATTGCGCTCCGCGTGAGGGTCGTCACATTCGCTGTTACCTTTATTTTTTCCAATTATTTGTACCTTGCCGCCGTAAAAAAACCAAGGTTGTCGATAATAAAAGACGGCGCAATAAAAATCCATGTCTCAATGCGCCGTGCAGGGCATCCGGAAATGTTCCGAGAAGCGTCCTCGGATACGATGCCGTTCTTAATTCTCAAGCCGTTCGTCATTTCCAGCACCGGATAAGCCCAATGTTTTTCTCCAACCGGTGCGTCTTTTTATCCAAGATCCGGCGAGTTGTCAAACTATTGTTATTAAATCAAAAGATTGACAATTCCGCAAAAGTTGTACTAAGTAAAGGCGAACTTGTTACTCGCTCGGATGAGTGTTATCATATTTGCATTACCGGGAATAGGGTTCGGAATTACTGCAAATTCAGCGGGAAACCCCCCAAACGGGCAGATGAAACAATGGCCGCAAATCAAAAGGCTTCAACGACCATGATGTGGCTTAAACAGCTTACGACCAGTACGTTTCTAAGTATCAATAAACGCGTTGATCGCGTCGATTTTCTTCGGCGCAACAAAAAAAGCCTGCTCTTGTTGCTCATTCTATGGTGCGCCGTAGTCGCCGCCGGGTACACCGGGCTTCAAAGAGCCGCTCACCGGCAACTCGATGGCTTTTTGACCGGGAACGCAGCTGCCGCCGAGCGGCTTGCGGATCAGGGCAGTTCGCCGCTGTTGGAAGACGATGCCCTGAGTCTGATCCGCATCACCTCCGAGTTTGAAAAGGAACATAAGGTTCAGTTCGCCGCCATTCTCAACCACGAGAACCGGATCGTGGCCCATTCGGACCCGGACCTGCTCAACCAGCCTTATACCTTGTCGCAAGGGGAGATGCCGATCAATACCATCGGCCAGGTCTCCATTGCCAGCGGAAAGATGGCGAACGGGAAGGCGGTTATCACTTTCTCCCGAGACATCACCTTTTCCAATGTCAAAATCGGCAGCGCCGTATTCGGCGTTCCCGCCAGAAATTATTTCGGCATTGTCGGACGATACCGGGTGTACAAGGTGCTGCTGTTCGGCTTATGCACCATAGCCGTGGCGTTCGGTGTCATATTTGCAGATCGCCGCCGGAAGCGCGAGCCGGTTAGACAGCTACCGGTCTCCGGGGATGGGTCGCGTATCGGTCCCTATCATTTAAAAGAAAAAATCGCCCAAGGCGGCATGGCAGAGCTTTTTTTATCCGACTATGTGCGTACCGACGGTTTCCGGCGTAAGGTGGCGATTAAAAAAGTGTTGCCAAATCTGGCTGAAAACCAGGACTTTATCAAGATGTTCATTCGTGAGGCCCGTTTGGCTGCTCTATTGCAACATCCTAATATCGTACAAATATTTGACTTTGGCAAAATTCAGAACACCTATTTCATCGCTATGGAGTTCATCGATGGCAAGACATTGGGCCAGGTGATGGCCCATGTGAAAGCGGGTTTGCCCATTGATATGGCCGTTTTTCTGATTTCAAAAATCTGCCTGGGACTGGATTATTCGCATAAGCGCAAGGATGACGAGACAGGCAACCCCCTGGGGATCGTTCATCGGGACATCAGCCCTCAAAACATAATGGTTTCCTACCAGGGTGAAGTGAAAATCAGCGATTTCGGCATTTCCAAGGCAAATACAGAACCCAGCCTGACCCAGGCCGGCGTCATCAAGGGCAAGTTGGCCTATCTGTCCCCCGAACAGGCGTTAGGGCAGCAGGTCGACCATCAGGCCGATATATACTCTCTGGGTTTGATGTTTTACGAAATTTTGACAGGCAGCCGGATTTACCAGTTCGATTCGGATATTGAAGCCATACGCACAATTCCCGAGATGGAAATCGTGCCCATCAAACAAATGCGCAAGGATATTCCGGATCAGCTCAACGAGATTGTTATGAAGTGCCTGGCGAAAGATAAAAACGAACGCTACCAGGATGCCATGACCGTGCACGACGATCTGGTCAAATTGAAGGCCACCTTGAATCTGCCATACGATGCATCCGATCTTTCCACTTACTTAAGAACGACATTCGATCATGCCTAATATCAAATTTATTGGAAAAACCGATGTGGGCCTGGTGCGCAGTAACAACGAAGACACCTTTTTGACCAATCCCAAAGCCAGATTCTGTCTGGTGGCCGACGGCATGGGCGGTGCAGCCGCGGGCGAAACGGCCAGCCGGATTTTCGCTCAGGCCGCCAGCAAGGTTTTTTTGGACCGGACGCCTGCCGACGAACAAGAGGCTATCCATCTGGTTCAGGTGACCTTTCGTCAGGCCAACGAAGAAATCCTCAACCATGTGGAAAAATATCCCGAACATAAAGGCATGGGGTGCACGGCCGAACTGCTGGCATTCACATCCACCGGTTTCGTTGTCGGTCATATGGGAGATAGTCGGACTTATCGGCTGCGCCAGGGCGCTCTGAAACAGCTGACCAAGGATCACTCCCTGGTCCAGGATCAGATTGATCAGGGGCTGATCACCGAATCCCAGGCCCGCACCCACAGTATGCGCAATGTCATTCTGCGGGCGGTTGGCGTAAGGCCCTCACCGGCGCTGGATACCTTGCGCGGCCCCATATTTCCCGGAGACCTTTTCCTGCTCTGTTCCGATGGGCTGACCGATCTGGTCGAAGACAACACCATTACTCAAGTTCTGAACCAAGATGGCGATATAAAGGACAAAGTCGGTCATCTGGTCAATCTGGCCAAGCAGGCCGGAGGCAAAGACAATATCACGGTGGTGTTAGCGGAAATCGAATGAAAATTCGCACTTCGATGGCGTTACTGATGTTGACGCTGGCGGCAGCGGTTCCAATTGAGGCTGTGACTTCCGATGCGACGGAAAACTGGTTCGCCATGCCCATGACGGAATTGGAAGAGGTCGTCACAGACTGGCTCGACC
>JASFER010000480.1:0-3036 GCA_050124755.1 Desulfobacteraceae bacterium
TATATATAATTTAATCAAATAGTAATATTAAACAATATGAACCACAAGTTTAAGTTGCCATGTCCGCATGTATGTTTATTGCGTCATAAAACCTGGTCCTCAAGGCCAGGTCATCGAGCATCGGCCATGTCAAAAGAATGTCGAAGTAAGGTATTCTGTCATTTAAAATCATAATGCTGGACCCGAATGCTTTACTCAGGTGCGTCGATTTCTTGCAGACGATCAAGAATTAAACCAAAGAATTGGCTCCCCTCACGCCCTTGAAACAACCAGCCAAGATGTGTTTGGCAGGTGGAACAAATCGCAATTTGCCATGAGTGACCGGAAAACCAAGGGAATTCGTATGATGGCGGGCCGATGAAGGAGCATCCCCTGACCATGACAAAGCAGCCGATTTCGAAAACCAGCCCGCTGGGATTTGCGAATGTATGGGTATGCGAACCGTTCTTTGAGGTGCGTTCGCTGGGCCTTGTCAAGCGCTGGTGGCATTGCCGGCAAACAATCCAGCGCTCTTCTTCTGTCGGCTCAGCATCGGTGCGGATCTCTGTGGCGGGTCGTTGGCTCGGTTCCTGACCCTTTTTGTCACGCAAGGCATAGGCCGTAACAAAATTAAACATAACCATGGACGGCCTTCTCGTCGAAAAGGTGTACTTATGGAAAGGGTGTCAACCCTGACAGGAACTGCCGCATGGATCGCGGTATCCGCTAGGGACGATCAACCCTTTCCTTTAATTCTTTGCCGCACCGGAAAAACGGCAGTTTTTTCGGTTTGACCAGGACGGGCTCACCGGTTTTGGGATTGCGTCCTGTGTACGGTTTGTAATCCTTTACGAATATGCTGCCAAAGCCCCTGATTTCTACGCGCTCACCCTTGGACAGTGCTTCCGACATGGTATTGAAAAAGATATCCACGATTTTTTCGGCTTGTTGCCGGGTAAAGCCGTTTTGATTTTTGAGAGCATTAACCAGATCCGCTTTATTCATGTTTTCCTCCTGAATATCAATTAAATCAAGATCATATAAGGAGGGAAGAAAAATGTCAACCAAATGAAAGCAGATTTTTAATTTTTTTTAGACGATGACTATTGCTGTCATTCATTGGACAGTGGCCGGGAAAATCGAACCGCAAACCCTTTTGTATCCGGTTCAATTCAAAAGGATGTGGTCCATGCGGTTAACGCATGGACCACCCGGCAGAAAAGGAGGTATATGAATAAGGCTCGATCTATTATAATGCAAGCTTCCTGCCAAAATCTGTCTTTTTGAGAGATTTACAATATTTATGTTTAATTACAGATTGTTATGGATATCCAAATAAAATCTTACGCAAGTGAACGGGTCATCAGTGCCGGTTTGTTGACGGAAATACAGGATTAAAAATGAAAAACGGGATTTTAGCACAACTTGCTAAATTCCCGTTTTTATTTGGTGCCTAGGGCCGGAATCGAACCGGCACGGTGGATACCACCGAGGGATTTTAAGTCCCTTGCGTCTACCAGTTCCGCCACCCAGGCAAGCATGTCTTCAATGATTCCTGTGCGGTGGTATATGCACCGCCTTTTATCTTTGGAATGCCGGAATGTCAAGATGTGAGAATATTTGGTAATCCGAATGAACAATTTGTGCATCATCCCATCCCTTTAATTCCTATATCATCTGTAAAATAGGGCTGTTTCCACCATTCATGGATCGGCATGATTTTTGATACATGGACCTTCAAGTTAGGTGCTTTGTTGGTACAATTTTTATCATATGAAAGGGGAGTTGATGATGCGCAAAATCCTATTGGTATTTTTGATGTGCGGTTTTCTGGTACCTGGTTATGGTCTGGCAAACGAGTGGGAGGCCAGTCTCAGCGCCGGAACCGACTCGGTATCTGGCGGCATCGCCTACAAAAAAGATCTCAATACCGGATATATGAAACCGGGTGTATCGGTTCTCTACACCGAAGACGGCAATATGGAATACAAGTGGGCTGAATTCAAGTTTATGGTGGGCAGCGAAACGCTGAGTCCGGGTCTGACATGCGAAGTGGGGCTCGATGGCATTTTTGGCGATGCCGAGGATAACGGTTATTCCGGAGATGTGGGCGCCTTGGCATTTACCGGATACGTTGGCTATCTTTTTCCGAAAAGGGTGATGCCCATTCCATTCGAGATTTTTGGCGGCCTCACCTATTCACCTGAAGTTCTGTCCTTTCGCGATACTGAAAAGTATTTATCCTATCGGCTGGGGGTCGGCGTCCGCATTATCCCCAATGCCACGGTAAGTCTCGAATACGTCGATTATGATGTGGATATGGAAGACGGTCCCGGCGAATGGAATCTGGATGATGATGTCATTCGATTGGGGCTGGCGATGCGGTTTTAAAGTTGTTTGGGATTGTTTTTAGTGTGCATCCATAAATGGATGAGCACTATTGATGGGTGCGTTGGTGCCGGCGGGCAGTTGCTTGCCGGCACCAAAAATCGGCGTGTAAATTCGAGCGGCCATTGATTCGAATTCGTCTCTCACCATATTCAGGTCGTCAAAGCATCGCCGTATATAGTCATCTTCCGACTCACCTCGCCCGATGTACCCTACCCTCCACCTCTGGACGGCATCTTTGAAAGCCTGATCTTGATTTTTTCCTTGAAAAATCCGCTTGAAAGCGTAAGCGTAGCTGCTTCTTTCAAAAAAAGGCAACGGCTGCTGCAAACCCTGCCAGTAAACCGCCATGTAATCCTCCAGAATTATCGTCGGCTCTGGCAGCGGTGCAAATTCCCAAACAGCATCTTTGCAAATCAACCGGGTGGATTTAGGCGCGTTGTGCTTTCCGGATAAAGACAGACAAAGATGCTCGATGAAAGCAGCGACGATATCCCTGGGGCGCAATTTGGCGAGCCGATATCGGATCATGGTTTGTTGATAAATCGATGTCAACTGCCCGGATATGTGAAATGGTGGCAGTTCATGGTCCAAAGGCAGGGTTTGGGGCGTTTGCGAAGGAACCCATCCATCGAGGTTTGATAAAAACAACTCGACATCTTTGCAGAC
>JASFER010000481.1:0-3030 GCA_050124755.1 Desulfobacteraceae bacterium
AAGTACCTGGTATTCAATCGATTTATCTGATCAAAAAATAAATCAAAACGGAAAGAGAGGGTAATTGGTGAATATCCTGTATGTTGCGGACGGTCTGATTCATTTTTGAATCAGAAACGCGCCAGTGTTTTCATCTTTTTGGCATCACAATCCATGGGCATGAAGCTTTCGCACCACCGATGGTTGGCTGATGCCCAGGACGGCGGCCATTTCCCTGGTGGTGCGGCAGCGCTGCCTGGCTTGCAGCAGCAGCTGTCGCTCGAGTCGGCCCAGCCTGTCGGCCAGATGGAGGTTGGCCTCCAGGTGGTTCACCGTTTCGACCGCGGGCAATGTTCCACTCGCCTTGAGACCTGTTTGGATGAAGTTGTCTATCAAATCCTGGTCGCTCATGACCACCGCATTTTCAATGATGTTTTTCAATTCGCGGACATTGCCCGGGAAGGCGTGTTTTTCCAATAGGTGGATAACGTTGGAATTGATCTTTTTGGTGCATTTATATTTGCGGTTATACTTATTCAAGTAGAATCGAACCAGCCCGGCAACATCCTCCGGCCGTTCCCGCAGCGGCGGTATGGACAGAATAAAGCTGTTCAAGCGGTAGTAAAGATCTTCTCGAAACCTGCGCTCTTTTACCAGGGCGCTCAAATCCTGATTGGTGGCGGCGATGGTGGAGCACTCCACCTTGATCGACCGGGTCCCGCCAATGCGGCGGATCTCGTGATCGTCCAGGTACTTCAACAGCTTGGCCTGCAGGGGCAGCGGCATGTCCCCGATCTCGTCCAGAAGCAGGGTTCCGCCTTGGGCCAGTTCAAACAAACCGATCTTGCCTTTGTCACTTGCGCCGGTAAAGGCGCCCTTTTCATATCCGAAAAGTTCCGCCTCCAACAGATTTTCAGGTAGAGCCGCGCAGTTGATCTCAACGAAGGGGTTTTTGTTGCGGGTGCTGTTTTTGTGAATCAGTTTCGCCAACAGGCCCTTGCCTGTACCGGATTCACCCAGTATGAGGATATTGGAGGCAGCGATACGGGACAGCTTCAAGGACATTTGCAGGATATGGCGCATCTTGCTGCTGTCAGCGATGATTTCGTTGCGCCTAAGCTCAAGAAGGGACAGATCGGCCAGCTTTTCTTTGTACTTTTCCGTAATTTCACGGTTATGTTCGATTTGACGGCGCAGCATGTTCAATTCTGTCATGTCCCTTTCGTTAATAACCACCAGAAAGATCTCACCATTGTCATCCTTGACCGGGGTGCCTGTAGATAACAGAAATTTACCGGTTTTACCGATACGCTGCATGACGGTTTGTCTGCAGCCGCTGTCCAAAACCATCCGGGTTACGGATTGATCAAATACCTTGCCGGCAAGGAGATCATCGACACTGCGCCCGATGACCTCCCTTGCTTTAATGCCGTTGAGGATTTCCGACGCCCTGTTTACGGCGATCACCACGCCCTGGCCATTGCATACCCATAAGCCGTCGGAGGAAGCATTGAAAATGGTCTCCAGCTGCAGGCTAAGCTGCCTGTAAGGCTCCAGGTTCTTTGCAGAGGCCTCGAAAATGCTCAATTCCTGGAACGCGCAGATGGCTCCGATAATTTTTCGATCCTTCAAAATAGGTGTTACATTCAATACGATCTTGGCATTTTTATCGGAGGCCTGGTGCCCCCAAATGGTCCTGCCCGTTTCCAGGCACTGGCGGACAAGCTTGCCCGTCATCGGCAGAACATCCGCGATGGGTTGGCCCACATGCATGCGCGCATCAATTTGAAGGTGTTTTTTTGAGCGCCGGTTGATGTGGGTGATCACACCTTGTGCATTGGTGACGATAACGCCATTGCTCGTGAAGTGAAAAATGTCCCTATAATCGATTTTTGTATTCATATCAGGTTCAACCGGTCCGGGTGGACCGGCGCCGGGGTAATGATATGGACGCCGAAAGGGTGGTCCGGCATCCGACGGGCGGCCTCCACCTGTGATTTAAAAGAGAGGCCCTTGCTTTTTTCGCCCCAGAGTATGCCAAGACCATGCCGATGTGTCAATGGGATAGAATATCAGGGTAAAGATGCCCTTTAAATCATGGAGGCCAGGAAAATTTTGACAAAAAAAGGCTTTGTCTATTATAGATAACTTATACTCATCTGTCAGTGAGAACCAAACGACATACCGTACTGATTTAAAGAAGCCGTTTCTGAGCATACCGGTGCTTGTTCATTTCGAAAAGCACGGGGTTTTTTACGGGGACTTTTCCTGTCAAATTGTATCGAGGCGACGAAATGAACTCGATATTGTTTTTAAAACAGAGCATCGGAGCCTGCCGGGCCTTTGTAAAGGCTGTCGTATTCAGGTCCGGACTCCGCTCGCTTTGGGTCGTACTTTTAGTTATCGGTCTCTCCGTTTGCCATGGAAGGTGCGGTGAACCGTTGACCGTTCGGGTCGGCGCCTATGAAAACCCTCCCAAGATTTATACCAATCCTCAGGGAGTGGTTGTCGGCATCTTTGCCGACATTCTCGACACAATTGCCTATGAAGAGGGATGGCGGCTGGAATATGTTTTCGGAACATGGTCCCAATGCCTGGACAGATTGGAGAAAAACGCAATAGATCTCATGGTGGATGTGGCCTTTTCCGAGGAAAGAAACAAGCGTTATGAATTTTCCGATGAAACCGTATTCCTGAATTGGGGAACGGTGTACACGAGAAGCGGTTTCACCATCCAGTCCCTGATGGACCTTAACGGCAAAACCGTTGCCGTCATGCGAAAGAGCATCCACACGGAAGGCAGCGACGGCATTAAAAGCCTTGCATTGAAATTCGATCTTGACCTGACCTACATTGAGGTGGACAGCTACGATGGTGTTTTCGGCCTGCTGGACTCCGCTGCGGCGGACGCCGGTGTCGTCAACCGCTTGTATGGCGCCTTGAATGAAAAAAATCATCATATTTTGAAAACAGCCCTATTGTTTAATCCCGTTCAGCTGAAATTCGCCGCTGCAAAGGGAGACCAGTACGGTCGTTCGCTCCTTAACCGGG
>JASFER010000482.1:0-3021 GCA_050124755.1 Desulfobacteraceae bacterium
AGGGAAAAAGGGCGGGGTGACCCTTTGGATGTCGAATATCGAACAAGGAACCGCAGAATGTCGAAGTAAGGTATTCTGTCATTAATAAAAATTGGCAGAGCGCAGCGATTCCATACATCGACATTCGTTATTCCTTGTTCGATATTCTGCGGTTTATATACCCTGCTGGCGGCGGTGCTATTTGCCGGGCATGGGGAACACCGGCTTGTAACCGGCCCGCCGGGCCGATTTGGGCCATACGGTAATGCGTTCCAGGCCCTTTCCCATATCATTGACCTGGACCATGACCAGGGATGCATTCCGGTTTTGGCCGGAGGCGTCGAACTTGACTGAGTCGTACCCCACGATCATGCCGGGGCCGCCGGCAAGATTAGTGGCTGCCAGGGCTTCCCGGATTTTGGCCGGGTCCAGGGATCCTGCCCGCTCCAGCGCATCCTTGAGCACATACATGGCCACATAAGCATCCACAGCTTCGCCGGTCAGGTTCTGACCGTATTTTTGATTGTATTTAGCATTGGCTTCCTTGGCGCCGGGTTTGTTGACGTCCGTTTCCCATTCGACGATATCAAAAAGATAGCGGGCGTTTTTACCGGCAGCTTTAAGGAACGAGGGGTCGGCATGGCCTCCGCCGCTGGCGATGATGGCCTTGAGTTTGACTTTGTATTCGGCCAGCGTGTTGGTCAACAATATGGCGTCGGCGGCGTTGGAGACCAGCATCAAAACATCGGGCCGGGCGCGCCGGATTTTCTGAACCACGGGGCTCAGATCGGTGGCTGTGGACGGATAGGGTTCATCCAATACGACCTGGTAACCGCCCTTTTCGGCCAGGGTTTTCCACTGGCCGGCAAAACCCTTGCCCCAGTCGCCGTTCTCGTAGACAAAGGCCAGGCGCTTGACTTTGGTATTGAACTCCTTTTCCATGTCTTTGAGAAAATCGAACTGGTCGCGGGTCCACCAGCTGTCTTTGGCGGCAATCCGGAACACGGTTTTAAACCCCTGCTCGGTGATTTTATCGGCCACGGACACCGGGACCACAAAGGGGATACCATAGCGTTCGGCCACTGCCGTGGTCGGATAAGTTACGGCGCTGTTCCAGCATCCGGTAAGCACATGGACCTTTTCAGTGTTGATCAAGCGTTCGGCTTCAGCCACGCCTTTTTCCGGTTTGGATTCCGAATCCGCATAAACCAACGTGAGCTTAGCGCCGCCCAGAGACTTGATGCCGCCTGCCGCGTTGATCTCTTCCACAGCCATTTCACGGGCATACTTGCCTTGCTGACCGACAGTCGCCGACGGGCCTGAGAGGGGGATGATGTTGCCGATCTTGACCACCTTATCGGCTGCAAGCGCGGGTTGACACAATAGGAGCGCCAGCATGAAAGCAAACACCGCAGGTAAGACGTTGGGAAATTCAATTCCGGTTCTCGTTTTCATGTGCATACCTTCCTTCCTTTTTATATGTGGTAGGTTCGCAATCCATATGATCGGATTGGGTTTTTAGACTTGGCTTGCGTTTTGTACGACGACCAGTCCGTCGTGTATGATTTCCAGGCCGCGATCCAATTGCTCATCGCTGATCACCAAGGGCATGAGCAGCCGGATGACATTGCCGTAAGCGCCGCAAGCCAGCAGGATCAAACCACGATCGAAACAGTATTTGACCAGGCTTTTAGCGGCCTCTGCGGCCGGGTTTTTTTTGATCCGATCGGTGACCAGCTCCATGGCCATCATGGGGCCGATGCCGCGAACATCGCCGATCAGTTCGAACTCTTCTTCAAAGGCCTTCAGTTGGGCCTGGAGACGGCTTCCCAGCGCCTTGGCCCGTTCCAGCAAATGTTCTTCCTCAAACGCATCCATGACGGCCAATGCGGCCGCACAGGCCACCGGGTTGCCACCGTAAGTGCCGCCGATGCCCGAGGGGTGAACGGCATCCATGATCTCCTTGCGTCCGACAACGGCGCTCAAGGGCAGGCCTGCAGCCAGGCTCTTGGCCACGGTGGTCAGATCCGGGGTCACATCGTAGTGTTCCATGGCGAACATGGTGCCGGTGCGCCCCATGCCGGTTTGGATCTCGTCGGCGATAAACAGGACCTGGTTTTTTTCGCAAATGGCTTTCAATCGCTGGAAGTAGGCCTTGGGAGGGGCAATGAAGCCGCCTTCGCCCTGCACCGGTTCGACGATGACGGCGGCAGTGGCCTCCGGGGCCACATGGGAAACGAAAAAGTCATTCAGGGCTTCCGCGCAGGCCACATCGCAGGCCGGATAGGTCAGTTTGTAGGGGCAGCGATAGCAATAGGCAAACGGCATACGGTAAACTTCCGGCGCATACGGACCAAAACCGAATTTATAGGGTTTGACCTTGCTGGTGAGGGACATGGTCAAAAGGGTGCGTCCGTGAAAGCCGTTTTCAAAAGCAATGATCGCCTGTTTCTGTGTTTGGTAGCGGGCGATTTTGACGGCGTTTTCCACGGCTTCCGCACCGCTGTTGGCAAACATGGCGGCTTTGGGAAAGTCTCCTGGGATCACCTTGCACAAGCGGCCGGCCAAGGCCACCGGCGCTTCGTAGGGGGTGACCATGAAGCAGGTATGGGTGAAACGCTGGGCCTGCTGCTGGATGGCCGCAACCACTTTCGGGTGGGAATGGCCCACATTCATGACTGCAATCCCACCACCGAAGTCGATATATTCGCGGCCCTCGACATCGATAAGGGACGCCCCCTTTGCTTCGGCTATATAACAGTTGGCAGCGCTGACAAAACCTTTGGCAATAACGTCACTGCGCGCTTCGTCCACTGATGCGTTGGTCGTTGCTGGGCACATAAGTGTCCTCCTGATTTATTTGAAGTGATGAGCCTGTAGAAACTGATTTCGCAATGAATAAATAAAATAGGGTTCTCAATAAAAATAATCGTACAACAAAATACGTGCCAGTGGCTGTTATGGATGTGTTTTAACTGAATAAACAATGGGTTATGAACTACGGTAGCGCCGGCAAGGTTTTATTTTGATACATTAATGGAT
>JASFER010000483.1:0-3013 GCA_050124755.1 Desulfobacteraceae bacterium
ATTGAGTCAATAAAGTCAAGATCAATCCCAAGGGGTCATCCACTAAAGGGTTTGTAAATAGAAAAGACATCTCTCCCCGAACATTCGGTTGTATTTTTTTATGTTCTGCCTTATCGATGTTTTAAGCTCCAATTCGCGCCCGAATTTTCGTCAATTCGGATACGGTAATAGATTCGCTCCAATCCTCCATCAGGTTCAAGGTCAACTCTTTGGCAACTTTATGAGCGCCCCTCAGCCCGGTCTTTAAAAACCCCCAAGTCATGGTCAAGGGGTCTGCCCTTGACGCACAGCGAATAAAAAAATCCAAACCAGCATCGAGAATGGTCTAACGGAGATTTGCCCCCTATTTTCCCTATTATAGCCGCTGGCCTGAGAATTTCCGGGCTGGTAGATGCCGACATCTGAATGTTAATTTCATAGAAATTAGGTAAAAAATTTCACATTTAGCTGGTCGCAGGCTTTCACAATCTCACTTATTGAAAGAAAATAACTGCATAAACAGTATGTTAAAAATTAATCCGGTTTAGGCGTACATCTGGCCTGATTCTTGATAGACCTTTAACTTAACGGAAGTGGAACGGATAACTTCTGCGACAGGCTAAAGCGTAATTCCATTTAACCATGTTTACCAACAATAGAACGTCCCATGAAAAAGACTGCCGCCATATTCATCATTTCCCTTTTTCTTCTGCCCCAGTGGCAGACGGCTTTCGGCAAAGGGCCGGACCCGGCCGGAATGCTGTTGGAAAAATGGTTCAAACCGGTCTCACAGAATGATGAGAGCACCATTGCCGACCCCCGTATTAATCCGCACGCTGCCTTAAGGCACTTTTACCAGCGCCGGGATTTCCAACCCGCCTGGATCGCTAATGGCGGCCCTCTGCCTCGATTAAAAACCTTGTTGCAGACCGTTCACAAAGCCTCTGGTGACGGTTTGCGAAAAATGGACTATGATTTTTGGAATCGTGAAAACGCGTTGTGTCATGATGCCTTCTTTTCAAATAAAACCGAGCGGATGAATGCCCGGGATTTGGCCGCACTGGAGGTAGCCCTGACTGAAGTTATGCTTCGGTATGCCACCCATCTTTCCTACGGCCGTGTTCGACCGGAAGAACTTCCCCCGTTGTTTTCGGGCAGTGAAGAACTTCCGATAAGAGATCTTCCCGGTGAATTGGCCAACGCTATGAATGACAACCGGATGGAAAGCTTCATTGATAATTTGAGCCCCCCCCACCCGCAGTATCGGACGTTAAAAGAAACGCTTCAGCGCTACCGTCAAATTCAGGCAAACGGCGGCTGGCCCCTGATCGGCGAGGGTTCCAAATTGGAGATTGGAAACACGGGTGCCCGGGTGAAGGCCTTGCACCGCCACTTGACGATCACAGGCGATCTGCAGGCCGACGCATGGTTGCCGGACGACTGGTTCACACCACCCCTGGAAGCCGCTGTGAAACGATTTCAGTACCGCCACGGCCTGAAAGCCGACGGCATTGTCGGCCGTCACACCCTGGCTGCGCTCAATATACCTGTTGAAACACGCATGCTTCAACTGATGCTCAACATGGAACGCTGGCGATGGTTTCCAGAAGATTTTGGCTCTCGTTATGTGATCGTAAATATACCCGCCTTCGAGCTGCGCGTGGTGGACAACCAGACTGAAGTGCTTTCAATGCGCGTCATTGTGGGCCGAAAATCAAGACCGACGCCGGTTCTATCCAGCCAACTCACCTATCTGGAAGTAAACCCGTACTGGAACATCCCTCAGAAGATCGCCCGCTGTGATCTTCTGGAAAAAATTCAAGGTGACCCCGAATACCTGGTCCGACAGGGTATCCAGGTGTTTGATAGTTGGCAGGAAGACGCACCGGAATTGGACCCCATGGGGATAGACTGGACCAGTGTGTCAAAAAACAATTTTCCGTTTCGCCTGCGCCAGAAACCCGCTTCCCGTAACGCTTTAGGCCGGATCAAATTCATGTTCCCGAATTCCCAGAGCGTCTATATCCATGATACGCCCGGCAAATCTCTGTTCAACAAAACCCAGAGACTCTTTTCTTCCGGTTGTGTGCGGGTGGAAGACCCCGTTGCACTGGCCGTCCAACTATTGAAGGATAAGCATTGGGACCGCCGGCGATTGGAGAAGTACATCGATTACGATCAAAACCGCGCCATTGCGCTGCAAACCCCCATTCCGGTATATCTGGTATACTTCACCGCCTGGACGGATGCCGGTGGCGATATTCACTTCAGCGACGATATCTATAACCACGATCGCCGGCTATTGCTCGCCCTGCTAAAGAACTCTCCAGACCACAGTTTGTACAGTTTCATTGCAGCACCGGATCAACCGGCAAAGATTTGCAACAGCCCTGCCTTTTAGTTTCCAGGTCTTTGGGGAAAGATAAGGGGCAATGGGGTATGTTTCAGCCTTTGGGCGCCGATTGCGCCATCCTGTTCGCCGCTATTTTGCCTGGTTTGTATAAAGGCATATCTTGAGTATCGTGAAATCCACCCTATTATTCTTTATATACCGTCTTTCCACAGATCCGGCGGTTTGAGGCGGGAATGACAACCTCCGGCTGGATGCTATATTGTATTCAGCCGGCGCCAACAATAATAGCCAACAACCATTGCATTCACAATGGTTGTCTTGCTTTGATCATAAAGGAGGCACTATGAAGATTTTGCAAATTATCGGTTTTATACTGTTATGCATACTGGCCGGCACGGCCAACGCCAAGGTGGTGACCCGGCCGGTCTCCTACATGCACGGCGGAACGGCCCTGGAAGGCTATCTGGCCTACGACGATGCGATTTCGGGTAAGGTTCCCGGTGTCTTGGTGGTCCATGAATGGTGGGGATTGAACGATTATGCCAGGGGCCGGGCCAAACAGCTGGCCCAATTGGGTTATGTGGCCTTTGCCGTGGACATGTACGGCAAGGGAAAATCCACCCAACACCCTGACCAGGCCGGCGCCTGGATGAAGGAAGTCAACAGCAACATGGACGACCA
>JASFER010000484.1:0-3011 GCA_050124755.1 Desulfobacteraceae bacterium
GCACGGAAGGCAGGGAACGGGATGCATAATCCTCACCGCATCCGAATCGCACCCGGCCGATGAGGTCCGGATTGGCAAAGGCGGCCACGGCTTCATTATGGGCCGCCAGGATTCGAAATCCATGCTCCAGAAGGGTTTCTCCGGCCTGGGTGAGAAAGAACGAGCGCCCTTTTTTTTCAAAGAGACGGTGACCCACAATGCCCTCCAACCGCTTCATCTGCATACTCACGGCGGATTGGGTGATGTGCTGCACCTCCCCGGCCCGGGTGAAACTGCCGGTTTCAGCCACGGTGGAAAAGGTTTGCAGCAGATCTATGGGCAACTCCAAACTCATCAATATTCCTTATGTTAAATATAAAATAGATTCATTTGCCTTATATATCGACCTATCTTATATTTCATTTCAAATCAAGTCCTGATGAAAATATTGGGAATAACCACCTGCCCGGCGCCGGGGCACCCGACCTTTGATTCGGGAGAAAGGAGCCCAGAATGCATTGCGATTCCCGACAAAAAGCGTTTACCCACGTATGGTCCGTCCTGCGCCAGCCGAGTTCCGGGTGGGTCACCGGATTTCTGACGCAACAACTTCAGGATTCCATTGCCCCTCGCAGCCGCATGAAACCATTGAAACCGCGGGATGATGCCACTTGCCGCCCGCAACGAATTGCCGGCAGGCTGTACTGCCTGATGGTCAAATTTCTCCTATGATCCCTTTTGACAAACACCATCAGGCGATCTTTCTGGACTTGGCTATATTACGCAACGCCGTTTCCCCATGGGCTCTCAGCCAGCGATGCTGAAAAAACGGCAGCTGGACGAGTTCCGCAATGGCCGACAGGACATAAAGATGATAATCGCGCTGGTCCCGTGTGCCGGCCAATACGAATACAGCCGTGACTTTCGGCGCCAGCTCGGAATAGTAAATGCCTTCACGACTGCGCGCTAACAAAATGTGAAACAAGTTCCGGCCGTCGATGATGATATGGGGTATGGCCAGATCCGGTCGGAAGGCGGTACTGCTCTCTTTTTCCCTTTCCAGGAGCATTTGGAAGAGCTCTTCCTTGGGGACATCCAGCGAATCGGATATTCGATCAGCCGCCAGCTCGAAGAACCGCTCATATGACATCGATTCATACAGATCCAATACCGTGCTGTCCTCAATAAGCCGGTCAAACCGAACCCTTCGTTGGTCGTCGTTATTATGGATGATTGACTTGACTTCATTGTCCAGGGCCCGGGAAGCCAACTCTTTCGATGTGGCGCGGCCCACCATATGAACGAGGGCCTGTTCCCGGTTTTCACCGAACTGAAGCATCATCTCCTCCAGGCTCGCTCGCGAACCGACCACCGTCAGCCAGTCCCCGATTTGCAGGCGGGTAAAGCCGACGGAAACGATCAACTGGCCGCTTCTGCGAATGGACAGGATGTGAAGATCGAGCGGCAAATGCAAATCACGAATGGCGATGCCCTGAAGATCGGGATTGCGCAGCTCCAGTTCGAAAATTTCCCTGCCCTTCTCCAATCCTAGAAGAAGACGGGCGGCCGACGGTGAACGCACGAACTGGTCCAGCAGGTTGACAATGGCGGTACTGGGCTCCACCACCAGGGCTCCCAGTTCATGGAACCGCTTGAAATACGTCCGTTGGTTCAGGCGCACAATAAAGTTGCGGGTTCCGAAATTTTCATACACCAATTCGCAGATGGCATAATTTTCCTCATCGGAAAGCATAGCCACGATGGAGTCGGCATGGGCGACCCCCAGCCTTTTTAATGTCTGGGGGCTGATATCGGGCATGGGATGGATTTCGATGTCCGAACCTGCGGCCATCTCCCGGGCATATCGAACCTGGGTGGTGGCGATTTTGACCTCCCAGTTATTGGATTGCAGCAAACGGGCCAACGCCAGTGACTCACCCTCCAACCCGAAAATAACGGCATCACGGATATCACCCGAGGATTGGCCGGCCGCCTTCGGCCGGGCCTCTTGGGCCAGGTACAGCGCCCATTTGAAAAACGGCGGCCCGACAATCTGATTCAACACAATAACAGCGATGATGATGGTGGCGAACACGGTTCCCCATTGTCCGAACTCGACGGTCACCTGCTTGGCCAGGCCCAAGCCCACCCCGGCCTGGGTGATATAGCACATCCAGGCAATCTTATTGTTTTTCATCGGCTCATTGGAAAGCAGGCCGCCGGTGAACGCCCCGATGAAAATCGCGGCCAGGCGCACACCGAAAAGCGCCAGGGCGACGCCCCAGCATTGGGTGAGGACATCGAGCCGCAGCGATGCGCCGGTCAGCGTAAAAAAGACCACGTAGACAAAAGGACCGATATCGTGGAGCACCTTAATCAACTCGGTGCGATAGGTGCTGTAATTGGCTGTCATGAATCCGGCCAGCATGCAGATCAACATGGGTTCCAGCAGGATACCGGCACCTGAAAAAAGCATGGAATAATGCCGGAAGACGTCGGATAAAAGGAAGGCGGCGTACCCTGCCGCCATAATGAACCACGTTTTGAGCCACTTGTGACAATTCCAGGCCAGAAAGAACCGCAAAGCGTAGCTCAACACGATCCCCAGGATCACCGACAGCCCCATTTCCACGGTCAGGATCAATAGAAAACGAAAATCGAAGGGTGCTCCGGCCAGTAAGGTACCGGCAATGGATGCGCTGAGGCTGAACAGGGTGATAACCACCACATCCATAATCACCGTCACGCCCAAAGCGGTTTTGGTGAAAGGTCCTTTGGCCCTCAGTTCATTGACTACAGCAATGGCCGATGAAGGTGACCGCGCCACCAGAATGGCGCCGGCCAGCAGGGATACGCCTGCGCGATGAAGGGGCGGCATGGCTTTGGCAAACGGGATCACCTCGGACAGCAGGAAAAAAGCGGCGCTGCCGATGGAAAAAGTACTTATCACCAAAGCCAAAGTGGTGTAACGGATGGATTTGAAACGGCTTTTAATCTGGCGGACCACCAATTCACTTCCGGCGGCGAATGCG